>CAIWCT010000001.1 GCA_903911225.1 uncultured delta proteobacterium
ATCATGAATGCCCACAACCTTGCCATGGTCGCCCTGACAGCCCGCCTGCAGCATGAGCGCAACTACAATGACGAACAGCTGCTGCGCCTGACCGGCATGCGGCGACTTGACATCGACCCGACGCGGGTGGAAATGGGCTGGGTGCTTGATTTTTGCGCCCAGAGCCTGCGCAATATCATCATCGGCGTCGGCGGCAGGCAGGACGGCTTTACCATGCAGTCAAAATTCGGCATCGCCGTCAGCTCGGAGTGCATGGCGATACTTTCCATCGCGCGCGATCTTGCCGACCTTCGCGAGCGGCTCAACAATATTACCGTCGCCTTCGACAGAAGCGGCAAGCCCGTAACCACGGGCGATTTGGAAGTTGGCGGAGCCATGTGCGCCTGGATGCGCAACACCATCAACCCCACGCTCATGAGCACGGCAGAGTACCAGCCCTGCATGGTGCATGCGGGCCCCTTCGCCAATATCGCCGTTGGCCAGTCATCCATCATCTCCGACCGGGTCGGTCTGAAGCTGTTTGATTATCATGTGACTGAAAGCGGCTTTGCTGCCGACATCGGGTTCGAGAAATTCTGGAACGTAAAAAGCCGCCTGAGCGGGCTGAAGCCCAATGTGTCCGTGCTCACCACGACCATCAGGGCCCTTAAAATGCACGGCGGCGGTCCCAAGGTAACGCCCGGCATCGCCCTGCCCGAGGCCTACACAAAGGAAAACCTCGAATACCTTGAACGGGGCCTCTGCAACATGATCCACCATATTAAAACCATCCGCAAGGCGGGCATCAACCCGGTTGTCTGCATCAACATGTTTCATACGGATACGGCCGATGAAATTAAAATGGTCACAAAAGCAGCCGAAGCCGCGGGCGCACGGTGCGCCAAGTCATCACACTGGGCCAACGGCGGCGACGGCGCGCTAGAGCTCGCCGACGCTATTATCGACGCCTGCAATGAAAAAAATGATTTCAAATTTCTCTATCCCCTTGAGATGAAGCTCCGTGATCGCGTTGCCATTATAGCCAAGGAAGTCTATGGAGCAGACGGCGTGACATGGGCGCCCGAGGCCGAGCAAAAAGCAAAAATGCTCGAAGCCGATCCAAAGTACGCAGACTATTCAACCATGATGGTCAAAACGCATTTAAGCCTCACCCATGAGCCGTCCTTGAAAGGCGTGCCCAAGGGCTGGATACTGCCCATCCGGGACGTTCTCATCTACTCGGGCTCGAAATTCCTCTGCCCCATGGCAGGCACCATCAGCCTGATGCCCGGAACGGGCTCAAACCCCGCATTCAGGCGCGTGGACGTTGATGTTAAAACAGGAAAGGTCAGCGGCCTCTTCTAAACACAGCGTAACGGCAGACAGCGCACTACCGGCAAACGGAGATAGAAATTGACATCCTGTCTCCGTTTGCTATTATTCACTCCTCAAAAAAATCGGCATTAAAAATACTGCAACACAAACCTGACTAACTAGAAAAGGAACCAAACATGAAGATTAAAAAATACGTAGTGCTCCTGCCCCTCCTGCTGCTTACTGCAGTTGGCTGCGGCAACAGCAGCAAGGAGTCGAGTCCTCCACCAGCGGCAAAAATGCCTGCACCTGTGGCGGCAGCAGAAATAACCGGCACCGTTGCCGAAACCATGAATGCCGCGAGCTACACCTACGTGCTTCTTGATACGGGAAAAGAGAAAATCTGGTTTGCGGGACCCGGCTGCACGGTAAAGGCCGGCGAGAGGCTCTCGCTTCCGGCAGGCATGCTGAAAGAGAACTTCACCAGCAAAACCCTTAACCGCACCTTTGAAAAAATCTACTTCGTCGAGAGCATCCTGGCGCCTTCAGGCTCGCAGCCCGTGTGCGCTATGCCCCCGGCGCAGAAGTCCGCAGATGTTTCGTCAGCGGCAGAGGAAGGCTCGTCGCACATTGCTGCGCCCACCCCTGCAGGCACTGATTTCTCAGGCATCATAAAGCCAGCCGGTGGAAAAACCGTGGCTGAAATCTATGCAGACAAAAAAAATCTCGCCGGTAAGACTGTTACCCTGCGCGGCAAAGTGGTCAAATTCAATGCCGAAATAATGGGCAAAAACTGGGCCCATGTGCAGGACGGCACCGGCACGCAAGGCACACAGGACCTGACCATTACGACGCTCGGCACTGCGAAGGTGGGCGACAGAGTGCTGGTAGAGGGCCTGGTCTCTCTTGATAAGGATTTTGGATACGGCTACAAATACGATGTGCTGATCGATAATGCCACGCTGAAAGCAGAATAAAGCGGGCTCGGGCCATACAAAAAAAACGGCGAAGCCGGCATGCACTGCCGGCTTCGCCGTTTTTAGAAACCTATCAAATCCGTAAAACACCTCCGCGCCCCCGCAATGAGGAGAGGATCGAGGCGAGGGGGCCTGCACATTCAAATCCGAAGACCTTCCAGCCTTTGTTTTCGTATTACTTCTTTACCGCTTTATACATCGAAATTTTATTGGCAACGGCGCCACTCATGCCCTCTGACTTCGACGAGAGCAAGACAATCTCCTGCACCCCATCCTTATCGATATCATCCAGCAGATAATCCACCACATAGTCTTTTACCATGGGGCTCGTCCAGTTGGGCGCAAGGTCGGAGCCATCCCACAAAAGGCACTGCAGCTGCCCCTCGGTGAAGTCAAACAGCTTACTGACCACAGAGCCGCCCCTGCGGTTGTTTTTGCCGATGATTACCGCCCAGCGCCCGTCCGGCGTGATATCAGCGCAGATAATGCGCAGAGGCACATACTCCTTCTGCTCCATTTCATTCATGGTGGTGTATTTCGAAAAGAAGTTGGGCGTACCGCCCAGTTTCTTCGTGTCGCGCCAGACAGTCTTGCTGGTGGTGGAAACCATGATGAGATCGGGCTCGGTATTGAACAAACCCTTGTCGAATATAAGAAAATCTGTCGCGCCGTCGGCATCGATATCTCCCTCGCCGAAGCCGTAGATGCCGCGGCTGCCCGGAAGTATGAACTGCTCACGGGATACAAGCTTACCCTCTTTCCATTCCATGGTATAGATTTCGCCGCTAAAGGGGCTGATTGAACCGGCCTCCTGGCCGATGAGTTTCACCGAAGCGTCGGAAAGGCGATAGGAGCGGTAGAACCAGCGCTGTTTGTCTGCAATGCGCGCATACTGATTCTGCTGAAATTCAATAATAAACGACCGCGCGTTCTGGGTCTCATAGCAGCTCACATACAGCTCGTCGGTGCCATTGCCGTTGAAATCACCGGCATCGACATGAATCACATGCTCATCAACACCAACAGGTATTTGGGCAATCTTTGCAAGCGAGCCGCCGGAGAGCTGAAATATATCGATACTGTCAGGGCCGGAGGCTATCAGCTCTTTTTTGCCGTCGCCATTGACATCGCCGGCGCAGATACAGGTGTAAGGCTTGCCATCCACCGTAGCTGATAATGCCGGGGCCGATTCAAAAAGTGCTCCGGGGCCTGCGCCGTAGCTGCGCTTCGGCTTGTCTGAGTCGAACCTGCTGGGCTTGCTCTGGGGCCTCCGTGGAGGCGGCTGATAGACGTCTTCAGGCTCTTCGGCAGCTGTCTTGTAAGATCGGCTTTGTTTGCGGGGCTGAACATAGGAATCATCGTCTGCGGCCATTGAACCTGCTGCAGTCTTATCGGGTGCTATGGTTTCGAGTATGGTGTTCCGGGTCTTTTGCGCAAGTATATTCAGCTGCGGGATGATGGCGTCAAAGCCCTGGCTCTGCACGGAAATAGGCACAGGGCTGTCGCTTGCGGCAAGCTTCACGAGGCGTGCATCGATACTGATGATGGCGCCCATCTTCGTGATGCTTCCTGTAAGCAGATAGTCGGCCCCTGCTTTTTTTGCCATGGCGAGCTGCTCGGTGGCAGGAATGACGCGGGGTTTTTGCCCTGCTTCGGCTTTCGCACCCGGGGGCTCAAGCACGAGAATCTGCCCCGGCATGGACACGCGGCCCGGCAGCATGGTTGCAATGCCCGACTGAACCCCTGTTAAATCTTCGGCGCTATGGGCTTCAAAGGGAAATAGAACAATTTTCACTTCTTTTGCCTGGGCAGCCGCTGCAAACAGCAGACAGCAGACGGCAGCGGCAAACATCAAAACTAAATGTCTTTTCATTTTGCTCTTCTCTCTGAATATATAAAAACGTTTAAAAATACTCCTGTTTGTAGCATAAAGAAATGCGGCCTGTAAAGCGGTTAATGAAGGCTGCACGGCATGCAGCAAGCCGCAGCCGGAAGCACACCGGCATTGCGTTCTCTCGAATGTACATATAGTCGATTTGTGATGGGTATGAAATGTTAAACAGGCAAGGCGCCGGCTTTTGCTACGGCAGTATAGGTCATGCAAACAGCTGTCGTGGTTATTTACGCTGACGCGCCTATAAGAAAATTCTACAAAGCCCTCTTGCTTAGAGCGCAATTACCCGCGGCTCAGAACCTTTTTATCTCTATGCTCCCCTTGCAGTAGCCGACATTCACACCGCAGTCACCGGCCTCCAGCTTAAACGGATTGACAAAAGCCAGCGCAATAATGATTCTCTTGCCGATCTTCACCCGCAGCAGGGTCTTCACCGCATCGGAGCCCCAATGAACCCTGAATCCACGCTGAAACACATGGTCTTTCGGGCCGACAAGAATGAAAACATGGATTGGATTGATAAAGCTGACCAGCCTGTGGATCTTTTTGGGAATAACCTTCAGGCTTGTGCCGTTATCGGTATCATTGTCCACCAGGCCTGCACGCACCGGCCACACGCAGTAGGTATTGGGCTTTGTGTCAGGGTAAACAAAACCAGCCATGCCGGCGGTCCAGGCGAAATTATGAACAAATATGCCTGCATAGGAGGTGGAGGACCAGTACATAAAGTCCGGCGCGTTTACAAAAGGAGGGCCCTGCGACAACGGCGGATAGTTCCGGGAATAATCCACAAGGCTGCGCAGTTCTTTCCTGTTGGGCAGACGCCAGTCGGCATAGCCGCCGACGGTCACGTTGCTCGCATAATCGAGGGCTTCCTGCCATGTCATGGGAGTGCCTGCGGGGTTTGCATCCTGGGTCCACATAAGGCCGGTCAGCAGATCGGTAACGGTGCCGTCCCCATTGTTCTGCAACCTCGATGCGGGCCAGGCAGCACCGGCCTGCTCATCGCCATCCTGCCCCGTGCCTGTACAGCTGATAACATTGTTGCCGGTATCATAGCAGGCATCCTGCCCGGTTCGCGGCAGCTCTATTTTGCCGGGCTGCGCCTTTCGAACCGGCCATATATACTGCCCTATGTTGGGCTTATAGGCGCTGCCGATACCGCCGTCGGACATGTCGACAACCCAGGCATTAAGCGTATCAAAGGCAACGGAGGTAGATGTCCAGTAGAAATTCTGCAGCACATTTATGAAAGGATGGCCATGGGGGAGAGCCGGGTCCACAGCTCCTGAATCGGTCAGGCTATCAAGTTCATGGATATTGGGCAGGCGCCAGTCGGTGTAGCCACCGACAGTAAGCGTTTTTATGTACTCGAGCGCTTCGCTCCATGACCTGTAGGAGCCTCCGAGATTGGCGTCCTGCGTCCACATGAGGCCGGTCAGATTATCGGTCACCGTACCATCGCCGTTATCGATAAACCGAATGGATGGCCATGTCGCGCCCGCCAGCATATCACCGTCCTGGCCCGTGAGCTTGCACTCAATAACAGCCCCATTTAAGTCATAGCAGGCCGTCTGCCCGGTCCGGGGAATCGCAATCACGCCGTTTGCCGCAGCAGCTGCTGCGGGCAGCAGCATGATGAACAGAACAAGAACCGCTTGGATGCATTGTTTACGTCTCATCATCTTCCCTCTTAAGGCAATGCCTATTTATTTAAAAAATTCGGAAAGCCTATCCTGAGGGGCATGCCGTGCATGCATCAGCGCCGGCTTGATCATTACAGCTTAAGCCTTTTTTCACATACTCTGTAGGCAGGCGCCTTCCAGCCCAGTAAAAGAAGCATTCTCTAACCACAGCGTTTTATGTATGTGCGCTACATAACATACAAACCATAGCTTTGTCAATTACAGGGCCATGACTGAGCGCGGCAGATGGCACAGCGTGGTGCCCCTTTGCAGCATTTTATTTTACTTGTGAGGCAAAGCCTTCTATACTATGTACGATTTGATGCTCCCTGCCTGCAAAACGGGGCATCCGTGCCCTTTGATCCCGCTTGCAAAGCAAGGCTTGCGCGGCACATTTCAGTCAATCAATAACACTGGCGGCGACACACGCCTTACGGGAGAAAAAAATGAAAGCACTTGGCTACACCCGGCCCCTTGAAATTGGCGAGTTTAAAACGGCGCTCACGATGCTTGATGTGCCGATGCCTGAACCGGCAGAACAGGAACTGCTTGTGCAGGTGAAAGCCTCTTCCATCAATATCGATGATATACATTTTGCCGAAGGCACATTCTTCGGTGGCATCTATCCGTCGCGCGCATCGATTGACAAGCCGACCGTGGCTGGCGTTGACGTGGCAGGAACAATCGTGAAAGCCGGACCGGGTGTTGCCGGCTTCAAACCGGGAGATAGCGTGCTCGGCTTCATGATGCCAGGCTCAGGCCGCGGGGCGTGGGCTGAATACTGCTGCCTGAAATCAAAGCTTGCCCTGCATAAGCCCGCAGGCTACAGCTTTGCGGAAGCCGCAGCCTGCGCTATCGGCGGCAAAACCGGTGCAAGCGCCGTCATGTGCGCACAAGCCGCCGCGGGTTGCCAGTGCGCAGTCATTGGCGCTTCGGGCGGCATCGGCAGCATAGTGGTACAGATTCTTGCAAAGCAGGGCATCCATGTAACCGGCGTGTGCAGCGGCGCAAACAAAGAGCTGGTGCTGTCGCTGGGGGCTGAGCAGGTGATTGATTATACAAAGGGGCCATTTGACAGCCAGATCGGCGGCCTGCAGATGGATGCTGTTATTGACTGCGTGGGCGGTCGCGACGTGGAGGCCCAGGGCATGCGGATGCTGAAAAAAACCGGTCGCTTTGTCACCCTGTGCGGGCCGGAAAAATATATCGGCGAGCGGAAGGTTGGCAAAATGGGCATTGCAGCCATGCTCGGGTATGTGCTCTGGCGGGCCTGCATAACCAGCATCATAGGGCCGCGCTATATCATGGGCGGACTCGGCTCATCGCTTGAGCCGTTGCAAAACCTGGTGCTCAACAACGCTATCAAACCGCCCATAGACCGGCGCCTGTCCTTTAACCAATTGGCGGTGCGGGAGGGCATTGCCCACATCGGCACCCACCGGGCAAAAGGGAAAATCATCATCGATATCGCCCCGGCCTGATACTTACAAATAAAGGGCACGCAGTCGTTTGACTGCCGTGCCCTTTATTTTATATACGGCAATTGCACATACACCCCCTGCCCCGCGACATCCACGAACATCACTACTGATTACACAGCAGGATATAGCCTTGCCAGCCATCATGCTCTGCATAGGGAGTGTCATAAACAACCCTCCAGAGAGGCGAGCCCATTCTCGTGTAATGAAATCTGCGCATTACAAGAAAGGACTTTTTTGTTGAAGCCATATATGGGGCTATATCCTCCTCTTCCTTAAGGGTTGTGAGGGGACGATGCGCATAAAAGGTAAATGTGTAATTTTCATTGGACCAGGCAAAGGCAAGGGGCTCTTTTTCGCCAACGAGCCGTGCAGCGGCTTTATAAAATACTTTCCCCGAATCCTCCGCATTGCGGATGGGTACGGTATAGGTAAAATACAGAAAATGAATGCCCAGCATCAGCGCGACCGTAGCTGTGAATACGACAGCGTTGAGCGCGGCCGGGGGATAAAACCTTTTTATGGCGGCGGCGGCGATCATGCCTGCGCCGACAAAAAAAAGCATGCACGGAATATTAGGAGAATGCATGCTCGGTATATTTACAGCAAAAGGATTGCCGCGCAGAAAAGACAGCCCGGCAAGAATGCTGCCCGCAATAAAAGCCACCCGCAGGCACCATAGCTCTTGTGTTGCTGTTTTTTCTTTTAACCACTGCCAGAACGGCTGCCAGGTTACGGCCACCAGCAGAGCCACCGCCGGGGTGATGGGAAACATATAATAGTCGCGCTTTGACTTGAGCAGTGACAGGAACAGAAGATTGCCCAGAAACCAGAGCAGCACAAATATTGTCTCTTTTCTTGATTCCTTCAGCCTTTTGGAACAGGCGAGCCAGAAGGCAAAGGGAAGAAAAAATATCCAGGGAAACAGCGCCTTGACAAGCTCAAAAAAATAATACTGAAACGGCTCCCGATGCACAAACCCGGTTGCAGCGCGCGCTACGGTTTCCCAAAGGACCAGCAGGATGAAATTGGGATTATCCTTCATGATAAAAAGCGGCCAGGGCAGCACAATGCATGCAAACGGTATGATGCCCAGCAGAAATGCTTTGCTTTTCAGAAGCTTGATTTCACGCGTAACAAGCAGGAAACCGATAATGGGAATAAGCGGGAAGGTCATGGCAAAGGGCCCTTTGGTCATCATCCCCAGGCCCATCATGGCAAAAAAAAGCCCGTACCAGAGCTGTGCGCGTGAAGGTGTTTTATAGCCCTTTAAAAAGCAATAGATGGAGGCCGTGATGAAGAATGTCAGCATGCCTTCAAGCTCGGCATAGCGCGCCTGGTGCATGAAGAAGTTTGTCGCAAGAAGGCCAAATGCTGCCAGAAAGCCTATGCGCCTGTCAAACAGCAGTGCGCCGATAAGGAGGGTAAAAATGACCGTGCCGAATCCGGCAACTGCCGAAGGGATGCGGGCGGACAATTCGGTAACCCCGGTTTTCAACGAGCATGCCGCAACGCTCCAGTAAAACAGCGGCGGTTTGGTAAGAATGGTCTCCTCTTCAAGGTGCGGTATGAGCCAGTTGCCGGTTTCGATCATTTCACGGGCTATCTCGGCGCGACGGGACTCATTTCTCAGGTGATAGAGATTGGGCTCACCCAGCTTGTAAAAAAGCGTCCAGAGAGAAACAAGCAGCAATCCAGCGATAAACAGATTCCTTTTGTTCATATACAGTTCTTCTTTCCTGAAATAGACCAGGTCAGGCCCAACTTAATAGAACCCGCTATCACAAACAAAGCATTGGCTTTAAGGCGGCAATCATACAACATAAGATCATAAAAAAAAGGGGGCCTTTGGTATAAAAGGCCCCCGGCATCAGCACGCTACAGATTATGAAAACTTCTCTATCAGTTCCTGCACCCGCTTTCTCGTGGGCAGATTATATGGACAGCGCTCTTCGCACTTTCCGCAGCCTTCGCAGGCCTGCATCCACATGAGCAGCCCTTTGCCCACCTCCAGCCTGTCGGGTGGCAGCTCCTCCACCGGTATGCCCTGCACAGCCTGATAAAAAATATGCACCATATCCGGCACCCGTATATCGTTGGGGCAGGGCATGCAGTAGCCGCACCGGCGGCAAAATTCCGTGCCCAGCGGCGCCACCTCCTGCTCAAAGGCTGCAAGCTCTTCCGGGCTGAGTGCTTCTTCAATCTCAGCGCAGGCTATATTCTCCTTGAACTGCGCAACGCTTGCCACGCCATTCAAGATAAGATCAACAGGGTAGGCATTAAAAAACTTAAAGGCCTTCTGCGTACTGCGAATAGCCCCTCCGGCAAGGGGTTTCATAACGATTGAGCCGATGTCCAGCGACCGGGCAAGTGCCAGCAGCTCATGCTCAGCCGCGCGCTCAATCACATTGAACGGATACATGACCGTATCAAACTCGCCCGTCTTTGCAAGCTCCACAAGCACGCTTATATGATGGCTGGTTAGGCCGATAAAATCTATCACGCCCTCCTGCTTTGCCTTTCTAAAAGCATCCATGCCCCCGCCACGGGCCATAAAAGCAGCCACTTCATGGGGATAAAGCGCATGCACTTGGAGGATTTCAATATGGTCGGTCTGGAGCTGCGTCAGGCTTTCATCAAGATCCGAGCGCACTTCATCATAGGTTCTGCTGTAGGATTTGCTGGCAATAATGCAGTCTTTGCGCCGGTCTTTAAGCACGGCACCGAGATTTGTCTCCGAGTCCATGTACACGCGGGAGGTATCGATATAGTTGATGCCGTAGTCAAGAGCCGCGGTTATGACCTCGGCGATCACCTCCTCGGTCGTGCCGCCCATAATGGTTGAAAGCGGTATGCCCCCAAGGCCCCAGCGTGTTACCTCGAGATTGGTTCTTCCCAGCCGTATTTTTTTCATATGCCCCCTGTGTGCTAATCCATCAGAGCCCGTTTCACTTCATCTGATTGCCAACCTCTGCGGCCCAGGTATTGATGGTATCCCAGTTGCGCCAGTCGACCTTTTTCTTGTCCGGCAGACGCAAAATGACACCCACTATGCGCAGCACGACTTTCTCAAACAGCGTGTATTCATTTTTTCTCGTTAAATCAAAGGCGCCGCCGAATAGCCCGATGGACACAGGGGAAATATCCGGGTATTTGCTCAGAATCGGGTCAATAAATGACTTTTTAACTGCGGCGCGTGTTTTCTCCGTGTCTTGAGACATGCTTGCGCCGTCGATAAAGATGGCCGTTTTCTTTGCGGCAAGCTGAACTTTATACTTTTCGAGAAAGGCTTGCGCGTCCGGGAGCCAGTTGAATTTATAAATTGCACTTGCCACGATGAAGCCGTCGTAGCCTTCCACATCGGCTACATCCCCCACCCACTTCACATCAACCTTAAAGCCCATATCGCACAGATCATCGCCGATCCGAGCGGCAATGTGAGCGGTTGAGCCGTGGATGGTGTCATAGGCGATAAGGATTGTTTTGGTGGCATTGTCCAGGCCGCAGGACTTGGTAATACTGTCATTATCCGTGCGGGGCTTTGCCTGTGCCGAAGCCGCAAACATGGCCACTGCGGCAATAAGAGCTATTGACATGTATACAACACGAACCATCCTGTCTAAAGTTTTCATAGATAATCTCCCTGAAAAAGTTTTATTACGGATTGGCAGAGACCAGTTTCAACCGACCCTCCCAATAAAAAAATCTCTTTCTTCTACATCCCGAAATGCATGTCCATGGAGCGCTCAATGCCGCCCTTCTCCCCGAATATCATTTTCCAGACACCCACGCCCGGATCATGATCGATAAGGCTTTTCAGATAATCGTCAAACACCGCCATGGTGCGCTTGAGCTCTTCGCCCGAAACGGGCTCAGCACGCCTTACCATATCGCAGAAAAGGCGCAGGTACTCAAGAAAGATTTCAACAGCCCTGCCGTCAAGCTCTTCGGGGATGGTTATCTGGCAGGCGGCCTTTGAAAAAACATCCTGAACCTTGCCGCCCTGTTTCTTTGTGTATTTTGTCAGATCGGGATACTTGTCGCGAATCTGGATCATTTTGTCAAAAAGGGCCGAGTCGTCATGGTGCGTCTTGCCCGCCCGGTGAATATCAATAATCACCATTTTTGTGCTTCCTGTTCGCATCACCTCGCCGGCAAATACCGGCAGGTCATATTCCACGCGGGGCCGAAGAAACATCGACCGAACGGCAAAAAAAACCGGGAGCTGCGGCCGGATAAAAACAGCCCGCAGCAGCTTCTCCGACGAAAAAACCTCGCCGTCTATCTCCATGAGGCCAAGAGCACGCAGGGGCCGTTCCGGCAGCGGATGCTTAAGCTGCACCGGCTTCAGATCAAAATATTTCCGTATTTCTTCCTGCACGATGGAATGAATATTCATGAGTTTGCTCATGCCCTGCCGCCTTTCCAGTTATATGCATGTATTCTTATATATAGCATTGACATTCGGTTGTGTCATGTCGACCGGATGAAAAAAATCAGAGCAGCCCATAAGGCATACAGGGAAGCCATTCTCCGGCAGTGTGACGCTTCCGGATAAAGGGCACTGCCCGCCGATTGCAAACTATTCGGCTAATAAAAAATGTAGTCTTCAGTCAAAATGAGCGTTGAATGGCCGCCATGCACTTCATGTGCACTCGCATTACTTTATCACAGGTTCGCTTAAGAAGAAAAATTTTTGTCCCGGTTTCCAAATTTGATGTTTACATAAAAAAGTCATCGCCCTCTGTTTTGTCTCATTGTTGCAATCAAATGCCCACTCCTGCCATGTACGTATTCGTGCCTGTGGCCATGCCTTGCAGGCGGGCTAGCATCACTTCTTAACCGAACAGTTGATGTACTTCAAGCCCGGCCAGTATACCCCCTCAGCACGATGCTAAATCATGTTGCAGTTTTGTCTGTTCTGCGGGATAATATAATGAAAATATTCGCAAGTTATAAGGTTCTTAAGGCCCTGTGCGAGATGTCACAATAGCAAAGGAGAAGAACATGGCTGAGACAAAGATAGTACTTGTGATAGACGATGATCCGGATATTATTGAAACCGTACACACGATACTTTCGGCCAAAGGTTACGTTGTTATCTCGGCATCAAGCGGAAAGCAGGGCTTTGAAGTTGTTCAGAAAATAAACCCGGACCTGGTTTTGTGCGATATGATGATGGAAGCCATCGACTCAGGCATGCAGACCGCACAGCAGATCAAGCGGTACAACAGCGAGATACCCGTGTTTCTTTTAAGCAGCATCGCCGAAACGATGGCCGCTACAACGCAAATCCGCGAGCTTGGATTTATCGGCATTATTCAAAAACCAGTCGAGCCGGCAAGGCTTGTGAGCATTGTCCAGAGCATGATCGGCTGAAGCTGCCTGCCACTTGCCAGGCCATACAGGCTTCAACCGCACCCCCATAAAAAAGCCGCGCTTGTGTCAGCGCGGCTTTTTCTTTTTTCTCAGCATATGCCCGTTTTTTGTTTTTGATTCAAATCAGAACGATGCGAAGGGAATATATATGTATTTCGCGGCTCAGGACCGCGGAGGTTTTTCACCCGTTGCGATCAGGCTTAAGCCAATCCAGGGAAACGCATTGTCAAAAAGCGCCATGACAGGGGTAAGCATATTATAAATCTTTAATTGCACCCGGGAGAAGTACTCCCGCTTCAGCAGGCGGCCATTAAAAATCCAGCCGGGAACGCCGAATTTATTAAAATCACGCACCTGTATATTGACAAAACCGGCCTGCTGCATAAGCGTTATCAATTCCTGCCGGTTGTAGCGTTTTACATGACCAAGCACCCGGTCAAGCGAGCAGTACAGATGCTGGCCCTGCGGCACAAGCACAATGACCTTTCCTCCCGGCTCAAGTGCGCAATACATATTTTTCAGACCGTTAAGATCATTGGTGATATGCTCCAGAACATTCAGACAGATGACAGTATCAAAGCTGCTTTCAAACGGTTTGAAGCCTGCCGCATTGGCAAGATCAAGCTCTGCGACCCTTAAATAAGGCTTGCCGAAAGCTACATTGCGAAGATATGCAAGATAGTGCCGATTGATGTCGGTGGCCACATAGGTCTCGCGCGGCATGAGATGCCGGGTGAGATTGCCGATGCCAGCCCCTATTTCAAGCACCCTGGTTCCTACGCAGGGGCTTATGCATCGGGCCATCCATGCGCTGAACTTTCGCACATGGTTCAGGCTGGTTAAAATAGAGGATCCATACTCGTCATCGCAGTAGATATCGTCTATCAGCTTCCATCGTATAATGGCCGCTACCGCAGCCATGCCGTCTGCAAAGCCTATCTTCTTGCCTTCCTGATAGGTTCGTCCGGCATAGCGGATCGGCACTTCATACATAACGGCGCCGCGCTTGGCAAGCTTGGCCGTGAGCTCCGGCTCCAGACGGAAATCATTTGACCGTATGGGTATTGATTTCAGCAATTCCGTTCGGACCATTTTATAGCAGGTTTCCATATCAGTCAGGTTTAGATCGGTCATCATATTTGAAAGCAGCGTCAGCAGCCGGTTGCCAACGGAGTGCCAGAAATACAGCACGCGCCGGTAGTCTGATGAAAGCAGCCTTGATCCATAGACCACGTCGGCATTTGATTCAAAAAAAGGTCGCAGCATGACGGCCCAGTCCTCAGGGTAATATTCAAGGTCGGCATCCTGTATAATTGTAAGCTCGCCGGTTGCCGCTTGAATGGCCGTGCGGATGGCTGCGCCCTTGCCCTGATTCTTTTCATGCTCGATGAGGCGGATATGGGGCTGAGCAGCAGCTATATCGCGAAGTATGTCGCCAGTACCGTCCGTTGATTTATCATTGACGACAATAAGCTCGATTTTTGCAACCAGCGGATGCGCAAAGGCAAGAACGCGCTGAATTGAGGCTGCAACCAGAAAGCGCTCGTTATAAACAGGCATGAGCACCGAAAGGGTTATCGGCGAGTTAAACTCTTTTGGAAAATGTTCGGGCATGCACTGTGCCTTTCCATAACAACACTGTAAAGCTCTCGGGCAAGAGCAGAAGATCCAGCCGCTAGAGCATATCGTTTATGACCCGCCTTGAGTATCGGGCGAAGCCATGTTCGGGGATGCCCCGCTACACCGGACGCAGGTCAAGAACCTTGCCGGATTTTCTCAATTCATCCTCAAGGGTTTTGCGTTCAAGCAGCTTCACGTCAACGCGCAAGCCGAGGCTATGGGCAAGGGCTGTGCGCACGCGTTCGCGAAACAGCTCCTGATATTTTATCTCGTCAAAGCATACGCTTTCCGAAACCTCAACGCGAACCTCAAGGCTGTCGCGGTTGTGTTCGCGCCTTGCCACCACCTGATAGCGAGGCTCGCAGCCCTCAATCCCCGCGAGAATTTTTTCTATATACTGCGGCAGGACATTGACACCCTTAATGACAAGAATATCATCGGTGCGGCCGGTGACGCGCTGCATGCGCACCATGGTTCTTCCGCAGGCGCAGGGGCTGTAGTCCAGACTTGTCACTTCGCCTGTGCGGTACCGGATGAGCGGGAACGCTTCGCGGGTGAGCGTGGTCAGCACCAGCTCACCTGTTGAGCCCGGCGGCAGCACCTCGCGGGTCTGAGGATCAATAATTTCAGGCAGGAAATGGTCCTCAAAAATATGCATGCCGGCGTGCTGGCTGCACTCTCCTGCAATACCCGGCCCCATGAGCTCACTGACGCCGTAGTTGTCAAATGCTTCGATACACAGGCGCTGCTCAATCTCTTTGCGGGTTTTTTCAGACCAGAGCTCCGCACCCAAAAGGCCTTTTTTCAGCATCAGCGTCTTGGGATCAATACCGAGGGCTTCAATCCGCTCGGCCAGGATGAGCGCGTAGGAGGGCGTTGTCGCCAGCACCGTGCTGCGGTAATCCTGCATGATCCTGATCTGCTTGTCAGTCTGCTCGCTTGATGCCGGAATAACGGAGGCGCCGATGCGCTCAGCGCCATGGTGCAGCCCGAAAGCCCCCGTAAAAAGTCCGTAATGGAAGGATACCTGAATAACGTCCTCATCGGTCACACCGGCAGCCGTGAGAAAACGTGCGATGAGGCCCGCCCAGTTTTTAAGATCATTGCGGGTATAGCCGATAACGGTCGGGGTATCGGCGGTTTCAGCCGTGGTATGAATGCGCACAACCTCACGCAAAGGCACGGCAAACATTCCGTAGGGATAATTATTTTGCAGGTCCTGGCGGGTCGTAAACGGAAGCTGCTTGAAATCGCTGTAATTGCGAATGTCCTCGGGCACTATTTTTTTCTGGTCGAAGCTGTGCCGGTAAAACGATACATTTTTATAGGCACGGTTCAGGCTTGACTGCAGCCGCTCAAGCTGCAGCTGCTCAAGCTCATCACGATGGCAGCATTCGAAATTTCTCTCCCAGATAGCCATAC
>CAIWCT010000002.1 GCA_903911225.1 uncultured delta proteobacterium
GCGACGGAGGCAGTAAAAATTGTGCATTGCGATCACAAGTGACAAACTTTAATGACATCTGGCGTATCCTTTGAAATCAATTGTTTAATGTTACGCCATTATATCATAGGATGCTTGGAAAGTCCGACAGACTCCTAGGGAATAAAAATCTATGCCACCTGATACAAACTTTACTGCTTTAGATTGCAAAATAACACCTATAAGTTTCTTTATCAAATTATTTCTTACTTATAGATGGTTTCATTCTATCCGTATTCGAACAATAATTTTCGAAAAAAGAGGATGGAATGGACGCAAAAATATTATTGGGCAAGAGAATACGGTATCTGAGAAGGGTCCAGGAGCTCTCTCAGGAGAATCTCGCTGAAAAAGCCAATATAAGCGCCAAATACCTAGGGGAGATAGAGCGGGGGCAGGCCAATCTGACCATTGACGTAACGGAACAGCTGGCAGCCGCCCTGAAGTTGGAACTGACGGAGCTATTTGATTACCAGCACGAAGCCGACAGCAAGCATATCAAGACCCGAATAAACAGCCTGATCAAAGAAGCCGGTGCCGATGAGCTGAAGCTGATTTACCGGATTTTAAAATCAGTGATGAAATGAGCCTTCAGTGTCCTTGGTTTGAGTCCCGATTACCACATCGCCCGCCATCTACAAGCTAAAACATTGAAGTAAAAGAGCTGGCTAAAACACGAGGAAGAAAAATCAGATGGTTACAGTAATCTCCCAGTGCCCAGATGGGGTCGTGATGGGGAGCCAATTTTAAAAGCCCGATTCCGTGAAGGAGTCGGGCTTTTTTTGGGCGCCTTTATGACCTGCTATGTCTATATTCTGCAAAGCGAATCCACAGGGTGCTATTATTGCGGCCAGACCAATAATCTCGAACGTCGCTGCCGGGAGCATAATGATCCTGCATACTTTCAGTCGAAAACAACGAAGCGCTTTACTGGACCCTGGCGGCTGGTGTGGTCCGGGCAGTTTGCAGACCGGGTTGCCGCAATGAGCAAGGAAAGCACTATTAAGAAACGAGGCATTGGGAGATTTCTGGCCAATGTGACAGGTGGCTGTTAATCCCGCCATCGGCGGGATTCGAGTGTATCAGCGTTGGAGTGCAACGGAAATCCCGCCAAGGCGGGACTGAGGATCCAAAGTTAAAAGCCCGATTCCGCAAGGAGTCGGGCTTTTTTTATGGAATCTCGCATGGCATAAAAGCAGTCCGCTTTAAAAAAGTGTTTCATATGCTATATAATTAACCAGTACTTTTAACTATAGGGGGTACACGCTATGACGAAAGCTAACCGGTTCTGCTTGTTTCTTATGATGGCATTATGCGCCGAGGCCTTTGCGGGTTGCAAGCCATCGAACCCTCCGGAAACGGTTGCGTTTGTGGAGATACAGCGCTACGTCGGTACATGGTATGAGATTGCCCGTTATCCGCAGTTTTTTGAAAGAGGACTTGTGGGTGTCACTGCTGAATATGCCCTGCAAAACGACGGCACCGTGAGCGTGACCAATCGCGGTTTTAAAAACACGCTGGACGGCAGCCAGTCATCCATTCACGGCGTGGCCACGGTGGTTGACACGGCAACCAATGCAAAACTGTCGGTGAGGTTTGACCTGTTTCCAGCTAGTTTGTTCCCGGGTGACTACTGGATCATCGAGCTTGGGGAAAACTACGAATATGCCGTTGTCTCCGACCCGAGGCGCACAACCCTTTGGATTCTGAACCGGACCCCCCAGATGCAGGCTTCTGTCTACGATGGCATCATCGCAAGCCTGACTGACAAGGGTTTTGATACGACGAAACTCGAGCTCACGCCGCAGCCTGCGCAGTAAAGCAATTGCGGGCGAAAATACCAGGCTGAAGGCGCAATTTTTCTGGCGATTACCGGGACAAAATTAAATTTTGTGCAAAAATGCCCGCAAAGTAAAATCAAAGCCTTACTATTATCTCCCAGTGCCCAGACGAGTCCGCGCTGGGGAGCCAAATAAAAACGCCCGATTCCGTGAAGGAGTCGGGCTTTTTTTATGGCTCAGTTTTTTATTTTACTTCTACAGAACTGCAGGTCTTCCAGTTATTTATTCATTCATGGATATCACCGGTTTGACCCGACACTTGAGCCTTTGGCGGATTCTTTTCCAGGCCTTGAAACGGTTGGGGGCAACTCATTCCGGTGTCGCATTAAGTTTGATCAATGCTTCGAATAACGGCAGCCTTTGTCCGGTATACTGGCCAATCCACTTTTCGTAAATATCAAGTATCTTCTTTGAGCGGTACAGAGCCGCTATTTCACGATCTGCAACAAGGCGGAAGTCAGCATCATTGCGCCGTACGGCAAGAGCAAAGGGTTCGAAAGAAAATGCAGTTGGATCGATCTCAAAGGTGTTCGGTTCCTTCTCTTTCAAAGCCATGCCGATAAGCACAACTTGATCAGAGGAAAAGGCATCTATTTTTTTATTCCGCAATGCGCCAACGGCTTCATCTGCTGAGTTGAATAAAACTACTTCTGCTTTCGTTGCTGTTTCCCGAAGCAGCTCCTTTAATGCATCCACGGTCGTTGTGCCTTTCACGACGCCGATCTTCTTTCCGGCGAAACCTGAATCGCGGGCGCTGTTCTGAGCTAAGGTCATGAGTGCAGCGCCGGTAACAAATGTCAACTGCGTAAAGTCGACAATTTCACTGCGGGAAAGCGTTTTGGTTGTCGAGTCGCATAATATGTCGATCCTGTTATCGGACAGGTCCTTAAACCGCCCTTCAGCTGTCACGGGGACATAGTCAACCATTACAGGCGCGCCGATTTTCTTTTTGACTGCCTCTGCGATGCAATTGCAGACATCAACAGAATAACCAGCGGGTTTTTTGTCTTTATTCAAAAAGGACATGGGCGGTTCGGACTCACGATAGCCGATTCTGATTTTGCCGCTTTTTTTGATCTGCGCAAGGGTGCCGGTGAGTTCCTGGGCTGCAAGCTGGGTGGAAAAGAAAACGATTGCCAGAACAATTAACAGCTTACCTTTCGTCATGGGATTTCTCCTTCCTGTTATAATATAATTTGAAATGAACATTTTCCCGGGTGCGTCATGTTCGGAGAACCGAGATCAGAGACCGGCCCGGACTGCGGTGCAGTGTCCATGTCCTTTGATATTTGCATGCTGTATTATCTCAGATGTCTTTAAAAAAAACCGTCATCAAGACATTACAGCAGATGTATCCTATCCTTTATCTCTTAGGCATCAGCAGCTAGTTATTTCTTCGGCGTCTCAACCCTGATCGCCAGTCCCTCGGTGAACTGCATATAGATCATATCGCCCTTCTTGACCTCATTGAATCTGGTAAGGCTCGGATCGACCTGCGTCGTGATGAGCTTCCCATCCGGCCCCTTGAGTGTTATCATGCGGTTTTTATAATCAATTTTGTCAACCATTGCCGTAACCTCGTACACATTTACGGCTTCCATGCCGGGCTTTGCTCCCAGGGGGGCGCGCTTCACAACCTGGCCCCCGTTTTCGGCAGGCGTACCCTGGGGCTTGTCCACAAGAATGGCAACAGATTCCGTCTGTTCGGTGATAACTTCATCGCCGATCTTCAGCTGAGAGAAATTCCTGATTTCAGGCCCGGCCTTGAAATAGTGCAGCTTGTTTTCGCTGTCCCGCAGCACTGCGGTGCGCTCCTTGTAATCTATGGAATCGACGATGACCCTGATGACGACCTTTTGACCCATAAAGCCGCCCGGCTGGTCGGTAGATTTGGCAGCTGCGATTGACACTTCAGGTGCTGCAGGAGTTTCCTTTTGTGTGGTTGCGCAGGCAGAGAGTGCTGCCACCATCAGTACCGTCACTACAGCCGCATACATCTTTTTCATACCGCTCCTCCTTTTTGAATTGTTTTTTCAAATCAGTTCACCGCCGCTGCCGGCACATTCCGGCTATTTCCGCTTATCGAAGTTGTGCTCCGTATCCTCATGGGCCTTGTTCCATTCATGATCGGTATCGTCTTTGGAGTCATCCCACACATGGCCGGTATCCTCATCGTCATTCCACACACGCGCATTATCTTTATCGTCATCAACGACTATCCCGTCATCTCCCCGGATATACATCTTCCCGCTGGCGCCATAGGAACCAGAGGTGATGGGCTCGCTGAGCGCATCAATGAACAGCGTGCAGGGGCCTGCTGATTTAGCGAGCACTTTGCCCTGCAGCAGCTTGACGTCATAGGTCAGCGAATTTCCCTTGAGCCGCGGGTTGTGCAGCTCGACCACGAAATTCCGCATGACCTTTTTTTGACTTAATACCGATATGGTCGCATTGGGCGGGTTTGCCGTGAAATTGTCGCCTCCCTTATTCCACCGCGAAACGAAATGGCTGGTGAGCATGTGGCCGGTGATGCGGTCCGGACGGTCGGAAAAGAATATGGTTGCCGGGCTCACGCCCTCAAGGGTAATGGTATGCTTGTCCTTGATCACAACTCTGTCCGCGTTCTGCACGAAAAGCAGCTGAACTTTTTTTGGAGCGGCGGCCTTATCTGTAGCCGGCGCTGCCGTCGTTTTGCCGGCGGGCCCGGATGCCTCTTTGGACACATACGCGCAGGCTGAAAAAAAGCTCAGCAAAACTGCAGCTGCAAGAACCGCATATATCTTTTTCATCGCATTGCCTCCTGTGATTAATTATCTCCGGTTGGCGAAAAAATCAATTTTTAAGCATAAATAATAAAATATCAACTTTTTTCCTGCGTGTCAAAGCATCTTAGCTTCAAAGATTGATTCCTGATTTACCCCCCCTGGTTCTTCCAGAAGGAAAATCTTTCTAATGATTTGTTTGATTAGACAAATGGAGGAAATGTGTTGTAAAAATAAAATAAATTTGTTGAAAGGGTAGAATGGCCCTTTTTTATGGGGAATCGGATTTCCTGATCTTTGATTGTAGTATAGGGGAGATGTAAAAATGAAGGATCCCGTATTTATTCTGATATGGATCTGCAGCGTGGTAGCTGTGGTGCTGGCGTATTTTAAATGTATGAATCAGCAATGGTTTCCGGCTGGTTTTTTATTCGTCATTGGCGTTAGTGTTATTCTTATGAGTATCTGGCTGCTGAAGTTTTTGAATCAACAGGAAATCCCGATTGCACTGGATCAGTCTGTGTCGGAAACGGTGAGCCAGAGCGGCGCGATTATCATGAAACTATCGAGGCAGGAAAGAAACGATACATTGTTTTGGGTGGTCGGCTGCCTCTATGGCTCTGTATGGCTTGTGTATGCGCCCGACATCCTGTGGCGGTGGTGGATATCGTATCCGGCAGCGTTTCTATTAATGCTGCTCGTGCCCTTTATGCTGTTTGCCTACATGGGCCAGGATCTGGAGCGCATTATTGCAGACTCCCGGGGCATCGAAGTTCGGTCCGAAAGCAGCAGCGTCTCAACAGGTAGCCAAAAGGTTTCCTGGCGCGATGTAGACGCCATTAAGATGATTGAGTATTGGGGCAAAGAGCCTAATAAGGTAGTTAATTCTCAACTGCACAGCAAGTTTCTCAAGCGGGAGCTCGTGCTGCTGGGCCGTGACGGAAAGGAGTTGCTGCAGCTGGTTGACCCGCTCGACCCGCCCCGGGCTTATCAGCGCTTTCTTGATTCCATTCCCCTGTGGACGAAGCTGGCTATCCAGAAAGAAACGGTGGAGAAATAAGTCAGCCCCGGGCTTTTGAGTTTTGAAGATTCAATTGATCGGGCGACGCCTTCCGGAAATGCTGAAGTCCTTTCAGCACGGCACATGCGTTGCTGCCTACTGCACGGTAAAGGTCCCGCCGCGACGCCGGATCAGCTCTATCAGCTCCTGTCTGCCTGTAAAAACGGCCAAGTCACCAACAGTTCCCGTTCTGCCGTCTTCAAATGGATAGCGCCGGTGAAGGTCCGTGCCCGCCTCGATCAGCACGCGGGCGACCTCATCGTGCCCGCTTACCATGGCATAGAGAAACGGAGGAGCCCGGTCATCGGGATGCTGCGGCAAAGCGCCCTTTTCAAGCAGCAGCTTAACCATCGCAAGCTCACCGGCATCGGCTGCCACCCGAAGTGGAGTCATGAGCATCTTGCTTCTGATATTCACGTCCGCCCCGGCCCTGATAAGCATGACGGCTAAATCCATCCGGCCGGCCTCAAGCGCAATCAGAAGCGGGTTCTGATTGAATTCATCAACAGCATGTATCCCGGCACCCTTTTCTATCATCAAACGGGCCTCGTCAAATCGTTGCTCCTTCAATGCATCCATCAGGCGTCCGCCCTGCCCGAAGCCCATCTGGGCAATGTAGGGAAGAAGCGCGGCAATCAGTGCAACAATAAACGCAAGCCCCATGAGGGCTCCGCCGGCTATGAGAATAGATTTTACCGAGACAGGCCCGATGCTGCTTTTCAGGAACTGCTTCAGCCCTTCTACTGCCGCATCCGAAGCCCCCGTGACCCCTGCCGGGGGCGCAGCGCTTCCTGATGATAAAATCAGCGGCAGGGCATAGCTCCAGAAAAAACCAGGAACAATCAAAAGTCCGAGGCCCAAAAGCAGGATGAGCAAATCCCGCATATACAGTGAGTAGAATCCGGCAATTCGCGGCTTAAAATAGGGGAAAAGAAGGATGTCGACTTCCTGCCCCGGACTGTATACTTCAAAAACATGCATAGTGGTCTCACGCACCGTCTGCATGCTGCCGTCATCGGCGCGATAGGTAAATTCGGGGTAGTGCGCAACTGTTGGGATACCGGAGCCCTGAAGAGACAGGCCTGACGGCACCCTGTGGAACTCACGATGATAGCCGGCAAAATTCGCTTTTGCCTTGCCGGTCGAGGCTCCGGTAAGCCCCATTGTTTTCCACATCTCCCAGGCTCCGTATGATGCCAGGAAAACCCCCAGGAGCATGAATACAACAAGCGCGCTTTTGAGTGCAACCGCCATAGAATTACCTCCCTGCAAGCAAAGATGCGGCGTATGCCGGCCAGTGGATCTTCAGTGCCTTGTCCTTCAGCAGCCGGCGGCACAGATAACTGTTGTGCAGCCTGCCGGGCGGACTCGAGATACTGATAACACAGACAAAATTTACTGCAAGGTTTTTAGACTGTAGATTTTTAGACTAAAGGCTTTTCCTATCCGCGTTTCAAAATCCGCATTTGAAACCGCCTCTGCGGTGAAACAGGCTTGCAGGCTTTTCATCTTGAATCGTGAATCAGGAATCTTGAATCTCTCCACTCCGAACTAGCCGTGGCTCTTCATGCTGGTAGTGGCGATGAATCAATGCCTCTGCGGCTACTATGGCGATGCCAAGCATGACTGCACCTGCTCACCCCTGCAGGTGCAGCGGTATATGGCAAAGATTTCCGGGCCCTTCTTGACCGCATCGATCTGCAGATCGAGGTGCCATCTCTCAGCTATAAAGAGCTTGCCGATTTAGCGCCGTCGGAATCATCGGCCGCCATTCAGGAGCGCGTGAACCGGGCCCGCTCTATTCAGCAGCAGAGATTTAGCCGCGCAAAAATTTACTGCAACAGCCAGATGGCGTCCCGGCATTTGCGTTCGTGGTGTCAGGTCGATGAAAAATCGCACAGTCTTCTTGAACGCGCCATTGATAAGCTTGGCTTATCAGCCCGCGCCTACAGCCGGATACTTAAAGTCGCCCGCACCATCGCCGACCTTGACGCTTCAGAGAACATCCGCGCAGAGCATATCTCCGAGGCCGTGCAGTATAGAAGCCTGGACAGGCAGTTCCGGTCGTAAAACCTTCCTGTGGAGCTTTTTAGTGGGGGGCAAAAAAAGGCGAGATCTAAATTATCGCACCACGGATTCCGCTTTTACCCCCGCATCACGAATGATGATTTCAACCCGTCTGTTCTGCTGCCTGCCCGCCTCGCTGTCATTGCCGGCTTTTACCGGCGCTTTCACAGCGCACCTTCATTGCATATCATCTTCCAGAATCCCTGATATAGCTCAATATCGGCTCGAAAGCATCTGTTGTGATACGGCATTGACCTATAAACGGATGATCCAGGACATAAATCAGATATAACACAAGTACGCTGATAAATATTAGAGTTGCCGTCATGAAAAACTGATGGCTTACATTTTTTGTACCGAAAAAGAAGGTAAAAAAAATTAATATCATCGAACATATTATCAATACCATCCATATTATATCGGGTATATGCTCCCTGCTTTTCAGAAGTCTGAGCCGCCGGTATTCCCCGGCTTCGTTCAGATTTTTCAGCGATTCCGTCAGGACATTATTATTGGGCAGAAGAGAGCCATCGATGGATATGAATATTTTTTTTAACTTTCCGAATATTTTTGCCGCTTCGAGATTTCTTTTCCCTTCGGACATGGATTCCCATTCTTCTTTGGTGACTTTCATCACGTAATCACGGATTGTTGTTTCAATATCTTTTCTTATGGAATCGGGAAAAGCGGAAGCATCGTAATACAGGTCAAGTAAATGATTTGACTCCTGTACAATTATTGTATTGGTTTCCTTCAGACTGTTCCAGGTTGCATAGACGACAAAAGCAATTAGAACCGCATAAATAAAACAGATGGCATTATAAAGGTAGCCGGCAACATCGTGGTTTTCTTTCAGCAGTTCATGGGGAATTCTTTTTCTTATTGCTTTCAGCATTACAAAAAAAACAGTAATGCTTACAGCAGATAAGATGATTATGGAAATGGTAAAGGGGAATTGTAAAAATAATTTCATTGATAAAATCTCGCGTTGTGATGACTGATAAATTATTGATAAAAACTCGCCTTAAGCTAGGATAAAATATATAATGTGAGCGGTTTATGTGTCAATGCAAATGGCGCAATAAAATGCGGGCATGACTTTATACCCATGTTTTTTTCTGAACATGCATGCAGTACTATGTTTATGTTAAGGGTGTGTCTGCGTACCTGAACTATTGGCTTGCAAGAACGTTTGCAACATTTATGATTAGGCATTTGGAGACCATGGAAAAGAAAAATGCAGGGTGATATACCGTGAGCGCATATGTTCTTGACCTTACTGCAAGCTTTGTCGTCGGAGGAGCGTGGGTCATGCTGGCCTCTGTGGCTGCTCAGCGTTTCGGCGGCAAAGTGGGTGGTTTCATTGCCGGACTCCCTGCCACGGCGGTGCTGGCCATTTTTTTCATCACCTGCACCGAGGGTGCTCGCCACGGATTCGACGTAACGGGCGTTTTCCCCCTGACCATCTCCGTCAATGCCGTTTTTTTGGCCGCATTTGCAGCTTTTTCAAGGAAAAGCTTTTCAACTGGACTGCTGGCTTCTCTGGGAATCTGGATTCTTGTCCAATTGGTGCTCCTGTGTTTCCATCCCGTTCGGTTCGGCGTGGGGGTTTCCCTTGGTGTCGCTTTATTCCTGGTTTCGCTTCAGTTCGTAAGCAGCCTTGCTATACCAGATCCCGGTACCCGGCCCGTCCGTCACGGAATACTCGATATCGCTATTCGGGCCGGTTTCGGAGGCGCCATTATTGTGCTGTCCATGCTCGGCTCCCGGTTGGGTGGACCGATCACCGGAGGCATTCTTTCCGCATTTCCGGCCACGGTCGTGGCCGCGCTCATCATCACGGACATCTATGGGGGAGGGGAGTTGGCAAGGTTCATGGCGCGGCCCATGATGGTCAGCGGAGTCGTTAATTGCATGGTGTTCGCTTTGATGTATCGGTATGTTGTTTTACATATGCATCCCCTGAGCGCTCTTGCCAGCGCCTACGCAGTCACCCTTGCCAGCACCGCATGCACGTTTTACTGGATAAACATCTATCACCGGGAACATGCGCGCGCCATTCATAATTGATGGCGCGGGCGCGTATGGAGGAAGTTTTATGACAAATGTTTCGGATTTGGAAAATGACCTTTTGGCAAGGTTGACCGTGGAAAAACCGGGCCGGCGAATCAACCGGGTTGCGGGCTCGCGATGGGGAAAGCTCTTTCTGCCGGACCTGGAGGAAACTGCCGGACGGCCCGATCAGGGACTCAGGGTGCTGTGTATCGGTTCCTGGACCCTGGGGCTATTGGCTTTTGAAACTCTGGTGTCCCTGGAAGCAAAGAAATCCGGAGGGATCAACATAGTTGGCCTCGTGACGGACGATCCTCTGGACGCTGATGCAAAAATATCCGTAAACAAACGTTTCTGGCGTTACTATCAGGAGCCGGAGCGGGAAAAATACGAATGGGGCCTTCTGCACCGCGCTTTGTCCCTGGGAATCCCCTGTTACACCGGAGACGTAAAAAGCGCTGCATTTCGGGAAATTCTCACCACATGGGGCCCCGAGGCAATTGTGGTGGCAGCTTTCGGACAGGTGATCGACGAGGCGATTATCGGCTTTCCCTGCTACGGCATCTACAATGTTCACCCGTCCGATCTGTTGCTCTGTCACGGCGCCGGGCCCCAGCCCTGGGAGGACCTGATAGAGCGAAATGCCTCCTCCACCCGCGTAACGCTCCACAGGGTTTCACCGGCTATCGATGACGGCGACATTGTGGGCCAATCTCCCGAAATCAATGTGCGCCTGCCCGACGGCAGTGTTTCCAGCGACGTGCGGATGCTCGGCGAAAAGACCCTGGTCCCCGTGGGCCCGATGGTGCGGGAACTGGCCCTGGCCCTTGTGGAAAAAAAGGCGTCCGGGTTGAAGCTCCCGCTGGATTCCCTGGACTTTGAACGCATCTTCGGCCCGGATTTCAAGTCAAGGCTGATGGAGCCGCTGGATCCCGGGCAAAGAGGCCATATCCTGCCGTTGCCCGAAGATGAGGAGCAATATACCGTTTAATGGATTAAAGACCGGCACACTGATATACCGCTAAGAATAAGTCAATATTTCAGGTGCATCCCGTAGACAATCCCAGGCGCAGGGTTGGTCAGTAAAAGGCGCTGTTGCCACCTTTTCTTATAGGGGCGGCAGTGCCCCTAATTTACCGGAGATTTATTAATGTGACTTCCTCAAAATTATTGTAATATGTACGACGTAACTGTGAACGACTGAAAAATTCAGGAGGTTTACCATGGCTATCAGCAGAAACTGCCCCGATGCAAGTCTTAACGCCCCCGAACGACTGCGCGGGAATGCCCGCCATCAACGCTCTGTTTTCCAGCGGCAATCAAATATCCTATCAGTAAAGCCGTGCGGGTATCTGCTGGCATTGATATTTTCCTCCCTGTTCTTTATTGTTCCGGCCATTGCGGATATTGATAAGGTGGTTTATTGGGCTCCGTGGGTAACAAATACCACGACAAATTCCGCGACTATCAGCTGGCACGGACCAATCAATACGGCGGGCGAGACGGCGGGCGCAATAAAATACGCCACGACGAGTTATTATAATGCGCATGATCAAGAATTTAAAAATACTGTAGAAGCTCAAACAACGGGCGCCTATCAACATGTACAGCTTACCGGCCTTAAACCAAATACAGAGTATACCTATCTCGTGGAACCTTCAGCCGAGACGGCGGCATTTACCCCCCGCACGTTTCGGACGATGCCGGCTAGCGGTCCATTCACCTTTATTGTCATAAGTGATACACATGCTCAGGAGCAGCGGTTTCAATACGTGGCCAAGGCCATTGCAGAAAATGAAAAGGCAACGGATGTGCTATTTATCCTCGACGGCGGGGATTATACCGGGCATGATACCGAGGATCAATGGGCCCAATTTTTCGAGGCAGCCGACGTGATGCTCGCGAAATTCGCCCTCTTTACCACAGTTGGAAACCATGAATATCATAATTCTGGAGGGGACACACCTACTGACGCCGTGCAATATCATGCGGCATACGATATTGACATGGGTGCGCCCTTAAACTATTCCTTTGACTGTGCCGGCATCCGGTTTATCATTCTTGACAGCCCGGATCCTCTGACTGGTGAAGACCCGCATCCTTCCCTGTCCCTTGCCCAGAGCCAGGCGCCCTGGCTTCAAGATCAGCTGGACAGTACTATGTCCGGAACATTCACCATTCATCACCACCCCATCTGGGATTATTTCAACTCCACGAATAATGCCAACCTTCAACCATGGGAAGACCTGTATCATGCCTATAATATCAGCGCGACTTTCTCCGGTCATACCCATACCTATCAAAGGTATTCGGTGCAGGATATTCCCTATTTCATCGTCGGTAATGCCGGGGGCGCATTTGCGAACCTTATCAGCGATAATGGCACTCCGGTGTCGTATGTGACGGGAATAACGAGGAACCTGGGGTATCTGAAGGTTACTGTAAATCCGGCCAAAAACACGGCGACAGCGCAGGAGATTCTCATCGGCTCTGTTGAAACGGATAATTCCACGGACGTTACACTCTATTCGCCGTATACGTATGATAACCTTACATTTCCGTTGAAGCCCAAAGATGGCGGTGGCTGTTTCATTGCTACCGCGGCTTTCGGCTCATACTTCGATCCGTCCGTGAAAATATTGAGAGATTTTAGAGACAAGTTCCTCTTTACAAACCATGTCGGCCAGTCTTTTGTCAACTGGTACTACAAAGTATCCCCGCCCCTGGCGGATTCAATAAGGACTAGAGAGATCATGAAAACGATTGTGAGAATTATCCTGCTCCCGTTAGTGGGCTTTGCATACCTGTGCTTGAAGGTTGGGGTTCTTGCGACGCTTTTCGTGCTTCTCTTCTCCGCGGCCTTTATTTATGTGGGGATAAGAAGATGCTATCGCCAGAGATATTCATTTTATGTATAAATTCATTTGGGTTATCTCCAAAGCTCCAGTTGTATGCCAGTAACGAATTCCATGCGCTATCTGGATTCCCGCCTGCGCGGGAATGACAAGTTTTTTTAGTGTATTTTTTATCTTGCTGTCATCCTCGCGAAAGCGGGGATCCAGACTTTGAATTTACTGGAGCTTTGTGGATAACCATTAAATTCATTTAGATGGATGTGTACTGAAAGAAAACGTAAGTAGGGGGGCTCACCTGTTAGCAAATTATTATGTAAGGCAGATATATCCCCGGTCGTGATAAATTGAGCCAAAAATGGTCGTTAAGAAGTGAGCCACTTTAGAGGTTGAGTTACTGAGAGAAAAGGATAAGGTTTTATTTTTATCTCAGTATAAGCGAGGTGGCGCATTTGAAAAAAAGGAGACC
>CAIWCT010000003.1 GCA_903911225.1 uncultured delta proteobacterium
ATATAGTCGGTGAGCAGTACCAGTTGCTGATTGCCCGTGAGCAGATAGTAGCCGTCTTTCACGGCGCTGTCATCGGCATACAGGGCCTGTTCGCCCCCCTGCAGCCGCACTCCCACGCCCAAGCGGTCTGCATCGGGATCGGTGGCGATGAGCATGTCGGCTTTTTTTTCATTGGCAAGTTTTACCGCTTCATTGAGGGCCGGCTTTTCCTCGGGATTGGGCTTGGGGCAGGTCGCAAAATCACCATCCGGGATGCACTGAGCAGCTACAGGAAACAGATTTTGCAGATTGAATCCGCGGCGCTTAAGCACCCGGGGCACCAGGCGCTGCGAAGTGCCGTTCAGGGCCGAGAATACAATCGTGAGAGAGGGGTCGATTTTATCGGGCAGAAAGCGGCCCTGCCCGTCAACCCATATGGCGGTTTGATTTTCTTTTTCGATATAGGCCTCATCCACCTCAGGGCCCACTGTTGCGATAAGCCCCCGCGCCACGCCATCCTCATAGGCCATTGTTTTAACTGCGCCGTAGTCGGTTATGCTATCGGCGATCTGCTGCACCCGCTTGTGCACGACCTGGCCGCCATGAAAGTCGTAGGGCTTGAAACCGTTGTCGGTTGCGGGGTTGTGTGAGGCCGTGAAAACTCCGCCGGCATAGGGCGCAATGCCGTCAAGCTCGGCTATGGCAAAGGACAGCTCCGGAGTTGGCGCAACCGAATCAAATACATAGGTTTTTATGCCGTGGGCTGCATAGATGCCGGCGGCTTCGCGCACCATAAACCCCGGCCCTCCGGTCTGCGGATCGTATGATCCTCGGCGCGAATCATATGCGATGATAACGGCTTTCTCCCGCCCCAGGGCGCCGCCGTTTTCTTCATAGGCTTTTTCGATATAGCGGGCATGGGCCTCTACGCCAAGACCCAGTATTATCTTGTTGAAATAGGCCGTGCCGATGGCAAGTTTGCCGCGCACGCCGGCAGTGCCGAAACCGTTCATTTCAAAAAAAGCATTGTCGATTTCAGCCCAGCTCTGCTGTTCTGCCAGCTCAGCAATATGGTCTCCTACGAGCATGCCGCCGATTTCAACCGAGGCAAAAGACGGTGCAAGCCAGGAGCAGGCATTGTCGCAGGAGGATGATTTTATATATCCCCTGTCACGGGCGGCAACGAGTGCCGCTGCAGTATCTTTATAGTCCGGCATGGGTTCCTTTTATGATAAAAGATTTTTTGCAGAAGCAAATTATTGATGTTATTTTATTGCGGCTGAAGGCCGATATTACATTGCATGATAGCGCTTTCTGCCATTGACGGCAGATAGTAAAACGCGGCAATAAAATTGAATAATAACAAAAGATTGAGAAAAAATCTAAGTAAAAGCATTACCCTGTCTGTGAGCACTGAATTATAATTGCCTTGACCAAAGACTTGATTTTCCTGTATTATTATAAGATGGCAACTATAGTGGCGATACTTTTTGAAGAGAAACTTGAAAATTCCTACCTTGCGCTGCAGCTGGATGGACCGGAGCCGGAGATACTTTTTACAAAAGGCCCGGATTTCACCAACCGTATGGGGCCTTTTCCCGAGGCCTATGCCGAGGCAACCCTGCGTATCTGGAATTACTGCAAGGTTTTAAACCCGCCACAGGTGTTTGAAAACGACCCCGGCTCCCTTGCCCAGGCTATAAAGCTGCTGCGGCGGGAGTCTGACACGGCTGCGCGCTTTGTTGATGAAGGCAGCTGATACAGCCGAATATGGGTTTTGTTAATCGCTTCCACAGTCGTTTTACAATGGCGGTGAAGCCTATATTTTTAAAGAAAGGTTTTTAAATTGATGCTTTTTAGTATTCTGACCAAGGGTCGGCACAAGGCGACTGATTCAGGCAAAAAAATGATTATCAATGTCATCCATCCCGAGGAAAGCCGGGTGGCGATCATTGAAGACGGCGTTCTTTCCAACCTTGCCGTTGAAACCACAAATGTTGAAAAAATAAAGGGCAATATCTACAAGGGGATGGTGCAGCGGGTTGAGCCAAGCCTCTACGCTGCCTTTGTGGAATACGGCGGCCCGAGACCGGGCTTTCTGCCTCTGGATGAAGTCCAGCACATGTATCATCAGGAGCCCGACAGCCATGCCGGCAAAGGCAAGCTTCCACCCGGCAAAGTTCTGCGCAAGGGGCAGGAGGTTATCGTGCAGGTGTCCAAGGAGGTCAAGGGCACCAAAGGCGCTGCGCTCACCACGTTTATCTCGCTTCCGGGCCGCTACCTGGTTCTCATGCCAGGCTACAGCCGCACCGGCATATCCCGCAAGATCGAGGATGAGGAGGAGCGCCAGAAGCTCAAAGACATCAGCCGCGAGCTGGAGCTTCCCGATGCCATGGGCGTGATAGTTCGCACCGCCGGCTTGAGCAAGACCAAAAAGGAGCTGCAGGGCGATGCCGACTATCTTGTGCGCCTGTGGAAGGCCATCGAAGCCCGGGGAAAAGAGGTTTCAGCTCCCGCCATGATTTATCAGGAAAGCAATATGGTCATTCAGTCGATCAGGGATTATTTTACCACGGACACCAACGAGGTGCTGATCGACAATCCTGATATGTTCAAGCGGGCGCGTGATTTTTTCAAACAGGTCATACCCAAACACCAGAAGGTGGTGGGGCTCTACGAAGACAAAATGCCCATTTTTCTGAAATACAAAATTGAGGAGCAGATTGCGCCCCTGCTGCGGCGAATTGTGCCACTGAAGTCGGGCGGATCAATTTCCATTGACCCTACCGAAGCCCTTGTTGCCATTGATGTCAACACCGGCCGCTTCACCCGGGTGAAAGACCCTGAGGAGTCGACCTTTATCACCAATCTTGAGGCCGCCGACGAGATAGCCCGTCAGCTTCGCCTGCGGGATCTTGGCGGGCTTATCGTTATCGACTTTATCGACATGAAGAGCCAGAAAAACCGCCTGCAGGTTGAGCGCCAGCTGCGCAATGCTTTCAAGAACGACAAGGCCAATATCGAAATTACGCGGATTTCGCAGTTCGGCCTGCTGGAGATGAGCCGCGAGCGGCTCCGGACGCCCCTTGTCGATACGAGCCAGACGCAGTGCGCGTGCTGCGGCGGCACCGGCAGCTTGAAATCACGGGAGGCCATTGCTCTTTTGGCCTTGACGGCAGTGTTTGAGAAGGCCTCTGCCGGGGACTGCGCTGAAATCAAGGTGTATGTCTGCGAAGATGCGGCCGCGTATTTATTGAACAACAAGCGCAGTGATCTTGTGTCGATTGAGCAGCAGTTTTCCACCCAGGTATATATATTTACCGAGAAGCTCAGCCCCGTTGACGGTTACCGCATGGAGACAAAGCCGAGAGCCTGATTTTTTTGATAACGTGGATTGCGGATTGCGCATTTGTGCAGTATAAATAATGTGCATCCAGAATCTCCAATCAAGAATTTTTCTGAGGGCTCTATGTCGCAGGAAACCGGTAATGAAAAGATCGTGCTCACCAGCTGTCCCCACGACTGCGGCGGCAGGTGCGTGCTGAAAGTTCACGTTGAAGGCGGTGTCATTCGCGAAATTGAAACCGATGACGGCGGCGATCCGCAGCTGCGGGCCTGCTGCAGGGGCAGGGCCTATCGGGAGCATGTGTATTCGGAAAATCGTCTGCGCACCCCGCTGAAGCGTGTGGGGAAACGGGGCGAGGGAAAGTTTGAGCCCATTACCTGGCAGGAAGCCCTCGACACCATCGCCGGCAAGCTCAAGCATGTAAAAAATACCTACGGCAACGATTCCATCCTCTACATCGCCTATTCGGGCAATACAGGAACATTTCTCCACAACCAGCTTTCCGTGTTCAGGCTTCTGACCATGTTCGGCGGGTTTACGCCCATCTGGGGGTCATGCTCGTTCTGGGGCAGCCTTTTCAACTCAGAGACCACCTACGGCACCGTCACCGCCGGCCATACATCCGATGATATTCCCAATGCCCGCTTCATCATCATGTGGGGCTGGAACCCCGCTGAAACCGTGCAGCGCACCACCACGGCCTGGAATCTTGCACAGGCAAAAGAAAAGGGCGTAAAGATCGTGGCCATCGATCCGCGCTTCACCGATTCGGCAGCGGCATTCGCCACGCAGTGGGTGCCCATCCGGCCCGGCACGGACACGGCCATGCTCATTGCCATGGCCTACGTGATGATAACCGAGAACCTGCAGGATCAGCAGTTTCTTGACTCGCACACGGTGGGCTTTGACGCCTTTAAAGACTATGTGCTGGGCACGGCAGACGGCCTGCCCAAAACCCCGCAGTGGGCAGGGGCCATTACCGGCGTTGAGCCTGAAACAATCGCTTCCCTTGCGCGGCAGTACGCAACCATCAAGCCC
>CAIWCT010000004.1 GCA_903911225.1 uncultured delta proteobacterium
CGACTCGGGGCCGTATGACTGCACCTGTGTGCTCTCCCGGTGATCGCCCAGAGCGGCGGCCTGACCCAGAATGCTGCCGATGAGCACGACGCCCTGGCCACCGAAGCCAGTGACCAGTATTTCTTTTTTTGTTGTGGTTGCCGCTTGTGTCATCTGCAGTGTGCCTTTATTTATTAAAGAAATATATTCTCCGGCAATATCTGCCGGGTTGTCCGTATGTTTAAGATTCTTAAGAAAAGAAGCCGGAATTCAGAATGAAAAGCACATCGGCTTTCAGATAATCGGAATCTAAAATTTTTTTACTCCAAACTCCGAACTCATTACTCCGAACTTTTTTCCGCACCTGCTGACTTCTGTCCTCCCGTGCCTGCCTGAAATGCTATTCTTTGTGATAGAGCTTGTCATAGGTCTCGGTAAAAGTCGGCCTTTCGACATCGACGAATGTGCCCAGAACAACCCGCTTTTTAAAATCAACACCCAGCTCGGCAGGGTTGGCGCCGTTTTTGATAATCGTTTTATCCTGATACATCTTCAGGGTATCAAGGGGCCGCTCCTTGTTGCGCCTGCCGTAGTTGACCGGGCAGGGCGCCAGCACCTCGACAAATGAAAAGCCTTTTCTGGTCAGGCAGGTCTGAATTGAATCGGTCACCTCGCGGGTATGCAGCATGGTCCAGCGGGCGACATAGGTGGCTCCTGAGGCATAGGCAAGAAGGGGCAGATTAAACGGGCTGTCCGGATTGCCTAAAGGAGTTGTGGTGGTGCGGGCAAGGCTGGGGGTTGTGGCTGCCACCTGGCCGCCGGTCATGCCGTAATTGAGATTATTAATGCAGATGACCGTCATATCTATATTTCTGCGGGCTGCATGAATAAAATGATTGCCGCCGATAGCAAACAAATCGCCGTCGCCGCTGAACACGATCATATGCAGGTCGGGGTTGGCAACCTTCATGCCCGTGGCAAAAGGTATGGCCCGGCCATGGGTGGTGTGAAATGAATCGACCTTTGCATACCCGGCGCCGCGGCCTGAGCAGCCGATGCCAGAGACCATGACGGTTTTATCCAGATCAATGCCGCTTGCGAGCATGGCATGCAGGCATGATGAAAAGACCGTGCCGATGCCGCAGCCAGGGCACCAGATATGGGGCATCCGGTCGGTGCGAATAAGATCGTCAAGTGGATGTTTGGGCTCAATGGGAGCCTTTTTGGCCTGTACTGCCATTGTGTGGTATGCCTCCCGGGGCAATGCAGGCAGGTGCGGTTTTTAGAATCCGCGCCTGCTGTGCCCCCGTATAATTACTTTTTCTTTTTTAGCGTCAGCTCTTTGAGCGCGGCGTATACCTTTTCCGGCGGTATAATGGCGCCGCCGGCATGCCCGACCAGCACGGCCTGGGCCCTGCCGCAGGCGCAGCGCTCTACTTCGCGATGTATCTGCCCCATATTCATCTCAACAGTCACAAATGCCTTAACACGTCGGGACAGCTCCTGCACCAGCGCGTCAGGAAAAGGCCAGACCGTGATGAGGCGCAGAAGGCCGACCTTGATGCCGTCGCGGCGCGCATCCTCAACAGCGGCATAGGCTGTGCGGGCCGAAGCGCCATAGGACACGATGCAGATATCTGCGTCATCCATCAGGTACTGCTCGGTACGGATGATATCGTCCAGATTGTTTTGAATTTTACCGATCAGGCGCGTCATCATGATTTCCTGCGCCTCCGGCGACATGGCCGGATAGCCGCGATCATCATGGGTAAGGCCTGTTATATGCACCCGGTAGCCGTCTCCGGCCGCAGGCATGGGGGCAACGCCATAGGCTGTTGTTTCATAGGGCTTAAACCGGTCTTTGCGGCCCTTTGGCTTCACTCTTTCAAAGGTCTTTATTTTTTTAGCATCAGGGATAATCACCTTCTCGCTCATATGGCCGATAATTTCATCGGACATGATCAGCACGGGCAGGCGGTATTTCTCGCTCAGGTTGAAGGCTTCAATAGTATGATAAAACATTTCCTGCGGCGACATGGGTGCAAAGGCTATGATCTCATAGTGGCCGTGCGAGCCCCAGCGGGCCTGCATCATATCGCCCTGAGCGCCAAGTGTGGGAAGGCCTGTGGAGGGGCCAGCGCGCTGCACATTCACCACAACGCAGGGGGTTTCGGTGCAGATGCCCAGCCCTATATTTTCCATCATGAGGCTGAAACCCGGGCCTGATGTGGAGGTCATGCTTTTCTTGCCTGCCCAGGAAGCGCCAAGAATTGATGCCATGGCCGCAATTTCATCCTCCATTTGGATATAGGTGCCGCCGGCCTGGGGCAGGCGCGAGGACATATGCTCGGCTATTTCTGTTGCAGGAGTTATCGGGTAGCCGCCGAAGAACTGGCAACCTGCGGCAAGCCCGCCCTCTGCGCAGGCTTCGTCGCCTGTCATATAATGTTCGCCCGTTAAAACTGCTGGATTGCTCATGAAGTGCCGCTATCTATATTAAAAAGTTTGTATAGTCTGCGCGGTGCGCTTGCTCCACAGCCCTTCGCTCTATTTTACCGGAGGGCAGCAGGTGTCGCCCGCATCATCGGGCTGCTGTGCCTCGCCCGGCTCCGAGCCCGGCGCCTCAACCGAATAGATGGCAAGCTCAGGGCAGATGATCTCGCAGAAATGACAGTTGACGCATTCCTCAGGTTTGGTAACCTCGGGCGGGTGATAGCTTTTTTTATTGAATCTCGTTGATGTTTGAAGGATTTTTTTCGGACAGAACTGAATGCAGTACCCGCAACCCTTGCAGCGGTCTTCAACAAAGTGCACTATACCTCGCGATACGATAACCTCTTCGGCATCAAGGGGCACTCTCCAGAAATCCATGGTCTTTGCTCTCCAATGGCATTTTTTAAAGTTAACAGGATATAAGTTTTTCACAAAAAGTCAAGGCGAATGAAGGCATTGCTCGTACTTTTTTGACTAGGTATGGCCTTTTGTGATGGCATGATGGCGGCGGATAACTCTATGGTGCCTTGCGTTGTTACAGCAAAACAGGTGTTTCTGCCAAGCGCAACCCTGTCTCGGCGCCATACCCCCCTTGAAACCCCCTTGTTTCATGGGGAGGTATGAGGATATTGCCGGTTTTATGACGACTGTTGTTGTTTAATAAAAATCAAAGCACAAGCGGTTTTAGCCCCAATACTGTTCATTTAAGTGTTCCTTCTCGGGGGCGAGGAGGTTTTTTGCTTAAGTCAACAACCACCCGCATAGCGGGTGGCTTGATTTCGCCCTGAAAGGGCGGAAGCAAAAAACACGCAGTGTTGAAGTTGCCTTCTTCAGGGAACCATCGCCATAGACGATGGTTCCCTGAAGACAATTAACAGCATTGGTTTTAGTTCAGATTATTCATCATGCACATAATAGATATGAGTCCGGCCCAAATTTCATTTGTATATTGGCGCCACATCAACTAAAATGAACCACATAATAAAAAAATGGTTCAAGGGAGCGCGCCATGAAGTCAATAACCATACATAATCTCGATGATCCTCTTGATAGACTGTTGCAGGAAAAAGCGAGAAGCCAGGGAATGAGCCTCAATAAAACAATAAAATCTCTGCTTGCCGAATCGCTGGGTATACGGCCAAAGAAACCATCGGGGCATAAAGATGAATTCATGGACCTTTTCGGTTCATGGTCTGCCGCTGAGGCCAGATCATTCAGGCAGTCCTTGAAAGATTTTGAAAAAATAGATGCCGAAGACTGGTCATGAAAAAAATCATCCTTGACACCAATGCCTATGTTGCTTTTCTTTCCGGTGACAACGCTGTGCTTGATGCGCTTGCCCAGGCCGAAATCGTCTATGTCTCGGCAATCGTGCTCGGGGAATTGTATGCCGGCTTCAAGGGCGGCAGGAAAGAATCCGACAACAGGGCGCAGCTGGATTCTTTTCTAAAAAAAACAACAGTGCATATCGTCAATGTCACACAGGAGACAGCCGATTTCTTCGGTGAAATAAAAAGCAGCCTGAAGAAGACGGGAACGCCTATTCCGATCAACGATGTCTGGATAGCCGCACACGCTGCCGAGACTGGCGCTGTTCTCATAACCTATGATACGCACTTTTCCAAAGTGCATGGCATACGCCTCTGGAAGAGACATCAGGGGATGTAGCTGTTTCATACCCATACTGCTACATCGGATAAGTCAAACGTAGCCCCCTTTCTGTGGCGTTGTTGACAAATTACACAAGCCAAAATTTCTTTTCCCTGCTCCCTTATTTATCTGTTTATCATTTCCTGCTCCTTTTCCCACACATAATACCAGTAGCCTTTTGCAGGCACCTGCTCAAGCAGCACCATTCTGCGCGGCGCAATAAGAATCAGATTCAGCCCCCTGCCCGCCTCCCGCAGATTTTCGCTTTTTTTAACTTCGGCAAAAAAAATATCACCGGGCGGAAACGCAGCAACTGTGGTCAGTAAAGCAACTGTCGCTGGGGCTATTAGCCCTTCTTTTTTCTCATATTTTGAGAATCTAGTCTTATTTAGCTGATATTAAAAAATAAAGCTAAATCAAGCCATTAAAAGCATGGCCCGTGAAAGCCTCCCGAAAACCGAGAGATGCCTGCCGCAGCGGTTGTCATGTCTTTAGATAACATACTGAAATTTAATTATTTTTTTAAAGTAAGTGGTTGGCATCTCTTTTGTAAAGAACAGCTTGCAGGGCGGCTGCCGGTATGCCGTATTTGAAATGATCCGAACTTCTAAAATTAATTTTTCGAAAAAGGAGGAAATATGAGGAAAAGCTTCATAGCAGCACTGTGCCTGGGTGCAATGTGCGCGAGCATAGTGATGTGCAACGGCAAGCCGGCGCAGGCATCGACGCAACTCTATGACGGCAAGCTTGAGATCAGCGGCTTTGCAAAAGAAACCGTATTTTATCGCACAAGCTGGGAGCCGGGTGAAGGAGGGGATCATGATTCAAGATTCGATTTAGCCTTGACCTCGCTGTATTTCGAGTCGATCTACAAGATTAAAGAATCCCCGGATATGAGCATCACCTGGTTCAACGGCCTGCGATACTGGTATGAGGCTTCATCATCTCTGGATGATACAGCGCATCAGTATATTGCGTCCAACGACAGGCGCCGATATCAGATGCCGACCCATTTTGAAGATTTTTTAACGGAATCCTACCTTTCTTTTGTAACAGGCCCCTGGGATATTCGGGTGGGCAAACAGATCGTAATCTGGGGCCAGCTTGATACGAGCCGTGTGGCCGATGTGGTAAATCCCATGGACCTGCGCAGGGGCGTGCCCGGTGTTGACAACTGGGAAGAAATCAAAAACGGTCTCTGGATGATCAAAACCAGCTACCGGTCATCGCTTCCCGGCAATCTTATATTCGAAAACATCATCAATCCCGGCTTTTATCAAAACATACAGCTTCCCTATGAGGCAACGCACTGGGGTGGCGACCATGCCTCTTATTCTTTCGGCCCGAAAATCAAAAGCCCCGGGATTTTCCACTGGCAGCAGGAGAAATGGAATAAAGACGCCCCCAACGGGTGGAACAGCGACAACTGGGAGCTCGGGTTCAGAGTGCAGGGCTATGCCTACGATATCGACTGGTCGCTTCTATACTGGAATGCGCGCAGCGATAGCCCGATAGCACGGGTCCACAGCGCAATTAAATACAGCAACAATTTTGCGCTGCCCGCCGTAGCCGCTTTAATTACGGGCTCAGATACTGTTCATGCAAAGTACTGGGATGGAGGCAAGTGCTACAGCTACAAGCGATATCAAACATTCGGCGGCACAGCCCAGACTGTAATCGAACCACTGCATAATTCAGTCTGGCGCGTTGAGTGGTTTTATGAGCTCAACAGCCCGTATAATACGGGGACAAAAGGCTCCAAACAAAGCTTATACGGTGTGACCAGGCAGGACGTTGGCGCCATTGCCCTCCAATACAACGACAAGTATGACATTCCCTGGTTTACTAAGCACATCGGAACCGGCAAGTTTTTTGAACTCAGTTTCACGTATATGATCGAGCATATATTCAACATGAACCCTGATATCGTTTTAGAAGGATCCCGCAATCACCGCCAGGGCGATCCCAACATGCAGTCTTTGTCGTTGTTCATGATGCAGCAAATGTTTAACGCCAGCTGGACGTTTACATTTAACAGCAGCTACCAGCCCATGATTAAAAAATGGTTTATTTGTCCCACCTTTACCTATAAGTGGCCCGGCGAGCACTGGAATACCGATATCGGCGCAGTGGTATATGGCGGTTCTAACAATGAGTATGTCGGCGATGCAATGGCCCATAAGGACAGTTTGCTTTTCCGCATGCGCTATGAATTTTGAAGCAGCTGCAGCGACTGTATTGATTATCAATACAGTCGCTGCCCGCTTACTTTTTCAAATTGCTCAGCTCACGTACCGTCTTAATCTCCTGCTCCTTTTCACGTCCCCGCTTGTCCTGCTCCCATACATAATACCAGTAGCCTTTTTCAGGCACCTGCTCAAGCAGCACCATTCTGCGCGGCGCAATAAAAATCAGGTTCAGCACCTTGCAGGCCTCGCGCAGCTTGTCACTTTTTGTAGCCTCTGCAAAAAGATACTCAGCATGGCGGGCATCGCTTGCAGGTATCACTTCTGCCGTGCCCCAGATCTGCAAACCCTTAATGGGATGCCCGGTTGAGTGCAGCGCCAGCGACACGTTGAGATTCTTTTTCAGATAGGCGAACTTGCGCGTAAACTTTTCGGAATAAATAACAATGTTCATGCCGTCGGTTGCATAGCGCACAGGCGTTGCCCGCACATCATCGCCCGCGCCGGTGCAGAGCACGCAGTACTGGTTTTCGCCGAGATAGTGAAGAATTTTTTCTTTGATTTTTCCCATAATGCCGACGCTCCTGTTTTATCAATTAATAGGCGATGTGACAGTGAAAGACTTAAAAGGCTTATAACCCAATTTTTACAAATTGGAAACTCTTTCATCTGCGGCATTAAAAAAAGCCGGGCCCTGCGGTGAATGGGAGGAAGCGGAGTCCGTTGTCTCCGATTAATCATCAATGCCTCTCTACAGAAAAAATATCTATAAAAAATAATGCGTATGCCTGAGCGGTATGCTATTAAGAAATAGAATTTTTTAAAACATTTTACCTGCACATCCTTTGCAGCATGCCGCCGGCAAAGGCATGAAAAATGTTTTTTATGCACGGGATGCACTGAAAAAAACGCACGGCTCTTGGAGCATCATGGCGGATATCAGGTCTGTGCTGACAAATTATTTTCTGCCGGGAGAATTCCGGGCAGGCGAGATAAAAACCGTTGCCGCATGGTTTATCCGGCTGCGCTGGGTAGCCATTGGCGGGTTTTTCCTGCTCTCGGTTTTTCTCTCCATAGTTGCTCCGCAGATTATTCCCGCAAAGTTTCTGTACGCGGCCTGCCTTGTCATCCTTTTTTATAACTTTGAGTGTTACCAGTTTTTGCGCCAGATTCATGACGCCGGGAGGCTGACGCCTTTTTTCATGCACGTGCAGGTTGCTCTCGACTGGCTTGCGCTGATTGCCGTCATATATGTAACCGGCGGCATATTCAGCCCGTTTGTGTTTTTTTTCATACTCCATATCATCATTAACGCCATTATGTTCCCCCCCCGGCAGTGCTACATGTATACCGCTTTTTCCATGATCAGCCTCGCCGGCGTTTTTTGCGCTGAATACTTTTTACCGGTACCGGCATTCATGGCCTGGTCTGCGCTGCAACCCGTCAAAGTCAGCCTGAACACGGCCCTGCTTGCTTTCCCCATTTACGCTTTTATACTTTTTGCCGCGACTTTTCTTGCCACCTCGATCATGGCCCGGTTCCGCCAGCGGGAGGCGGAAGTGCGCTGCCTCAGCAATAAGCTTCAGGACAACCTGCAAAGGCGGGAAATGCTGATGGATGCCACACAGGCAATGATATCGAGCTATGAGATGAAGCATATCCTCGAAATCATTGTGCGGGAAAGCACTGCAATACTGCATGCAAAGGGTGCCATCATACGGCTGATAAAACCGGGAGAGGAAAACC
>CAIWCT010000005.1 GCA_903911225.1 uncultured delta proteobacterium
ACGAGTGGTTTTTTCATTCCCCCAAACTAACATAGTCACCCAACTATGTCTAGTTATTTAAGATACACTAGACTAGTACATCAGCAAATACTTCTCTGGGATGCACCTGACTTTTGTTGATTAAGCCGATGGTTACCACCCGTATACTCATGACCTCATTGGCGCCATTTATTGATATGCATAAAAAATGTTCCTGCTTACGGTCGCCGTAGTGCTGTATTAGGGGCAGCACATCCACAGGAAATTTAATCTTCAACCCTTCCGGTTTGATCCGTCTTCGCACAAATTCAAAAGCTGCGGCAATTGAAGTTGCTTTGGCTTCACCAATTCCGTCAATATCAAGAATATCTTGCGCCTGAACTTTTATCCCTTTTTCATCGATCGTTTTAATGAGCAGCTTTGCAAGGGACAGCACATCATTTTTTTTCGAACCTTTCCCCAGAATAATTGCCAGCAATTCCTGATCCGAAAGTGATTCAGCTCCCTTTTCGAGAAGTTTCTCGCGAGGCCGTTCATGCGTGGGGAGGTCTTTAATTTTTTTCATTTTATTCAGGCTTCTTTCACAGATTTCACAGATGTTTCAGTAACAATAAAGGTTTCAACTTTAATTCCTTTTAAAAAGGAATCATCAAAAAAAACGCAATTATCTCCTTTTTCCAAGGAGCTTTTGAATACTATCCCATTAAAATTATAATTTTTTATCATTTCACAAAGATATTGTGTTGGCAAATACTCCAATTCCTTTTTTTGCGGTAAAATAGGTTTTGATAGAACATCCCCAAGAAGTACTAAAAACGGCATGTGTTCTTTATATAGAAGGGAAAGACTATCATCATCAAGACCGAATGGGGATATTGTACTTTTCGGAGCTCTTAAATCGATTAAAGATATTTTGGGATTAACTTGATATTTTGCTACGCAGACAGTCTCTGTTTTGTAAGGTCTTATCTCAGCAATTGTTGTTTTTTCATCGCTTGCTGCGTAAAAATAAGAAATTCCTTTGGGATTTGCACGACCATCTATGGATTTTTCAAGAGGTGGTTTCCCCATTTCAGTGATTGGCAATATTTCTGATCGATGATTTATTCTTGCACGAAAAACATGCTTGAACTTTTGTTCTTTGGGCATTATTAAGTAGTTAAAAAGCTCTGATAACTGATTAGTATCTATGTTCTTTTTTGGAAAAAATCGGTTCTCGTGCTTCAGTTCATTTGTGAACGCATCCCACCTGTCTATAAATTCATTATTCATAACCAATGTTGATATGAATCTTTGTGAATTCAAAACTTTGAGACCAGCGATTTTTGAAACTAACTGTAATTGTTTTTTCTTATCTATATGTTTTGAAAACACATGCCAATCAACTTGCAGAAGTTCATTAAGGGGGCGGCCACCACTTTCTTCTACGTACAAATCGAACAACGGCTGGAACAAATCAATTAATACTGCAGGTGTGAGAAGTGGGGAAACTCTTTTATAACTGCAAAATGAACATTTTCCATCTTGCTTGCTGGTTTTTTTGATATGATCTTTTAGGAATGCATGTGTAAAGCAATTTGGACAGCAAAACATATTAGTCAGCCTGTTCCAAAAAGTGTGCAATCAGTTCAATGTGGTGCTGCATAGAAAGCTTTTTAACATAACCAAGGCCCGGGTAATGCTTTTCATTATATAATTTCATGTATTCCATGCATGCCTTTGACTTAAAAATGGGGGAGTTGGGCTTTTTCAATTCTTTTATCATTTTCGCAAGTGCTTCCAAGAACTTCCCACCCGGGTCAGTTGGAGAATCTGTTCGATCTGAAATGAAATGGTAAATAAACATGTCGTTTTCAGGATCAAGATAGGTTACATGAATCGCAACAGCGTAAGCGGGACCACCGCTTTCCGAATAGTCATCACCAACCATCAAATAATCGCCGAAACCATCAACTCCTTCATCTGAGTAAGTTAAATGTAAATCGGAAAAGTGTTCGCTTGGTGGATAATTCGAGTTTTTTTTCTGTGGCTTAAAACCATTTCGTATTAAAACTCGTTTGATCCCATTTTTTTTAAAATGCCGTTGATATAATTTTCCGGCGGAACCTTCAATAAAGACATGTTTTTTTATATTTTGAAATTCACCAAGCGCATCTGCAAGTTGTTTTCCATTCGAATAACCACAATGCACAATAGTAAAGTTAGAATTTTTGTATTGCCTAACCAAAGCAATCAAATCATTAATATTTGACTTGGTATGCATCATATACCCAAGCGAAATATTCTTATAATTATTAAAGTCTGAATCAATCAGTTTCCGCATGCTGTCTATAGGAACAGGTTTTTGGCCTGCCTGGGGGTTGACAACAAGTGTACAATCAACATTTTTTTCATTGAGTGCTTTCATTGAACGTTTTAAAGCAGAAAAATCATTCTTCACTGGTTCAATAATTGGATGAATAGTATTCTTTGCTAAAAATCCTGCGTTATCCCTAAGCAGTATTAGTTCAAACTGTTTTCCCCTGAAAAATGGATAGTACATTACAACACCTCCTATACTTATAATAAATTTGGTGCAAGTATCGTATTGATACGCAGATCAAATAAGGAAATGAGAGCCTGCATCTTTTCTTTTTCGGTAGAAATACTCATCGCATAAGCTGATAGTGATGTGGGTACTTTTCCTGTGAATTCATACAGCAGATTATGATTACTGCGATTTTTAAGAATATCTATTGTTGATTTGCATGCTACTTTCAAGGGTATTTTACCGTAAAGATTTTTACACTCCCTGTAAATTTGTGTATTTGGCACATTCGGTACGGTATCGTAAAAATCTTTGATGACTTTTAGATATTCGGTTTTTCTTAAGGAGTCAAACAGGATTTCAAGTTTTATATTTTTGATATTTGACTTCGATTCCCTGATCGGTTCGATAGTTCCCTTATTGGTAAGTACCAGTATCCCCACATTGAAAGGTAATAATGACTTCAACTTTACAACCTGGCTGGCAGAGGTGATTACATTGATATGTTCAAATACCGCCATGTATGCTTTTACTTGATTTTCAAGTCGGGCAAAGGTGTCATACTCTGACTTTATTTCGTAAACCGTGGATGTTCCGTTCAGTATTACTGCATCTGCCTTACATTGCCCAACACGAAACTCTGTGAGCATGCGGGATGCATTAAGGGAATGTTTTTCCAGTAAGATTCGATTGGCAATAGCATTTTTATAAATATATTCATTGCGATAATTATGAAGAAGATATTTGTAAATCCTATCAAAGAACTGATGCACGGTCATTGCCATTGAAATCTGTTTAAATAAGCCACTATTTGCACAAACCTCTGATAAATAACCAGAATACCTTTTTTGAACAAGACTATCTAACACCAGCGGAGTGAAAAGCCGTCCGATGAATGGCAGGTATTTTGGATCAATTTTTATTTTATTTATTGACTGCATGATCAAGTTTTTTTAAACAATCCCTTTCTTTATTATCGCATTTTTTTCATTGTTTTGCGATTTTTACTATTTGACACGGAAACCAGATTCGCCTTTTCTTCCAGTATCCGCTCAAGCAACTTTTCCGCGCTTTCAAAATCCCGGCCCTCTTTTTCGGAAAGTTCAGCCTCGTTGACAACCAGTTCCCCGCGGAAGGCCTTGGCAAGCAAGGACTGGGAGAGTTTATCTACTCGGGCTTTGGCTTTCTGGTAATGAGATTCCAGCCTGTCGGAAAGGGTAAAAAGTTTGTTCACTTGCCGGACGATTTCTTTTTGTTCTTCCATGGGTGGGAGGTTCACTAACAAACTTCTACATTGCTCAAGTGATAAATTACTTTGGCCAACAACACCTCTTGTTTCAATCAGTATTTTTGCTAAGCAATCACCTTCAGTTAATACTAAATATAAATATTGATTTAATATCATTTTTTTTGTTCGAAATATTGCAATTGCTTGATTAATATTCCACTCTCTATGAGTCTCAGGCACAATAGCAATTTTACCTAAAGGTGGTCCGACAATATTCATTAATATATCACCAGGAAATACTTTTGACCGTGATAAAAAAGTAGTATGCAATTCCTTTGAAACAAACTGAGGCTTATATTCAAAATTAATTTTATTATCTACAATGTTATAGACCTTTAGATAAGGGATACCAGAACTACAAAACCCACTGTTTTTGGGGGTCGTTCCCTTAGTAATATGAGCGTTTATTTGCTCAGTTGTAATTTGAATCCAAGAATCTGGTAATAAACTTTCGTTTTTTGAAAACACAAAAGCTCTAAAGTGGTTCTGAATCCCGCCCCCCTCCTTATTTATTCTTTCTAGGAACTCTTCAGCCCTCTCCACCTCCGGATGCTCAGCCCGCCACTTCTCTGTCAGTTTCCCGGTAACTGCGGCAGTGAGCACAGACTGCCTGAACCTTTTGACAATAGTCGACACTTTATCCAGCCGCCCTTTAACCGCATCAATTCGGGAAATGATTTGATCCAGCTTGGCGACAATACGCTTTTGTTCGTTGAGTGGCGGGAGGGGAATTGTGAAACTTTTTAAATTATCAATAGTTACTTGTGGTTGGGCAGTGCCAGTTACAATTTTTGATTTATCTACTGATACTAAAGAATAAAAAATAAATTTGTGCGCGTTATAAAAAACCTCAGGTAATTCCAGCACAAGTGAGTTAGATGTAATATGACATTTTTCGGGTGAAATATTTATCGTGCCGCTATTAGCACCTCGACATGAAATTAGCACTTGAGGTTTCTTATATAGATATGAATTGTGAAATCCAATTACTGAATTTGCACCAAAAACAGGGTACTGCCCTTCGTTTGAAATATCTTTTGTTGCAAGACCCTTTCCATACACGATATTACTGATTTCACATATGTTAGCATCAACCCATCCCTTTGGAAGCGTCTCACTCATTCCCCTTCCTCCGTGAGAGATTGTTCCTTCTTTTCAAGCTCTTTAACCGCACGGTCAAAATCAGAAATTATATTTTTACTCCGCTCTGCCCTGTATTTATCAAACTCTGCTTCGGCTTTTTGGGCGGCGGCATCGGCGCTCACATTTCCGGCATGGGTCAGAAGTTCTTTTTCACTGAGTTTCAAAAAATCATCCAGCTTGGAAATCCAATCGTTCATTTTCATCAGGCGGCCATTGGTCGCCTGTAACTCGGCAAAATCAAGATAGAGGGAAACAATCAGGTTGAGCTGATTCAGCTCATTTTCGGTAAGGTAATTCTTGGCAACTTTAGCATCATGGGCAGTAATATAATTACCCTTGAAGTTTACCAGGCCCATTAGTGGCTTGGTGCTGTCAGCCCGGCTTACAATCATCTCGGCGGCAGTTTGCCCATGCACCGCAAAATGCATTTTATTTTGTACCGTGGCAAAAAAGGTTTTCGTCAGAGCATCATCGCCTCTATAATCAATACTGGTGGCATAAATATCGGTAACTTTTTGGTAAAAATTGCGTTCACTGCTTCGTATATCGCGAATGCGCTGTAATAATTCCTGAAAATAACGGGCTTTTTGCCCGCCCTGTTTCAAGCGCTCATCATCCAGTGCAAACCCTTTTATAATGTATTCTTTAATACGTTGCGTTGCCCAGATGCGAAATTGCGTGCCTTGAACGGATTTAACCCGATACCCCACCGAGATAATCATATCCAGGTTGTAAAAACTGGTATCATATTCTTTCCCATCAACAGCAGTTGTTCGGAATTTCCGAACAACTGAATCTTCAACAAGTTCTCCTTCCTCAAAAATATGCTTAATATGCTCACTTACGGTTGCTTTTGATTTTTGAAACAAGTCGCAAATCTGCATCTGTGAAAGCCAGACTGTCTCATCCTCCAAGCGGACATCCAGCTTGGTCTGCCCGTCTTTAGACCGATACATAAGTATTTGTGAATTTCCATCCTGCCCACTGCCCCCTGCTGAAGGTAGCCTCTTCTTCTTCATTCCCCTTCCTCCGCATCAATCAGAGTCAGTATTTCCTGAAGTTCATCCACGCAGGCATTCAGCTCGGTAATCGCATCAGCAGCCAGCACCTGCGGTTCGGGCAGAGAATTCGGGTCTTCAAGCCCTTCATCTTTCAGCCACGTAATGTCCAGATTGTACTCGCGCTCTTTGATTTGAGAAAGGCTGTACTTGCGGAAGCGGCCGTCATCTCCCAGGTCTTTTCGCTTTGCCTGACCGTTGGGGTCCTTGCCATAGCACTTTTCAAACTCTTCAAACATCTGCGAAACAAGGGGCCGGTCTTTCTTGGTAACGCCCGGAATATTTGTCCGGTTATCATAAATCCAGGTGTTTTCGGTAGGCACACCCTTCTGAAAGAAAATCACATTTGCTTTTACACCCTGACTGTAAGGGGTAAACGTTCCATTTGGCAAACGCAGAACAGTGTGAACATTGCAGTCTTCCATCAGGTATTTAAACACATCACCCGCTTCGTCGGAAAAAAGAACATTATCGGGCAGCACCATGGCGGCCCGTCCGCCGGGTTTGAGTATGGTGACAACATGCTGAATAAAATTAAGCTGTTTGTTGCTGGTAGTAACAGTAAAGTCATCTCGCACCGGGGCCTGATTTGCGCCCTTTGTGCCGAAAGGAGGATTGGTCAGGATGCAATCGTAGCGTTCCCCTCTATCTGGTTCATAAATGCTGTCACCCAGATAAATCTGCGGCTCAAGGCCATGGAGAAAAAGATTCATGAGTGCAAGCCTGCGGGGCCGGGGAACAAGCTCTTGCCCGCAATAGGTTTGTTTCTTTATGCGAAGCACATCTTTTCTCTCCAGTGCCCCTTTGGAAATTTTCATGAACCATTCATAGGCAACCATTAAAAAGCCGGAAGTGCCGCAGGCAGGATCACATATTTTGTACTCTTTTGCGACTCGCGGATCCGGCTGCATTACCTGTACGATGGAACTGATAAGAACACGCGGTGTAAAATACTGACCTGCTCCTTTTTTACCCTCAGCAGCCGATTTCTCAAGAAGCCCTTCGAAGGCAGCTCCTTTTACATCTACATCCATGGCAGACCAGTCAACCTCATCGATCATATTGATAACTTTTTTCAGATTGACCGGATTGGTAAAGCGGGGCATGGCCTGTGTGAAAATATCGCCTAAAATACCCGGCTCGTCTCGAAGGCTACGGAGCACTTCACTATAATGATCCAGCAATACTGTTCCTGCAAGAGGAAGGATACTTGCCCAATTGTATTTTTTATTGATCCCAATACTTTTTTCATCCGCCATTTTTAAAAAAAGCAGATAGGTCAACTGCTCAATATAATCGCCATAGTCAATGCCATCATGCCGTAATGTATGACAAAAGCCCCAGAGTTTATTAACAACATCAGACATCTATAAACCTTCCTTTGCAATGCATGCCGCCATTTTTTTATGCGGCCAATGATTCATTGATTTTGTTTAGCAATTGATTGAAGTCAGCACCAAAAACCTTTTTTGCAACACCAAGCCCTCCGTGGCGTTCAAACACCGGCATAATTTCGAAATCTTCTTCGGCAATGGCCAGATTTTCTATCAGATGTTCTTTGATATACGCAAGCCAGGTCAGCTGTTCATCAGTAAATTGTTTTGTGCCACTAAGCAAAGCAAGGGCTCTTTCAACCCGCTCTTTCGCGGTTAAAATAGGCACTTGAAAATCCGAGGCGTGCTTAATCATCGAGATGATATCGGCAAGGGGCTTCTTATACACAATTTCATGGCCTCTTTGCAGGTCCTTCTCGGAGAAATCACTTTTACGCAATTTATCGCGAAGTTCATCAAGCGCGTCGGCATTCCATTTGTTCGGTTTTGATAAAAGAATTTCAATAGCCTGAATGTGCTCGGGATTTTCCGCAACAAATTTCTCAAACAGTTTTAAGTAATCGGCAGGCTTTTGATAATCACTGCCAACGCTGAACACCACATCATCTTCAACGGTATCTACAATGTCATAGCCTTTAAAAAATACTTTCTTGGGTCTTGGTAAATTGATGAGAAGGTCAATAAACTCTTTATTTCGTAAGAGCTTCATGGTTTCAGTGAAGTGGCTATCAAGATTTTCCTGCAATTTATCCGTATAGGCTTTCAGATTTCCATCGGGGATATATTTGGAAAGTTTATCCCGTGCCTCGTTGCAGTCATTCTTTTCAATACGCCGCAATCGTTTTATCAGAACTTTGGTATTATACTCCCGGTCTCTGTTATCATAAATTCTTTCAATGATTTCCGGGAGCGGGATTGTATCTTTTTGCAGATTCACATTAAAGTCAGTAGCATTTTTAAAGTACTTAATAAGTGTGCCGTCAAAACAATCAAAAATGATAAATTTTTCTTTCTTAATCTCAGGGCACAGCCTGGTGCCGCGCCCCAGCATCTGCACCCAGAGGATACGAGACTTTACCATCCGCATGAAAACGACCATTTCAATGGCAGGAATGTCAACACCGGTTGTAAGCATATCGACAGTAACTACAATTTTAGGCTCAGGCCGGTTTCTGAATTGCCTGATTTTCTGAAGGGGCCTGTCTACCGTAGGACTACCGGTAATTTTCAGGACAAAATCGTCGCCTTGCCCAAAAATATCTTTGCAGGTACGGACAACCTCATCGGCATGGGATATATGGGGTAAATCATTTACAGCAAAAATCAATACTTTGGAGAACCGGCCATATTCTTGTTCATGCTGATCTGTATATTTTTTTAACGCCGTAATGATTTTTTTCGTGCTGTCCGGGGCAGTTATTTTTTCTTCAATCTCAGTTGCGCCAAATTCACGTTCATCTTCAAGATTATCAAGTTGTTCGGCCCCGGTCTCTGTGTCTATGGCGCCTACCAACTCGCCCTCTTTAAGAAAAGCGCCATTTACATGAATATCTGATTTTATTTTCACGGCTTCATAATCAACCAAAAATCCGTCAATAACAGCCTGTTCAGTGCTATATGTAAAAACCTTATTTTTAAAAAGTGCAAGCGTGTGCGTGGCCGGTGTAGCAGTAAGCCCGATTTTTACAGCATCAAAATAATCCAAGACATATTGCCAGGTTCCGGTTTCTTTTGCCGAATAACCCCGATGGCACTCATCTGCGATGATTATGTCGAATGCATTAATTGGAATATCAAGCTTGTCGGCATCTACATCATATTCCATATTTTCGAGAACATCCTTACCCAGAAGATTAATAGCCATTCTTTGAATGGTGGAAACATAAATGAAAGTATGCTTGTCCTGTGGTTTGGTTAGATATTCTTCGGGTAAAACCTGCGGATTAAAGGTGGTGTTGTCATCAAGGTCTTCACGTTTAAACTTTTGACTGTATACCTCATAATCTTTGTCGAGTTTTAATCCATCAGGAGTTTGAAACGCGGCTATGGTTGATACTGTTTGTGCGGCCAGCGCTCTTCTATCAACCAGGAAAAGAATCTTTTTTGAATAACCCGATTTCAACATCCGGTAAAGAGATGAAACCATGGTAAATGTTTTTCCTGTTCCTGTAGCCATGGCAAGAAGCATTTTCTTTTTGCCATCGAGAAGAGCTTTTTCAACAGCTTCAACAGCCTCGACCTGATACGGTCTGAGCCTGATAATAGTGCTTACCGGGTTTTCTAAAAACCACTTTTCTGAGCCTGCGGTATTTCTATTAAATTTATCAAGAAGGGCCTGAGGGGAATGGAAATCACTTATTTGGTACGAGGTGTTTTCTTTGTTTCGCACATCAAGATAAAAAATCATTTCACCATTGGTTGAGTAAAGAAACGGTACTTTATACTCACGCCATTCCCCAATGGTTTGTTTGACACTTCTGGAGTATCTTTTAGCTTGTTCAAGAACATTTTCAGCACCGACAGCTAATTTTTTTGCTTCAATAATCCCAAGCAGTTTCCCATTAACAAAAAGAGCATAATCCGCCGGTCCTGTTTCGGTTTGGTATTCTTCAACCGCATGTGCCGCAAGAACTGAAGTATCTTTTACCTTGTCATTATGAATTATTTTCCAATTCAATAATGAGGATTTTAGCCTGGTATCAATTCTTTTTTTTCTTGTAGCTGCTTCTGATTCGCTCATTCGCAAACCTCTAAGATTTTTGGAATTAAAGGGGAAGTCCATTTACTTCCTCTTCCGTTTCGCAGCATAGCCCGCAGGGTGTTCATTTGCAATAAAACCGATCCTTTAATTTTGGAATGCGGATTGCGGAATTTTTATAAATGCAACCGGCTTGTCAGAACCGGCAATGTGCATTTTTTGCACATTGCTGGTTCCTCCCAATTCTCCGCATGTAAAGATATTGGATACTTTGCGTAGGGCGTTTTCAAGGATTTATCCAGGACAACAGCCACTAATTATTTCCCTCCCTCGCCCACGAGCATCTTTTTTTTCTTTGCAAACCCGTAGAGCACACAAGATGCTGACAAACACGAAAAAAAGCTGCATCTTGTTGGCTTTAAGACATACAAAATCAGTAAAAAGATTCTATTCTATTCAAAAATAATGGCAAGCATAATTCTTAGAATGCTATTTGTTTCATTTTTACAATTCAACAACATCATGGAGTAGCGCCTTGGAAGAATCAACAGCTACTTTCCTCTGCTAAACGATAACAGACAGCCAGCCCCGGATCGAGAGACGATTGCCGCCCTTCCTGGGTGATTTATAGCAGCCGGTTTTGTCACATGAGGTCAAAAAAGGGGGCTGTGGATTTTGGAGGTTTCAGTTTTGCCGCGGCGGATTCCCTACGATTTGGGATTTCTTAAACCCACATTGGCCGGGCACAGGCACAGATGCCACCAGATAAGGCGGCTGTAGACAATGGTCTTTTCGCGGTAGCGCGGCTTCGTGCCCAGGGTCAGGCAGAGCCCGAACACGGTTAGAACGAGATTTATAAGCAGCTTTATGAAACGGCAGACCCGAAGCGTGTAATAGGTGGAGGTGTGGCGGTTTTTTTTAAAAAAGAAATACAGGGAGCGGTAATACTCAATCCATGACAGCGCGGGCTGCAGCTTTTTGCTCTGGCCCTGCACATGCACAATTTCGACCTGCGGCAGATGATGTATTCTAAATCCGGCCCGGCGCATGCGCAGGCACCAGTCTGTCTCCTCGAGAAAGAAAAAATAACTTTCATCAAACATACCAACGCGCCGAATGGCCGTAAACCTGATGGCTATGCAGGCACCAATGAGTGAATCGACCTCAAAGGGCTCTGTGGTTTGTGCCGCTTTTCCTGCGTACTGTTCGGGATAAAGCCAGCGCAGCAGGCTTTTATTCAGAAGCTCCGTTGCAAGGGTCGGAAAATTATCAAAGCTGTTCTGAACTTTACCGTCGGCGCCGACCATGCGGGGGCCTGCCATGGCAGTGTCGGGGTTATCGTCGAGAAACTGAACAAGGCCGCTCACCGTATTGTCGCGCAGCACCGTGTCGCTGTTGAGAAGTATCACATAGCGGCCTGCTGCACGCTTTATGGCCTGATTATTGGCGCGGGCAAAGCCCTGGTTTTCTGTGTTTTCAATGAGCTGCACCATAGAGCCGAACTGCTCGCGCGCGGCCTGCTGGCTGCCGTCAGCAGAGCAATTGTCCACCACAAAAACCTCATATTCAAAGCCCTTCACCGTATCGCGGATGGAGGCGAGGCAGTCAAGCAGCAGCTGCCGGGTGTTCCAGTTGACAATGACAAATGAAATATCCATAGAGTCTAAACCCCGTAAAAAGGGCTTATACTATAGGAAACCGGCAGGGGTGTAAATGTAAAATATCAGCCCGGATTTTGGCGGGTTTTTGACATCAAGCTTTTTAGAGCAGCAAGTCGCCGCCGGGGCTATTATCCCTTAATAACCCCCATGGGCCGCAGGCGCGCGACTTTTTTGCCCACGCCGGCAGCATCGACCACATCCACCACCATGTTTACATCCTTATATGCCTCAGGCATCTCCTCATCCATCGTCCCCCGTGCGGCGGCGCGCACGAGTATGCCCCGGCCTTGCAGCTCGCGGGCAATCGAGCGGCCCCTGGCTGACTTGATGGCCTGGTGCCTGCTCATCATACGGCCTGCGCCGTGGCAGGTGCTGCCGAATGTTTCTTCCATGGCCCGCTGCGTGCCAGTCAAAACGTATGAGCAGCGGCCCATATCGCCGGGAATAAGAACGGGCTGGCCGGTTTCGCGGTAGTCTTCGGGCAGCTGCGCGTGGCCGGGCGCAAACGCGCGCGTGGCGCCCTTGCGGTGCACGCAGACGCGGCGGGACTTGCCGCCGACAGTATGCTGCTCGATCTTGGCGATATTGTGGCACACGTCATAGACAAGCTCCATGTGCAGATCCCGCTGCGTGCGCCCCAGCACGGCCTCAAATGTTTCACGCACCCAGTGGCCGATGATCTGGCGGTTGGTAAATGCGTAATTTGCCGCGCAGGCCATGGCCGCAAGATATCGTTTGCCTTCGGGCGAGCGTAAGGGGGCGCAGCAGAGCTGTTTGTCCGGCAGCTCAATGCCGTATTTCTGCGATGCCCGAAGCATCTCTTTCAGATAATCGTCGCAGACCTGATAGCCAAAGCCCCGCGAGCCAGTATGCACGCTCACGGCTATGCAATCTTTGAACAGGCCGAGTTTTGCCGCCACCTTCTCGTCATACACCTCATCAACCCAGTCAATTTCCACAAAGTGGTTGCCTGACCCGAGCGTGCCCAGCTGCGGGCTGCCGCGCTCATAGGCCTTGGCGGATATGGCATCAGGGTCGGCTCCTGCAATACAGCCCAGGTCTTCGATATGCCGCAGGTCCTGAGCAGTGCCGAAACCATTGTCAACCGCCCAGGCCGCGCCCCGGAGCAGCACATCGCGATGCTCGCGGCTTTTGAGCTTCAGGTCCTTTCTGTGCGACCCCAGGCCCGAGGGAATATTCTCGAAAAGCCCATCAACCAGAGCCTGCAGCTTGCCGGTGATATCGGCCTTTTGAATAGCCGTGCTCATGAGGCGCACGCCGCAGTTGATGTCATAGCCCACGCCGCCGGGGGATACCACGCCCTCATCCATGTCGAATGCCGCCACTCCGCCGATTGGAAAGCCATAGCCCCAGTGAATGTCGGGCATGGCCATGGAGCTGCCGACTATGCCCGGCAGGCAGGCCACATTTGCCACCTGCGCAAGGCAAGGATCCCGTTTGATGGTTTCCACCATGGCGGCGCTTGCGTAGATGATGCCGCTGGTGCGCATGGGGCCCTGCCTGTCGATTCGCCAGCGGTTGTCGTCGATTTTTTCAAGTTCGAAATGACGCTCTGCCATGGCTCAACCTCCTGAAACAATAAAGACGGGACTGATCTGCCCCGTCTTTATAATATAGGTAGTGCTCGTTGATTTTGACAATAGATTTATCTGGTTATCTCCAAAGCTGAACCTAACATTGTATTATGGATCCCCGCTTTCGCGGGGATGACCGTTTGAATAAATAAAAAACTAAAAAACCATGTCATTCCCGCGCAGGCGGGAATCCAGTTGGCTGTAAGCATTCCGTTTCTGCCCACAGTTTCAGCTTTGGATATAACCAATGAGATTTATTGATGCGCGCTGGACACAGGCCAGCCGGTTAATGTTTGCCTGCGGCAGGCGCCGGTGCTGCCAGCAGCTGCTGTTCCTGCGGATGCGGCCCCAAAACAGTTACTTTTCCGGTTTCGATATCGTACAGGGCGCCAACAATTTTCACTTCGCCGGCTTTTGCTCTGGCCCGGATTATAGCACTCTTTTTCAGCATGTCTTCAATCGACTGCCAGACATTCAGGGTAATGGCATCGCGCACCAGGGCGTCGCCCTGCGCTGAAGGATTTTTCCGCTTTGCCGTGTCAACAGCGGGCTTAATATTGTCCACAAGCGCGGGAATGCTGCCATGCACCTCGGCGCCGGTGGCAACCGCAGTTACCGCCCCGCACTTGCTGTGCCCGAGCACCATCAGCACCGGCGTGCCGAGGTGATCAACGCCGTATTCGGCAGAGCCTATCTCATCGGTATCAGCCACATTGCCGGCAACGCGGATGACAAAAAGATCGCCGATGCCCTGATCAAAAATATATTCCGGCGGCACGCGCGAATCCGAGCATGAAAGAATGGTAGCGATGGGGTGCTGCCCTTTTTGTGCTGTCTCGGCGCGGCGTGCCTGGCTGATGTCGGAATGCAGGCAGGAGCCTGAAGCATAGCGGCTGTTGCCGTCGGCGAGTTTTTTTATGGCCTGGTCAGCAGAAATGCCGGGGCCGGCATCGGAAGCAAAAACCGGGCATGCCAAGGCAAGGAAAACAATAGCTGAAAGAAAATAGATTCGTGTGCGCTTCAAGACGATCTCCTTTTAAAAAATTATGGTAACTATTCAGCCCCCCCGGCCTTTGTTGGTTAATCATTCTTCCCTCCCCTTGTGGGAGGGACTGAGGGAGGGGGCCTAAAATATGTTTTACTCCCTGTCAATGTGCCCTATAGCTACTTTTCCGGCGACGGACAAAATTCAGGATTTAAACCCCCTCCCTGTATCCCTCCCACCAGGGGAGGAAAAAAAAACAAAACCCTAAAAAGGCGCAGGGTTTAAAGTGCCTGCACCTACCATATATTTTAGTATCCTTAGTCATTGGCAGTTTTGTGTTGGATAATAGATGTTCAGCTTTCTTGAACCCTGTGTCCTGAATAGTTACAAATTATGATACCTGGTTAATCTTTATAGCGATTATTTCATTGTAAAATTTCGAGGGCCTGCTGTCAATCCGCCGCTTCACTTTAAGCAATTATTTCCCGCTCTGCTTTGTCAGCCCCGCGCAGAAAAACCCTGATGATAGACCACGAAGCCTTGGGCCTTATTTTCATCAAAAGACAGGGCAAGAAAGTATTCTTCCGGCACATTCTCAAGTATTAAATCCGGAGATTTTTTAAAGCCGAACCGTGCGTAGTATGCAGGTTCGCCCAGAAGAACACAGCCTTTGGCCCCCAGGCCTTTAAGCAAGGATAGACCCGCCCGAATAAGGGCTGTTCCGATTCCCTGTTTCTGGGATTGCGGCAACACAGCGACAGGGCCAAGGCCATACCAGTTATGACTGCCGTCGGAAATCGTTACAGGCGAAAAAGCAATATGGCCTATCACAGCCCCATCAACCTCGGCGACCAGTGAAGCCGTAAGAGCACCTGCTGCATGCAATGCACGCGCTATGAATTGTTCTGTATGATCACTGTGCGGGTGATTTTTGAAAGCCGCTTTGGTGAGCTCGAAAATTGCCTCACTGTCTGACTCTATCTCGTTACGGATGATCATTTCCTGCTGCACTGTATGCCACGGGCTTTATTTAACGTATGGTTAAGTGACCTTCTTACTTGAACTGCTCCAGCCACTTCTGTTCAAGAACTGCAAGCTCCTCATTAAGATCGCCGCGCACGGCAGTTTCAATATTCTCACCCCTGCCAAGCCGGGCCAGCAGGCTGCGCATATCTCTGAATGAATATTTTTCTATCAGCCAGGTTACAAATGATTCCGACTGGGCATAGGCAAGCTCAACGCCCCCCGGCCCCAGCCGCGACAGGGCTGCTATATTTAGCCCTGCAAGCTCTTGCGTTGTATACAGGCGCTGTGCGCTGTGCAGCATCTTCTCCCTTCCGCCAATCATGCGGGGCGGCTTGAACCGGTGGGCCTCATATTCTGCAAGCCCCTCGTTGAGCCAGAAGGGCACCCTGTCTTGTGTTGCTATGCGCACCAGCACATGCGTGTATTCATGGTACAGCACGGCCTTCATGTGCAGGTTCTGCTTCCAGATATTTTCGCCGAAGCGGATCTTGCCGTCGTAGGTGCCCGAAGCCCAGTCCGGGAAATATTCAAGCTGCCCCAGGTCGCTCTGGGGGTAGATGATGACCGGCACCACCGACTCGGGGTAAATATCAAAGTCGCGCCCAACCTCGCGGTAGGCATCGCGCAGCACCTGCAGCAGACTGTCGGCAAGATCGCGGTTCTGAGAGCCTTCAAACTTCAGGCTGAAGTTGTCGCGCTCCCGCACCTGGAAACCCTCCTCCAGAGCCTGCTCCCTGCGCAGCTTCTGAAGCTGCTCCTGCACATCCTTCAAATTAGGGGCAAGCTCAAGGGCCCGGGTCCAATCCTGCTGGGCCTTTTCATAGTTGTTGCCAAGATAGGCGATCCTGCCGGAAAAAACATAAACGTAGGGGTTGTGCGCATCATACTCTTTTGCTTTGAGCAGCAGCTCCTGGCCCTGGCTGAGCTGGTCGCGGGCTATTGCCTGTTGCGCCATTTCCACATACACCACGGCAATGTTCTTCTTTATCTGCACCTCTTGAGGTGCGTATTCACGGGCATACTGCATCTGCTGCATAGCCCCGTCAAAATCTCCCTGCTTTTTCTTTTCAACCCCAAGGGAATTGTACAAAATGCCAAGTGACGTGCGCACCGCTTCATTATCCGGATTAAGCTTACAGGCCTGCTTCTCTTTATCAAGAGCCTCCGGTATTTTGCCCTTGCCTGCAAGCTCCATCGCAGCATTGTGCAGGTTTAAAACATCAAGCTCGCGCTTTATTTCCGCCGGAGTTTGCTGCTTTGCAGGCGCTGCCCCCGCATCTGCCGCAGGCGGAGGCGCTGTATTTTTCTCCACCCGCAGCACATCCTTGAGCGGATAGGCTACCGCCTGGCCGTACATCTCACATTTTACCAACCCGTCTTCCTGCCAGGTTTTTGCAATATCCAGCCTTGCGCCGTTCTTGAAAAATATCGTATCTGCGCGGGCAGGCAGGGTTGCTACCAGACACATGAGAAGTACGAAAGCAAATATCACAATACTATAGCCGCCTTTGTCATTTTGACCGAATGGGGCACGAAGGTACTGCTTGACATTCTCTTCTCCTCTCCCCTGGGAGACTGTGTCGCAATTGATTGTTGAAAAAAAGAGGCTTTCATATTTGCCCCACAATGAATTATTTTTGATCTTGAGGGGTTCGACCCCTACGAAAAATAACGTTTGAAAGCCGCTTTTTGAATTGCGACACAGCCTCTGGTGGGAGAGGATTAAGGTGAGGGGGAAGTATTCTGACGATTTCATTAACCGCTTAATCATATAAATCCGTTTTGAAATATTTTGTGTGCGTTTTTTTATCTTTTTTCAACCCACATCCGGAAGCTCAAACGATTAAAAATATCCGGACATTCACCTGCTATGCTATGCTCCATTGTTGCCCATGCAGGCGTTGCACCCGAAAGCAGCACGTGCATGTACGGGTAGAGCTGGTTATAGAGCAGGCAGCACATGCCGTTCACATTGAACGGGTCGATCTCAAATTTGTCGCCCACGCTGTGGCCAAAAAAACAGTTGCCTGCAATATCTCTTACCTCGACAAAGACTCGGCATGTATCAATTCCTGCAAATCCCCTGCCGGTCATAACCCGAGGGGGGCACACCTTTTTATAGAGTGCCGCTTCCGGATTGTCAACCCGCCGCACCGCTACCTCAACCCTGCCGCCTTCGGGGCAGCGGCCCGTGAATGTTGCTGGCTGCGGCTCCCACAAAACATTGCCGCCATAGTGCAGCGCCACCACCGAGGGCATGATGGCCGTGAGCAGCGATCCACACAGTCCTCCCGCATGCAGTCCAGTGAGCGTGAACGTATCGCCCACCCGATGCCCATACGGGCATGCACCGCTTACCTTCGTAACGAGAACCTCCTGACAGTAGCGATTTTCAGCCTTCAGAATATTTGCAGCCCATTCGTTGATGTCTTGATCGTCAGCAGCCATATTGTTTCCATCATTAATTTTGTTATTTCGTTAGAGACGCGGCTCACGCAACCCTTCGTCTTACGGTTTTGCATTCCCCCTTAAGGGCGATTCGCAAGCCCCTATTTTTCTTTCTTACGGCGAAGGTTGCCGACCCAGCTCTGGAACGAATCCATATATACATAAAAGACAGGGGTGATGTAGAGCGTTATGACCTGCGAAAAAAGAAGGCCGCCCACAACGGCAAGGCCCAGAGGCCTGCGCGATTCTGCGCCTGCGCCGAAGCCAAGGGCTATGGGCAGGGTACTCATGAACGCGGCCATGGTGGTCATCATGATGGGCCGGAACCGGATGAGGCACCCTTCATAAATCGCATCGTGCGGGCTCTTGCCCCTGTTGCGCTGCGCATCAAGGGCAAAGTCGATCATCATGATGGCGTTCTTCTTCACTATGCCGATGAGCATGATAATACCGACAAAAGCGTACACGCTCAGTTCAACGCGAAAAATAAGCAGCGTGAGCAGCGCCCCGAACCCTGCCGAAGGAAGCCCTGACAAAATAGTGATCGGATGCACAAAGCTTTCATACAGAATGCCCAGCACGATATAAATGACAAGGATCGCCATCAGCAGCAGCAGGCCTATGTTTTTCACCGATGACTGAAAGGCCTGCGCCGTGCCCTGAAAGCTGGTGCTGATATTTTGAGGAAGGGTCTCGCGGGACAGCTTCTGCACAGCCTCAACAGCATCGCCGATTGCCACATCGGGCCTGAGATTAAACGAAATCGTCACGGCGGGCAGTTGCCCCAAATGGTTCACCGTCATGGGGCCCACGTCGCGCTTGAGGGTTGCCACCGTGTTGAGGGGCACGAGCGCACCCGTTGAAGAGCGGATGTAGAGCTTGGAAAGCGTCGCAGGATCCTGCTGAAATTTGGGCTCCAGCTCCATGATGACCTGATACTGGTTGTTGGGCGCATAAATGGTCGATACCTGCCGGGCGCTGAAGCAGCCGAAAATGGCGTCCTCGATCTGCTGCGCCGTCACCCCGAGGGCCATGGACTTGTCGCGGTCGATTTCAATGGTGATCTGCGGGTTGGTAATCTGCAGGTCCGTGGTCACATCCTGCAGTATGGGCAGTTTGCGCATCTTTGCCTCAAGCTCCGGCGCGTGTTGGTAAAGACCCTCAAGGTCCGGACTCTGGAGGGTATATTGATAAAAACTTTTGGTGAGCTGGCCGCCGATGCGCACCACGGGCAGGTTCTGCGGAAAGGCCCTGATGCCCGGCACCTGGGCAAGCTTGGTTCGCATCTGCTGCACGATTTCATCGACGGAGAGCTTGCGCTCTTCGCGGGGCTTGAGGGTGACAAACATGCGGCCCGTATTGCCCGAAACATTGGGTCCGCCCACACCAACGCTGGCCATGAACGATAGGGTATTGGGGTCCTGTTTCACGATGTCGACAAGCCGCATCTGATGGGTCACCATATCATCAAATGATATGCCCTGAAAGGCCTCAGTGAAGCAGAAGTACATGTTGCGGTCTTCATTAGGCAAAAATCCCTTGGGTATGATGATGAAGAGCCAGACCGTGAGCACCAGGAGAATGCCTGAAACCATCATGGTGGTGCGGGGAAATTTCAGCACCCGGTCAAGGCTGCGCCAGTAAAAGTTAAACATGATCTGAAAAAACCGCTCTGCCGTATGATAGAGTTTGCCGTGCTGCGCCTGCTTGTTTTCCGGCTTCAGATAGCGCGAGCAGAGCATGGGCGTGAGGGTAAGCGATACGATGCCCGAAATAAGGATGGCAAGGCTTATGACCACGGAAAACTCGTAGAAAAGCCTTCCCACCACGCCGCCCATGAACAGCACGGGAATAAAGACCGCAACGAGCGATATGGTCATGGAGATGATGGTGAAACCGATCTCCTTTGAGCCTTTGAAAGCTGCCTCAAGCACGCCTTCGCCCTGCTCAACATGGCGCACGATATTTTCAAGCATGACGATGGCGTCATCCACCACAAACCCAACCGACAGGGTCAGGGCCATGAGCGAGAGATTGTCGAGGCTGAAACCGAAGCAGTACATGGCTGCAAAGGTGCCGATGATGGAGACGGGCAGGGCCAGGCTCGGTATGACCGTGGCGTAAACATTGCGCAGAAAAAGAAATATCACCAGCACCACGAGGCATACCACCAGCACGAGCGTGAACTCTACATCTTTAATCGATGCCTTGATGGTTGTGGACTGATCATAGATAACCTTAAGGCTCACCGATGTTGGCAGTTGCTCCTGCAGCTTGGGGAAAAGATTTTTAATAGAGGTTGCCACCTCAACGGCATTGCTGCCGGGCTGGCGAAGCACGGCTAAGATGATGGCGCGCGACGTGCTTGTGGGCGTATTGTACCAGCTTGCCACCTTGTCGTTCTCGACACTGTCGATGGCGCGACCCACATCGCGCAACCGAACGGGAGAGCCGCCCCGCCAGGCAATGATCAGATCTTCATAGCCTGCGGCATTAAATATCTGGCCGTTTGCCTGAATGGTAAAAGCCTGATGCGGGCCATTGAGAACACCCAAAGGCAGATTAACGTTTCCAGCCTGCAAAGCGCGAATCACCTCGTCGATGCCGATCTTACGCGATGCAAGGGCATCGGGGTCGATCTGCGCACGGGCAGCGTACTTCTGAGAGCCATAGACCTGCACCTGCGCCACACCGGCCAGCATGGAAAGCTGCTGGCCGATGAGGGTCTGGGCATATTCGTCAACCGCATAGAGCGGCAGCGTGGGCGACACCACCGCAAGGTACATGACCGGCGTATCTGCGGGGTTAACCTTGTTGTATGACGGGGGGCTTGGCATGTCGCGCGGCAGTTTTTTCTCGGCACGCGATATGGCGGCCTGCACATCCTGCGCTGCAGCATCGATATTGCGGCCGAGGTTGAACTGCAGAGTGATCATGGTGATCCCGAGAGCATTGACAGAGTTCATGGAGTCAAGGCCCGCGATGGTGGAGAATTCCCGCTCAAGGGGTGTGGCAACGGCCGAGGCCATAGTGTCGGGGTTGGCGCCGGGCAACGTGGCGTTCACCAGGATGACGGGAAAATCAACATTCGGCAGATCGCTCACCGACAGCTGCCGGTATCCGGCAATGCCGAAAATAACAAAAGACAGCATGACAAGCGTTGTCATGACCGGCCGGCGAATGAAAAGTTCAGCGATGTTCATAGTATATAATGATGTTGAATTGGTGCTATTTATTCAATTAGTTCTTGTTGCACTACAATTCTACTGCCCGCTTTTTATTTCAACCTTGGCGCCGGGCACGAGCTGCAGGTGGCCGTCTGTCACTACGCGCTCGCCGGGCTTCAGGCCTTTTGCAACAACAGACTCACCGGCCTGCGTGCGATCAACTGTCACGGGCCGCATCTCGACGGTAGTATCTTCCTTGATGACAAAAACATAGGTGCCTGCCTGAGAGGTTTGAATTGCCTGCGACGGAGCAACGACAGCATCAGACTGAGTGGCAAGGATCAGCATTACGTTTACAAACTGGCCGGGCCACAGCAGGCGGTCTTCGTTGGGAAAGGTCGCTTTCAAAAGAATAGTGCCCGTGCTGGTAGCGACGGTATTGTCGATAAAGGTAAGCCGGCCTGTTGCGGGCGGCTGATCGCTTTTGGGTGCGGCGGCATCAACCCGGAGGGCGCCATCTGCCATATGTTTTTTAATGTCGCCCAGATACTTTTCCGGAACGGCAAAGGCCACATAGATGGGCGTGATCTGGTTAATAGTCACCAGTGCCCCTGTATCGTTTGCCTTCACAATATTGCCGCGATCGACTTTCAGCTCGCCGGCCTGTCCTGCAATGGGCGCCTTGATGGTGCAGTAGGAAAGCTGAAGCCGCGAATTTTCAAGCATGGCCTGATCAGCCTTCACCGCTGCCGAAAGCGCTTCTGCATTTGCCTTTGCCAGATCATACTGTTCCTGTGAGGCGGTCTTTTCCTTTAAAAGAGAGCCGTAGCGTTTCTCCAGCAATTCGGCATTTTTTGCCTGCGCCGTATCGCGCGCATGGTTTGCTTCCGCCTGCCGCATTGCCGCCTCATAGGGTCGTGGGTCGATGACTAAAAGCAGGTCGCCCTGCTTTAAAAAATCGCCCTCCTTGAAATGCACCTGCACAAGCTCGCCGCCCACCAGGGCCTTTACGGCAACGCTCTGATAGGCCTGCACATTGCCGATGGCGGAAATCTGCACAGGCATGCTTTTGCTGACAGCGGTTGCCGCCGTGACCGGCGCAGGGGGCTTCTCGCTCTTGTCCTTGCCCGAGCAGGCTGCAATAATCACAAGGACTGCGCACGCCGCACTAAGCGCACTGATTGTTGTGTATGTCTTCACACCGACTCCTTTGAAAAATCTTTCGGTAAATTATTCTCCAAATCCATACAAATGTAAAGATGATGAAACCGTAAAAGTCAAATAACAGAGAAGAAGGCAACGGCTGTACTTTTAACTAATAGCAGAAAACAGAACCGTACAGGTGTTTGCTTTTGAGTGCTGTGCGGAAATGTGCTGGCCCTGCCGGGGCTTGAACCGGGGTTTATAGAACAGGACGGCGCACAAGCGGCCGGAGGTATGGCCCGAAGGGTCAGTCCTGAACCGTGGTGTCCATGGGCGCCTGTTTCATAAAAGCGGCATGCCGTTTATAATGGGGGATCGCCTTTCCATAAAAAACAACAGCGGCCAGCAGTAACATGACGGGGCAGGCCAGATATATCCGTGAAAAGCTGAAATGCTCAGACAAGACACCCACCAGAAGACCGCTTGCCCCCATGCCGATGTCATAGGCCATAAAATAGGTCGAGTTAGCCGCACCCCTCTCATGGGGAAAAACGATATGATTCACTTTTGCCTGGCAGGTGGGCAGAATAGTCCCGAAGCCGAAACCCATTATCAGGCCCGACGCAAGAAACGCAGCATCGGACCCGGCGCAGCCAAGCCCGATCATGCCCGCCGTGGTTGCAACAAGCCCGATGGTAATCAGCAGCGTCACTTTCCCCCGATCAAACAGCTTTCCGAGCATGACGCGAGACAGGATAAACGCCGCCGATAACACAAGAAAAAAATAGCCGCTTGCCGTAAAATTATTCTGCATGGCGTATTGCTTGCCGTATATAATGACCGCGCCGAAAACAAAGGTGAGTAAAAAAACGGTCAGCGATACGGGAAGGGCCTTGCCATGAAGAAGCGTCTTGAAATCAAATATCTTTTTCTTATACGGCTTGAGTGGCAGCCTTCCCCAATAGCCGATAAGCCATGCCGAAGCCGAAATAAGCACGATAACGATAAACATCGCCTGCGTGCCAGCCCTATCCATAAGCTGCACGCCGATCAGCCCGCCGATGCCTGTTGCCAGAGGCACGGTAACCCCATATATACCGATACCCTCACCCCTGCGCCGGGCCGGAGCTATATCTGCGGTAATGGTTGACGTCGTAATGGTTGATGCCCCCCAGAATGCTCCGTGCAAAAGACGGATGCCGATCAGGGCGGCAAACGAACTAACCAGCGGATACAGAACATACAGGCCGGTCATGAGCCCCAGAGCGGTGAGAAAAATAGGAAAGCGACTGTAATTGTCGTTGAGGTGACCTGCAACAGGCCTGGCAAGCAGGGCTGAAACAGCAAATACGGACATGATGATGCCGATGGAGCTTTGCGACATCTTAAGTGACCCGCTCAGATAGGGCGGCAGGGTAATTATCAGAGCATTAAATGCCGTGGCCATTAAAGTATTTGCTGCAATAATAGCAGTAAAATTCTTTGTCCAAAGCTTGTGTATCATTTTCCAGTCCAGACTACATACACATTTTACATATACGTTTAGATAAACGTGCAAGTTTTAAATGTTAACATCTTTTTCTTGAAATAGCAGCTTGGATTCTAGCGCTGTTCTATCGAACACGTACCGGATGGAAAGGCTTGCCCAAAAATCCTGGCGCCCATCGGAAAAAAACCGGGGTCGCATCCCCGACCGCCGACTTTAGACCTCTACCCGGCAATGAATTTATCGTGGAACTGCCAAGCTTGAACTGCTATCTCGAGCCAGGGCAAGCGCGCGCTTGATGATGCTGATGCCCTGCGGTGTGCGCACCATGTCAATCAGAACCCCGATATGTCCGGTATCCCAGACGACAATATTCTCAGCAGGCACCGCCCAAGCGCCGGCCATCTCCCTGCCGTAGGCATACGGGACTATTTTGTCATAGCGGCCAAAGACCGTGATGATGCGGCCGGGCTCGATGCAGGGCTGCGCACCGGGCTGAAAAAGGCGTCCGAGAGCTTCAAAGTCATTTGCCTTCCAGCCTGCGCGGGCAAGCTCGCGGGATATGCCGAGGCCCCGCGAGAGGCTACTGTTTGCAAGAATCCGTTCGGGGTAGAAGCCGGACGCACATACCAGCACTGCGTCCGGCCGAAGCTCAGCGGGCCATGTGTGGCACCATGCCGTCATCTGCTGCACGGCCATACCGCCAAGGCTCATGCCCGCAACAGCCACAGGGCAGTTCCAGCGCTTGCGCAGCCAACCGGCTACAACCGATATCTCTTGTACCTGCGCGCTTAAAAAAGCAATGCAGCCGCCGGGAGAGGCGGCAAGGAAATACTCTCCGCTTGAATACCCCGCAGGGGTGCGCCTGCCGTGCCATGGCGCTTCCATCATGACGATGCGGAAGCCCTGCTGCGCCAGGGGCCGCGCAAGATACTTCTCCTCCGGCCAGTTGGTGAGCTGGTCATAGGCCATGCCGAAGGGGCCGCAGTAGATAAGCGTGGGAGCGTCGGGCAGGGGCTCTTCGGGCTCGACAACACGGGCATAGACCATATCGCCTGCAAAACGCGAGGGCGAGGGGAAACGAATAAGGTATTCTTTTGTGCGGGGAGCGGCTGAAAGGACATGCGAAATGCTCACCGCCGGCATGGCCGCAGGTGCGGTAAAAAGAAGCTCGGGCCGTGCTATCTCGTCGCGAAACTCTTCCCGCAGCTTATCTGGTGACGGCACGCAAAATTTCACCGGCGGCACAAGACGCGGGCGGCGCAGTAGAAAATCAAACTGTGCAACCGGGCGCTGGCAGGCGTTCGATAGCCTGCGCCGCGCATGGTGAAGGCTTTCCCTCTCTGCGTGAGGTGCGGGGGCATCTGCAGGCGCTTCCCAAAAGACCTGCTCGCAGCGCATTATATGTGCGCGCCACTGGGCGCACAGCGGGCCGTAGGCTTCAAGAGCACGGGCTACTCGCACACGCATGGCCCGTGTTACCATCCGGCGCGCGCCGAGATGGCTGAGAAAAGCCTCTGCATCGCAGCCGCTTGTTGCTGCAGCCGCAGCTCCAACACGTCCGGCTCTAAACTCTTCAATGACCCGTTTTTCTTTGATGGATTCAATCAACCGCGGTGCGATTTTTTTTACCATCGCAGAGGAAAGGAGCCACCCCAGGATCCGTTTACGAACTCCACTTTTCATCATTGCGCCGACATTTGCCTTGATAGACAATCGCCCTCATTTTTATTCTACCCATCCCGAAGCAAATTCCTGTCAGCTCAACTTTCGATGCCGCATTCGCCAAACCCGTGAAAATATAAAAAGGGGAGACAATAAAAAGCCCTGCAGCCGTTTCCGGCGGCAGGGACTTATTTTTTCAAACTGGCGGCAGCGTTTTTTTTAAAGCGCTGCGAATATCTCGTCAAGCACCTGCATGCACCGGTCGATATGCTGCTTCTCAACGATCAGGGGCGGCAGAAACCGCAGCACCGTATCGCGCGTGAAGTTGATAATGAGGCCCTTTTCAAGGCAGCGGCTTACGATGTCGCGGCCGTCAAGGGTTGTTTCCATGCCGATGATCAGGCCCGCGCCCCGGATTTCCTTTACGAATTGCGGATACTTCGCCTTGAACTTTTCCAGCTGCTCCATGAAATAGGCGCCCATGGTGCGGCAGTTTTCAAGCACCGAGCCTTCGAGCAGCACCTTCATCGTGGCAACGCCGGCGGCCATTACGACAGGGTTGCCGCCGAAGGTCGTGGCATGGCTGCCCGTGGTGAATGTTTCAGCCACGGTTTTCCCCGCCAGCATGGCGCCGCCCGGCAGCCCGCCGCCGATGGCCTTTGCAAGGGTCATGATGTCGGGGGCAACGCCCGCGTACTCATAGGCAAAGAGCTTACCCGTTCTGCCCAGGCCCACCTGCACCTCGTCGTAGATGAGCAGCAGGCCCTTTTCATCGCACAGCTCCCGCACGCTTTTGAGATAGCCTTTCACGGGCATGTTCACGCCGCCCTCGGCCTGAATGGGCTCGAGCATGACAGCGCAGGTGATGTCGCTCACGGCCGCGCGAAGCGCCTTGATATCATTGAACGGCACATATTTGAACCCCGGCAGCAGGGGCCCGAAGCCGTGATGAAACTTGTCCTGCCCGGTTGCGGTGAGCGTTGCAAAGGTGCGGCCATGAAATGAATAGTTCATGGTGATTATTTCATATTTTTTCCCGTCCGAGTGGTCCTGTCCATATTTTCGCGCCAACTTGAGCGCCGCTTCATTGGCCTCGGCCCCGCTGTTGCAGAAGAAAATGCGGTCGGCAAACGAGTTTTTGATGATCAGCTCGGAGAGTGCTGCCTGCGGCTCCGTGTAAAAGTAGTTGGAAACATGCATGAGCTTATCACACTGCTCTTTTGCGGCCTGCACCACCGCAGGATGGCAGTGCCCCAGATTGCACACGGCTATGCCTGCCAGAAAATCCAGATACTCCCGGCCCTTGTCGTCCCACACCAGGCAGCCCTTGCCGCGGACAAGCACCACCGGGTAGCGCTTATAGGTCTGAAAAATGCTTTCGTCTGTCGTTTCAACTACGTTTACCATTGATAACACCTCTCTCGCCGGCTGGCGCCGGTAGAAAAATTTTTCGCCCCCGGCTTTGCCTATCCCTCTAAGCCTTTACAACCTGCGAACCGATACCGATGTCGGTAAAAATTTCAAGAAGCACGGCATGCTCAACCCGGCCGTCGATGATATGGGCTTTTGCCACGCCCTCATCAAGGGCCTTGCAGCAGCAGGTCACCTTGGGGATCATGCCGCCGGATATGTCGCCCGAAGCGATGAGGCTCTGCACCTCGGATTCGGTGAGCGTCGAGAGCAAACTGCCGTTTTTGTCCTTGACGCCTTCGACATCGGTGAGCAGAATAAGTTTTTCAGCTTTAAGCGCACCGGCGATTGCACCGGCTGCCGTATCGGCGTTTATATTATAGGTCTGACCATCCTCGCCGCAACCCACGGGAGCAATAACCGGAATAAACTGGTTTGAGTCCAGCGTATTGATGACCTGGGGATTCACCGAGGTGATCTCTCCCACAAAGCCGATATCGATCATCTTTGATGGGTCAATTTTATCTTTTTTTAGCATTTTGCGGGCCATAATGAGGCTGCCGTCTTTACCGCTCAGGCCGACTGCCCGACCGCCGTTTTTGTTGATATGGCTCACAATCTCCTTGTTGATGCTGCCTGTGAGCACCATCTCGGCAATATCCATGGTCTCCTGATCCGTCACCCGCAGGCCGTCAATAAAGGTGGACTGCTTGCCGAGTTTTTTCATAAGCTCGCCAATCTGCGGCCCGCCGCCATGCACCACAACGGGCCGTATGCCCACATAGCTGAGCAGTATAATATCCAGCGCGAAGCTGTGGCTCAGCTTTTCGTCGATCATGGCGTTGCCGCCGAATTTAATCACGAAGGTTTTGTTGGCAAACTTCCGGATATAGGGAAGCGCCTCTAAAAGGATGGTGGCTTTTTCAATGGCTGTCTGCATGGTTGCGCCTGGTGCTCATTGTTTTTATATATAAAATGTTCTGCTGGTTATTTCGAGCCACAATTTTACAGTATATACCGGCTCAGGTCTTCATCCTTAATAAAAGCATCCAGCCGCAGGGACACATAGGCAGCGTCGATATCGATCTGCTCTCCCCTGCGCTCGGAAGCCTCAAATGAAATATCCTCAAGCAGGCGCTCCATGATGGTGTGCAGTCGCCGGGCGCCTATATTTTCCGTCTTTTCATTGACCGTTGTGGCGATTTCCGCAAGCCTTTCGATGGCATCTGTGCTGAACACAAGCTTAACACCCTCGGTATCCATGAGGGCTATATACTGCCGAATGAGCGCATTCTGCGGCTCGGTGAGGATGCGGATAAAATCCTCTTTCGAGAGCGAGTTAAGCTCAACCCTGATGGGAAAACGGCCCTGCAGTTCGGGTATCAGATCAGAGGGCTTCGAGACATAAAATGCGCCCGAGGCGATAAACAGAATATGATCTGTTCTGACCATGCCGTACTTGGTGGTAACGGTCGAGCCTTCAACAATCGGAAGCAGGTCCCGCTGTACGCCCTCGCGCGACACATCGGGGCCATGTCCGCTTTCGCGGCTGGCGATTTTATCTATTTCATCAAGAAAGATGATGCCCGACTGCTCCACACGCTGCACAGCCAGGGCTGTCACTTTGTCCATATCGATGAGCTTTTGGGCTTCCTCTTTGGCGATGATATCGCGGGCCTCAGGGACCTTGACTTTGCGCTTCTTGGTCTTCTTTGGCAAAAGGTTGCCGAACATATCCTTAATGTTTATATCCATTTCCTCGAGGCCTGAGGCCGAGAAAATTTCAACCATGGGAATATTCTGCTGCGTGATCTCAAGCTCTATCTCGCGCGTGTCGAATTTTCCGTCACGCAGCATCGTGCGCAGCTTCTCGCGCGTTGCTGCTGCGGATTCAACCTCGGGTTTTTCGCCATCTTCTATTTGCGGCGTCTGATCTTTGCGGGGGTGACGCACCGGCGGCATCAGAATATCCAGCACCTTCTCCTCTGCAATCTCAACCGATTTGGCCCGCACCTTTTCGGCCTCCTCATCCTTCACCTGCTTGACGGCAAGCTCGGTGAGATCGCGGATCATGGATTCAACGTCACGGCCCACATAGCCGACCTCGGTGAACTTGGATGCCTCGATCTTCAAAAACGGCGACTGGGCAAGCTTGGCAAGCCTGCGGGCGATTTCGGTCTTGCCGACACCCGTGGGGCCGATCATAATGATGTTTTTCGGGGCTATTTCATCGCGCAGGTCTTCGGGCACCTGCTGGCGGCGCCAGCGGTTGCGCAGTGCTATGGCTACGGCTTTTTTGGCATTGTTCTGGCCGATAATGAATTTATCCAGTGCGGCCACAGTTTCGCGGGGGTTTAAGGGATTCTGGGATTCCATATTTTGTTATAACCATTCATATGTTGGGGCCTACAGTATAAGTCTTTTGCACCAGAGGCGGAAGCGGTTTACAGTTCCTCGATACAGATTTCACTGTTGGTATATATGCAGATCTCTGATGCTATTTTCATGGATTCTTCGACAACCTGGCGCAAAGGCAGGTTGCCATGGCGCAGCAGCGCCCGGGCTGCCGCCAGGGCATACGGGCCTCCTGAGCCAATGGCTGCCACATCGTCATCGGGCTCGATCACATCGCCATTGCCAGAGAGAATAAAAAGATGCTCCTGGTTTGCCACAATCAGCAGGGCATCAAGCTTGTGCAGTATTTTATCTGAGCGCCAGTCCTTGGCAAGCTCAACCGCGGCGCGGACAATATTGCCATTATACTGCTCAAGCTTTTTTTCAAACTTTTCAGAAAGCGTAAAAGCATCTGCCGTAGCGCCGGCAAACCCGGCTACGATCTTGTTCTGATAGAGCCTGCGGAGCTTTTTGGCCTTGTGTTTCAAAACCGTGCTATTATAGCTTACCTGGCCATCGCCGCCTATGCAGACTTTGTCGTCCCGCCGTATGGCAAGAATGGTAGTACCGCGAAATTGATCCATTGTGTCCTCTGAAACATTAATTGCAGTTTTTTTACTTTATTCTTCCTGCTTTCTGCTGCGGGGATGCGCCCGGTCATACACCTCCATGAGCTTGTCTATGTTCAGATGAGTGTACTTCTGCGTGGTAGAAAGGCTTTCATGCCCCAGCATTTCCTGTATGGCCCGAAGATCAGCCCCTGCATTGAGCATATGCGTGGCAAAAGAATGCCGCATGCCGTGGGGGCTCATTTTACGCAGCAGGCCAGCCTGCAGTATGTATTTGTCAACTATCCGGCCAATGCTGCGAACCGTGAGCCTGCCGCCGTTGCGATTGAGAAACAGGGGCAATTTTTTTTGCGCACCATCGCCCCAGATTTTGCGACACAGAGTCGAGCTTTCGGCGATATACCGCTCAATGCCCGCCGCAGCCTTTTTGCCCACTGGCACAATGCGCTCTTTGCGGCGCTTGCCGAATACCCTGATGGAGCCTGCTGCAAGCTCAAGCCCGTTGCGGTTTAAAGACGCAAGCTCGCTTACGCGAATGCCGCTTGAGTAGAGCAGCTCAAGAATTGCCCGGTCGCGCACCTGCAACAGGCTATCCTCGGGCACACTGTCCAGCACGGCAAACATCTCATCCACGCTCAGGTGGCGTGGCAGGTACTTATCCTGCCGGGGCGTCTTTACGGGCTGAGCCGGATTGTTCTCAATGATGCCCTGCTGCTTTAAAAATCTAAAAAAAGCCTTGAGGCTTGAAAGCTTGCGCGCCTGCGAGCTCTTTTTGTTATTTCTGGAAAGGCTGGCAAGCCAGGCCCGCACCGTAAAGTTGTCAATGTCTGCCAAACCCGCAGCGGCATAGCCCTTTTCCTGCAGAAACAGGTCAAACTCCCCAAGGTCGTGCAGGTAGCCGCGGCTTGTATGAACCGAGGCATTGCGCTCGGCGCTCAGGTACTGTTCAAATATGCGAATATAGTGCTCAAGCATGGGCGTTTTCCAGGCCGCAGAATGAGAAAACATATACTTTTTCAACTAGATAAGCAAGAAAAAAGGCCTTGTGGGCATAGCTTGGTGACTGACAGAATGGCCTGCTTGCAGCAGGAAGTGTTGGGTGAAATTATAATTAAGGAGCAGACCGGGGCAGGCAACATGCACGAAATACTTCGCCTCGCCTGCAGAACCTTCTGTTCACCCTTTTTCTACAAAATAAGCCGGCGCCAGGCCTGCCCTACCGGCAGCCATCTGATGCCGGCTTTATTAATTAACTATTTATGATAGGCAATTCCTTCGCAGGAGGCAATCAGGGCATTTTCCTTGCCGCGCACCTCGATCTTCCAGACGCTTACCTTGCGGCCCACATTGACGGGCG
>CAIWCT010000006.1 GCA_903911225.1 uncultured delta proteobacterium
CAGGTCGGCGCAGGTGCCCACAGCCACTGCGTCTTCGCCCTGCGACAGATGCAGGAAGCCCGGCATTTCTCCACCGGAGAAGATTTTGGTCGTGTCATCCTCAAAGGTCCTGACCCGGATCATGCGTTTCAGCAGATCAATTTTTGTGTCCTTGCTAATTTTCATTGAACATCCTCCGAATACGTTTTAGTTTTGAACAAACAACTGCCCTGTGTACGTATGTGAAAACCGGAACATGCCGCTCCGGTTTTGCGTGCAATTTCAGCAGTGCGTGATTTAATGTGAGCCAATTGATTGAAACTGATACAATTCATGTATCGCGGCCCGCAGTGCAAGCCGCGATACATAAACCACAATCTTTTATTAAGCGCAGATGATTTCGGCTGCGCCCATGACGCAGTCGCCGCCATCCTTGTTCTGTATCTTCATGTCGCAAACCAGAATATTCTTCCCGCCGTCGCTCTTTTTTTCCTTCACCACCAGGTTGCTCAGAATGGTAAAGCCCGGCTTTACCGGAGCGCGAAACTGCAGATCAACCCTGGTGCCTTCGGCAGGCCACAGAAGGCCCTGGATGTCGCAAATGGCCTGCAGCACAGGCTCGACATTTATGGTGCCGTGGGCGATGGTGGAGCCGCCGAACATAGTATTTGACTTCATGCCCTCCACATCAACGTGCAGGGGATTATAGTCGCCGCAGATATCGGCATAGCTATTAATGAACTGCTGGGAAACAGCAATGCTCTTGGAGGGAAGCGTGTCCCCGATATTAACGCTTGCGAAATTTATTTTGCTCATGGTGTCCTCCATGTATCTGAAAAAAAGGTTTATTGCATCGTCTTGGGCAACAGGAAGCTCATCTGGATGTCAACGATTTTGTCGCCTGCCTGATTGGTGGCGTTCATGTCGACAGAGAGAAACTTGCTGATGCGAACCTGGCCATCCTTTTCCTTCTTGACTTCCTTTTTGTCAGCAATGGAGAGCTTGGTGGTGATGATGTCGCCGATCTTTGCAGGCTTGTGAAATACGATCTTGTCACCCGCGCGCACGGCGCCATCCAGAAAAACTTTGCGGTCCCAGCAGATGCGCAGGCCGAATATATAAATCATGCCGACCGGAACCGACACATCGCCCTTATTGCTGTCGCCCATGAGAGCCGCAAATTTTGCGACTTCTTCTGCAGTGATTTTATAGGTTCCACCGCCGCAGTCAAAGCCCGCTTCCATTTCAGCAAACTTCAGGTCGGGCAGCATCTTTGCGGGACCAAACCCGCTCACTAAGCTTGTATTAAACTTTTGTTCCATGAAATGCCTCCCATAAAATCTAAATTTATTTTAATTAGATCGTGCGTCTTTCATGCAACTTTCAACATCGCTGCAGCATTCATGTGGTGCTGAACATTACAGGAGCGTGCTGCATGCTTCTCGACAGCAGAAAGACGCCTGCGGGAATCGCACAAAAAACCGGTCTCCCGCAAAAAGTGCGGAAGACCGGTGCATTTTTTAATAGGACTTTTGCTGTCCCAGCATGACCTGGCCGATATAATTTCTGGACATCTCATTAGTGATCGGCGCGAATACCAGCTGGCGGATATCTCTGTAGTAGCGCTGAATATGATATTCCATGGTGAAGCCGTAACCGGCAAGAATTCTCATGGCGCGATCGGTGCAGCGGAATGCCGCATCGGATGTGTACATCTTTGCCATGCTGGCGATAACGCCGACAGCCGGATCTGTGGGCTTGTTTGCCTGCATCCAGGCAGCCTTGTAGGTGATCAGGCGCGACAGCTCGATTTCGGTTGCCATATCGGCAAGCTGATGCTGAATAGCCTGATACTGGCCGATGGGTTTGCCGAAAGCTTCACGCTCTTTGGCATACTGGTTTGCTTCATCGAGGCAGCCCTGTGCAAGGCCCATGCAGATGGCGGCGCACACGATACGTTCGTTGTTCAGCGTAGCCAGAAGGTTATACCAGCCTGCGCCACGCTCACCGAGCATCGTGGCCTTGGGTATCTTGACATCTTCAAAGGATACTTCAAAGGATGCCAGAATATGGCTGCCGAGCTTCTTGATCTTGTTGTAGGTGATACCCTCTGAAAAACGCTGTTTCAGCAGGGGGCCATCGGTCTCATGCTTGCCGATATTATCACGATCAAGAAGGAAAATCGTGAGGCCTTTTGCAGGTTTGCCGGGGATATCATCAGTGCGTGCGATAAACACGTCGGTATTTGCAACATGCAGACCGGTCGTGAAAATCTTGCTGCCGTTTGCGACAAACGATCCGTCGGGCTGCTCAACGCAGCGTGACTTCAAGGCGCCGAGGATGTCCGTTCCGCCGCCGGGTTCAGTCAGCGAGAGGGCGAAGTTCCAATCGCCCGCAATAAGCTTCGGCAGATAAAACTCTTTCTGCGCCGGCGTTCCATAGTGCAGGATCGACATACCGCCGAAGCAGACGCCGGTCAGATAGGCAAGCCCCATGGCTGAAAAACCGTTTGAAATCTCTTCGGTAATAAGCACTTCATCAATGATGTTTCCGCCGGTTCCACCGAATTCCTCAGGGAAACAGGCGCCAAGGATACCTTCATCGCCCAATTTTTTCCATACATCAACCGGGAAATGATTCTCTTCATCCCATTCGCCGATCTTGTCCTTGGGGCACTCTTTTTCCTTGAACTTCTTCAGCATGTCGAGCATCATTTTCCGCTCTTCGCTGAGCCCAAATTCAGTCGGGATCATTAAATCTGCCATACGATCTCCTTTCATACACTGTTACAAGTTGGTTAAAGAATTTATACCCAGCTCCGTATAGAACTGGCACAAGCCATGCCAAAACAACAAATAAAAAAACAATATATTCAAAAGCAATTTCAATGCATTACAAAAGCGTTTCTACAGTTTCCACATGCAATTTCGCATGCACTGCCAAATCTGACAAAAAACAAATCCTAAAAGACTGGACTGTGACAGATTGTCAAACAGAAAAAATAACTTTTACCGCAACAAATGCCGATGATTAAAAAGTGTTTTATATCGCCCATACTATGCTTTGTCAAGGAATTTAACCCAGTGGGAAGACAGGGGAAATGTTTGGCAGTAAAAACAAAAAAAATAAGTAAAAACAGATAATTCCACTGCTATCCAGGCATACCGGTCAGGCCTTGTCGACCATGGCTCTGAGCCAGTCCAAATAGTTGGCGGAACCATCGGCTATGGGGACAAAAACAAGCTGCGGCACTTTATAGCTGTGCAACCTCTGTACGGCCTCAACAAGCCGGGGAAAAACATCTCTTGTTGTTTTTGCCATAAAGAATATCTCATCGCTTCGGCAGACTTTGCCTTCCCACCAGTAAATTGATTGTATGGGTGCAATGATCTGGGCGCAGGCAGCCAGACGCTCTTCAACAAAAAAGTTTGCGATCTTCTCAGCCTCTTCCCGCGAGGCGGCAGTCATGAGCACAATGCCGCAGTCGGTCATAACTTCTCCTGATACTATTTAAAAAGAAGTAAAAATTGTAAAACAGAAAAAAATATATCACAGTGGCTTGCCTGCTGGCAAGATCCCATAAAAAGCATAAACAACTTTATTTAATCCGCATGCACGGTATAGCCCATGCTCCGATACCCGCGCAAACGTTTATCCCACATGCGGGCAAGCTGAGGATGATCATATTCAACATAATCATAAATCCGCACATCATGTTTGCCGGAATGCTCCCGGTGCAGGCGGCCCGCATACTGCTGAAGCGTTCCCCTCCACGAAATCGGCAGGCAAAGCACCAAAGTATCAAGGGGCGGATGATCAAAACCCTCTCCTATCAAGCGGCCTGTGGCAAGAATTAGTCGTGGCGCTGAGCCGTCAAGAGCGGCAAGCGTTTCCAGCACTTCTGCTCTGTTCTTTTTCGACATTTTGCCATGCAGCATGAAACAGGGCGTTACTTCATCACCTATAGCAACCCGAAGAAGTTCAAGCTGTTCGGTTCGTTCAGTCAAAGCAATAATTTTTCTACATTCGCGGAATGCATCAATAATATCCAGCGCAATACGCTGATTGCGCTGCGCATCGATTGTGAGCGAGCGAAACACATCCTGAATTGCCGCTTCCGGCGCAAGCGTCGGCGCCTGCAGCATACGAGGCCAGACTTCCAACTGCGTCGGCGCTGAATCCGGTCGTGCAGCATTATGGCGAATCGGCCCGCACTGCATAAAAATGATCGGCTGATGTCCGTCGCGCCGCACCGGTGTTGCCGTCAGCCCCACAACAAAAGAAGCTTTGCTCTGCTTCAGAATGGTCTCAAAGGAAAAAGCTGAAATATGATGACATTCATCGACAATGATTTGACCATACCTGTCAAGCAGTGTCGGCAGATTTTCATAGCGCGACAATGTCTGCATAACGGCTATGTCGATGCATCCGGAAGGCTTCTTTTTACCGCCGCCTATCACGCCAATGGAGCCTTTCGGCACTTCAAGAAAAGTTGTTAACCGCTCCTGCCACTGTTTCAGCAGTTCATTGCGGTGGACCAGCACAAGGGTGCTTACCTTCCTCCGGGCGATCAACGCTGCAGCGGTGACGGTTTTACCGAATGCCGTCGGAGCGCAAAGTACGCCCGTCTTATGCGCAAGCATTGCCTCAACAGCCGCTTCCTGATCTTCTCGCAAAGTTCCAGTAAAAGCAGCACTGACAGTTTCACCCGGTATTCTTTCTTCCAGAATCTCAGCGCGGATATTGTGCCTGTCCAGAAGATCAAACACTGCCTCAAGACAGCCTCGGGGCAGGCCAATATGCTGCGGATAATTTTCTGCGCAGCCGATAACACGTGGCTTGTCCCAGACAGGAAAGCGCATGGCCTGCGCTTTGTAGAATTCTGGATTCTGGAAGGCTGCAAGGCGAATCAAGCGGTTTGCAAGGGGCTGCGATAAGGCAGCTTTTTCAATAAATATCTGATTGGCAAGAACAAGCTTAAGCGAAGATGGCAACGGCCCCGGAATTTCTGTCAATTCAGCAGATGGTCTTTTCCACGGCTCGCGCTCATCCTCATCCGTCACAAACGCCACATCAAGAGGATGACTCCCTCCCGTCGCCCTTTGGATAGCGTTTTCCACATCAAGTAAACTCATCCGAACAAGTGAAGCAAAAAACGACCATTGATCAGGCCACGGATTAAAGTGTTCATCGACAAAGACACTTCGGCCCTGTTCGCGAATATTTTTCTGCAGGGGCAGCGCAATCAGATTTCCAAAGCCGCCTTTCGGCAGGCTGTCCTGATTAGGAAAGAAACGGTCATAGCTTGCAAGACTCAACTGACGCATGCGTGCGCAAGTATGGCTGATAATCGCCGCTCCCAGCTTGCGCGCTTCACGGGCAGGCACAGCCTCAATAAAAAATATCCAGACATGCGCGCCATCGCCGGAGCGTGACACTTCAAGCGCCGCAGGCGCCCGAAGCTCACGGCAAGATTCCATAAAAGCATGGGCATCATCGCGCCATTCCGCTTCGTCAAAGTCGACAGCCAAAAAGCAGCAGGTATCATCTGTAAGCAGTGGATACACGCCTATGGTCTGCCGCCCGGTCAAATGATCAACAATAACCTGATCGGTGACAGGCAGCAGCATTCGCTGCTCGCAATCAGCGCACTTTGTCCGAGGCTTTCCGCACACACCGCTTCGCCATTCATTACCGCAGGCTGGCGAATAGCCGGATTTCCCTTTGGCTGACTCCCAGCGCAGCGGATAAACATCCGCACGACCCCGGAAGAGGTTACGAAAAAGCGCAACTTTTGCAGCAGAATCAAGGGTTGGGATGCTTTCATGGGCAGAGGCTGCGGGGACTGGGATTGCAGTATAGGTTACAGGTTCTTGCTGCCATTCAATACCGTGAGCATCAAGAAGGGCCTTGAGGAAAGCGTTTTCCTCCCGAAGCTGTTCGATTTCTGTTTGCTTCGTTTCATGACTGTCGTAATGTTTTGTCACCGCTTACATTCTCAAAACAATCTTCCTTATAAACATCCAGTTTCCAAAAAACTATAATAGCAACTTCGATTGAAAATGATGTGATCAAGAAGCTGAATGCCGACAATCTCACCGGCTTGTTTTAACTGACTGGTTATCTCTATATCAAATTGTGATGGTTCAAGACTTCCTGCCGGATGGTTATGAGCTACGATAATACCTGAGGCACGATCAGATACGGCATCAGCAAATACTTCTCGCGGGTGTGCCTGACTGCGATCAACAAGGCCGATAGAAACTACCCGCACATTCAAAACTTCATTCGCTCCGTTTATGGTGATCCCAAGAAAATGCTCCTGCTTGCGGTCTGCATAATGCCTAATTAATGGCAACACGTCGGCAGGGGTGGCAATCTTTACGCCTTCGGGCTTAATACGCCGCCGTGCAAACTCTATGGCAGCTAAAATAAGCGTTGCTTTGGCTTCACCTATCCCATCAAACCCAGTCAAATCTTCAACTCGAACAGCAAGCCCTTTTTCGTCTACAACACGCGCCACCCTGGCAGCAAGTGTCATCACATCCATTTGAGGAGTGCCCTTACCGAGAAGGACAGCAATTAGTTCTTGGTCGCTGAGAGCAGCAGCTCCTTTTGCGATCATTTTTTCTCGCGGCCGATCATGGGGAGGGATTTGACTAATTTTTTTGCTCATGCTACGCACTCCAGATGATGTCGAATCACCGTGCCGGCCATAATATCAAAAATTGCACCCTGATCAATGTAGCGTGGATCGACAAGCTCATTTATATGGCCAAGTTCTTCATAGCGGCGCTGGATCAAACCATCGACTCGTTCCTTGAAAGTTTCTTCTATAAAGACAGGATTATCCCGATGTGAAATGACCGTTTCATGGATTTCCCTGTCATGAGCTTTTTCATCGGTTACCTGCCGTATTAACAGCGCTTCTTCATCCGTGATGGTAAACCGAGTACGAATCTCATCAATCATATCCTGCACGGATACTTTTCGGATCGGCGGACCAGCGCCCGGCTTCCCTTTGCCTGGTTTCAGTTTTACTGTACCGCCGCTGCGCACTTCCCCCAGAGATTTGACAGCCGCCTTGATGACTTCGGTTTAGCGGATTTGCTGCATCAGTTCGGAAACTGCGCCATGCTTAATAAGTTGTGGCCCCACATATTCGGCAAAGACTGCGAACTCTTTGATTTCAACCGAATACGAAAAAAAGCTGGTCAGGAAATGATAGCTTTTCACAAACTTTTCCAGCAGATACACAAAGGCTTTACGCTGGTCTATGCCGCTGATTTTATCTTCAAAACGCTGGCGTAGCGCAGCCACTCGGAGCTGTGTTTGTGCATCTTTTTCATTTGCCAGAGATACGACTATATCACCGGCATCCTTTTGCGTGAAAACACCAGCCTCGATAATCTCGTCATACAGGCGAATGCACTGTTGGTCATCCGGCTCACCGGGCTCAAATGGCGTGCCTTTCCGGTATTTCATGAATGCCTTGAGGATGGCCCTGGCATTATTCGTAAAATCAACAACCACAACATCCTTTTTGCCTTCGTGGCACCGGTTCAGGCGTGAAATGGTCTGGACGGCATTGCGATCCATAACCGGTTTATCAAGAAACATTCCAGCCAGAAGTGGCTGATCAAAGCCGGTTTGAAATTTGTTGGCCACCACCATCAAACGGTAATCATCTCCGTCGAAACGGTCTTCAATCAGCTCGCCGTCTTTAAGTTCGTTCACCGCATGTTCGCTGATAGCCGCATTCGTCTTGTAATGCACAAAATCGGAGAAAGCATAGAGAACCTTATAGCCCACGCCACGCTCTATGAGTTTCTGCTTAATAATCTCAAAATACCGCAGCCCTGCCACACGAGAACTGGTGACAATCATCGCTTTTGCCCTGCCGTCGATAAGATGCTTCACATTCTCTTCGAAAATCCGAAGCATCACCTCAGCTTTATATTGAATAAGGCCTTCATCCTGAAATGCCACATTCTTGAGCGCTTTAGCCACCACGCCTGCCGGATAAACCTTTTCTTCGTCAAGTTTCAGCACAATAGGACAATGCAAATGATACAGCGTTTCATAAGAAATGATGCTGGCGGCAACATCAACTATATACCCTTCGGCGATTGCTTCAGCCTCCGTATAAGCGTCAAACGGCTCGCCAAAAAGTGTCACGGTGACGGGTGCGGGCGTAGCGGTAAAGGCGACAAAGAGCTGGTTACTATCATGTTCACGTATAATTTTGGCAATCTTTTCCTCTTCATCTTCTTCTGGCTCGTCAATGTCGGGAACCTCTGTATCGCGGAACGGCACTCGAATGGCAGCGCCCATCTTTCCTTCCTGCGAGCGGTGCGCCTCGTCAATCAGGAAGGCTACACGCCGGCTTTTCAAATCCGGATCGCTTTTAATTTTTTCCAGAATCCAGGCAAACTTCTGCTGAGTGGTCACGACGATGGATTTTCGCTGCGCAAAAAAACGTGGGAGGTCATTTGCTTCCCGCGCAAGACCGATCACATCATGGAGATGCGTGAAATTTTCAATTTCGTCCTTGATATTTTTATCAAGCGACTTGCGATCAGTGAGAATAAACACCACGTCGACCAACTTTTCGTTTGTGCCCGGTTTATACAGGCTGTGCAAACGATCAGCCAACCAGCAGATGGATAGCGTTTTGCCGCTGCCTGCCGAGTGATTGATAAGATATTTGCGCCCGATATCGCCATTTGCCGTAAAATGCGCCAGGGCATCGTCTGTCACCTTTCGAACCATACGGCTTTGATGATAGCGGGGAAACAGAGTAAAGGCAGGCCGCTCCGGTTTATCATCCTCGGCATCGCGATGCGGCACACGGACCAGAAAGAACGAAAGCGCCTCCAGCAAATGTTCCTTCGATAGGACTTCTCGGTAAAGGAACTCAACCGGATATTCTTTGCCATCACTGGACAGCGGCTCATTTTTTAGCCCCGTATTGTGCCAGCGGAAATTCTCCACGCGGCGCGGCGCGGTTGCTGCCATGACATCGCTTGTGTCTGCGGCAAGATACAGGAAAGGATGCTGAAAAATTTTTAGCCCATGGTCGCGTGCGGCAAACTGAGCTACGGCATCATGCACGGTTTGGTTTTTTTCGTGCTTCAGCTCAAGTGCAACTATCGGTAGGCCATTGAGGAAAAGAACAAAATCGATTTCCTGATTTGTGTCGGCAAAATAGAAATGCGGTCGATAGGTAATACGGTTTTGGCCATAGTGTGCATTGGCGATGCTTTCACTTGACCGTGGCTTAGAATAAAAAAGGCGAAATTCCAGCCCCCGAACTTTTAACCCATGCCGCAACAGCATCCACAGCGGCGAATAGTTCAGTTCTGCCCGGAGCGCCTTGAATATCTCAATTCGTGCATCCGTTCCATAATCAGCAGCAAGCTTGTCGATCAAATCGCTCTGTGTTGCTTTGAGAAATGCCCACAGATGATCCTCTGCGATGAAGTGCTCAGCATCCGTGATTTCGGCTTGTTCCAGCACGGGATAACCGTGCTTACCGGTAAGGTAGGCGGCAACATGCTCTTGAAACTTAATTTCCGGGGCTTTGCGTTTGGCCATTTACTTCAGCACCACTCTCAAGCCTGATAGTTATTGAAAGTCATTGCGTGAATTTTGAGGTTCGTCACTCTTCTTCTGGTTTGAATTTATTCAATTCCCTGACAAGTTCAAACACTGTCGTGCATGGGTTGCAGCGAGAAGATGGTGTATCAGAAGCCTTGAAACTTTTATGCAAAGTTTCTGCCCATGCTGTTGCTTGCACCTGATTCCCCCGTTTCATGAGTTTCCGATACATATTCGGAGCGTTTTTCCTATATGGTTCTCCAAGCATACCGGTTAACTTGCTCTGATATTCCGTTCGACTCATTCCTGTATTGCGATATTCAAAATGCAAAATATACCATAATTCAAAAGCTTCGTTTGACCACGCACAGCGCATCCCGGCGGCATTAGCCATATGTATTGCATTATCGAAATCATCAGGGTCGAAGCTGTCCCGATCGAATACAACCCATGCCTGGTCGAATGGATGCTCACCCTTAGCTTCACTATCCCTGATATCCTGGGCTCTGGCAACAAGGCTCAAGGTATTGGCGCCTTCCCCGCAAATGTCCAACTGAACAACATTCGGCAGCAAATCCTGCTTAAATGCTTCAAAATAGTTTGGTTCCGTTTTCGTACCCTCACATACAATCAAAATACGCTCACGTTCCTCACGCATTCCAACACGGCGTTTTTGATTGCAGTGGCAACGACCAAACCATTCTTTTTTCTGGTCACTCAGTTTTACGGGACGCCCCATCCGCTCTCTCCTTAAAAAGTGCCCCCAAATCACCTATGTAAGGAATCGCCCCGTAGCGCCCCTTAATGTAATTCTTTTCAAGTGCTTCATCCTTGCGGACTTTTGTACCTTTCGGCAGTTTGATTTCAGCCAGTGAATATAAATCGGAAGCTTCCTGTTGATTTTTTTCTGCAAACCATATCTGATCACGCCGAAATTTCCCATCATTCAAAAGATTTGCATCATGTGTAGCAAATATCAATTGTGCATTTTTCGGGTTTGATTCGGCGGAGTTGAAAAGACGAACAATCGCTTTTGTCAGCAGCGGATGCAGTTTTGCATCCAGTTCATCTATAACAACGATATACCCATTGATAATGCAATCAAGAAGTGGCCCTGCAATTCGAAAGAACTTTTTTGTCCCCTCAGATTCTTCTTTGAAAAAATCGAATAGTTCGAATAATGCGTCTTGTTTTATCCCATCACGAAACTTCTGATGAAACGAAAGTATTTCATATTTCAAATTGAAAATTTTTCGCTGCGGATCTTTCATCAACCCTTTCTGCCCATCATCTTCACTAGTGGGCAAATCCTGCACAAGCATATCGCTAATGCCCACATCAGCTCTCCGAATCAGATCAACCAGAAGAAGACGGGCAGATTCATTCTGCATTAAATTGACAGTGAATTTTTCATATTGATGATCATAAAGGCCATGAAGGGCTCTGAACCCCTGAAACCACTTGAGTATACTTCCAGAAATCGTTCCATTGAATTGCGCCACAACAGAGAGAAACAGTGCATTGTCACGTGTTTTTTCTTCTAGCCCTTTTCCCTCGCTAAAATCTTTACTGATGTCAATCCCGTCATCTTCGCGCAAAAAAAGAGCGACTTCTTTTATCTTTTTGATGTAAAAGAGCCATTCCTTCCGAATATTGAATTTATCAACTTCAAAACCATACCGATAACGCTGCCCATTGTGCAAAAAACAAATTTCAAAATGGCTGGGTTCATACTCTGTAGCGGTATCAAGCTTGAATGGTGTTACCTGAATTTTTTCCTCAACCTGTGTCTCTTTTGAAGAGTTCAGAACAAACCAGCGCATAAATGCCATGGCGCTTATAAGATTTGATTTACCGCTTGCGTTTGCTCCATAAATCACGGCGCTTTTCAGCAATCGATAACGCCCTGCTTCAAAAGTATTTTCGGCTGGATAATCTTTGATGGGATTTGCCGCCAGCATGCTTAACCGCACTGGCTTTTTAAAGGAAAGATAGTTTCCAACTTCGAATTCGATAAGCATAAAGACCACCTTTTTTGAGAGATTTTCACAATACAAAGGCTTTACTATTATAAATATAGCACCAAGTCAACTTTTTTGTGAAAAAATCTCAAAATTTTAATTTTATCAGCCTAACAGTCCCATATCTCTCTTAATTTCGCAATACCTTCGCTAAATCCGCCTCCGTCACCCGCCGCTGACCGGTCACGCATTCGTGAATGAGTGACTTGCGGTAGGCGGTAAGGGTTGTGATCTGTGATTCGATACCGGTGACGATACGCTTCTCTTCGGCAAGCTTCGCGTCGAGGAAAGTGCAGATGGCCTGCTGTTCAGCGAGCGGCGGAAGCACGACGTAGGTGTTTTTAATTTTCGTCCCGGTAATCACGGGCTGGGCCGTGCTGTTCGCTTGTCCGTTAAAATTGAGTGCGTTAAACAAATAGCAAAGGAAACGCCCGTAATGTCGAGATTTTACGATGAGTGCATTGTCACTAACCCAAGCCTTGCCCCACAAGTAGTGTGCGTTGCCGCAGTATGCCCCCACACGTCCGATAACAACTGTTTCACCGTCCACGTTTGACAGATCGATATGACCCATCACGCCATTGCCTCCATAAATTGAATAAGCGCCTCCATCCTGAATTTTGTCTGAGGCGAAATCGCCATTCTGGATGGAAATCTCGTATCGCAACTTCGTGCGCTTCCAATGCTTCGGCGTTTGTCCATAGCTTGGAATATCGTGAACGACTATCGAGGTGCTCCGATTGATACCCTGTGTCACTGCCTCGTAAACCAACGTCGTGCGCAGCGCATCAAGGATTTCAAGCTGGCGGCGTTTGGCAACCACAGCCGCATCCAGCGCTGCGCAACTCGCATCCAGATATGCCGCAATGCGTTTTTGCTCGGGCAGCGAGGGAAGAAAAAGCCGAGTGTCTTTAAGAAACCGCGTCGAAACACGCTTTTGTCCGGCAGCGCCGGTCATATTCTCAGCAGCATAGGCGCGAAATATCGGATTGAATGTTGCATAGTAAAGAAATCGACCATCAACTGCAAATGAAGGACGAAGCACATGAAACTCTGTGCTTCCAAAGGCGTAACGTGTCGGCAAATATTGCACAAAAGCGCCCTTGCCGTTTTCCATGCAAGGGGTGATTTTTGCAAAAAGCACATCACCTTGCTCGAATAGATTAAGCCCTGCCTGCATATCCTCCAAAGTGAGCTGATTAGACACATCAACTGCACCGTCAGCGGAGATCAATTCCATGGGTACTATCGTGCAGGCTTCATCAGCAGTCGGCGGGGTGCTAGAACAACCAGGTGAAAACCTCGCGACATTGCGAATCCTGCTTCGCTTCCAGCCAGCAGGCACTTTGTCAAGCCAAAGCTCGTTGGATTCGACAAAGGTCATTTCGCCAGCCCCTCCAGCATTTTTTCTGCCTCTTTTTCTAATTTCCAAAACTCCTTCAGCAATTCTTTTGCAGGCGTGGGCGGCTGATAGCGGTAGAAGTATTTGTTCGGCAAAATTTCGTAGCCGAGTTGCGGGCTGTCTTCCCAGCGGATAATGGGCTTGCCGATTTCGCGCTTCAAGAATGTTTCGATGTCTTCGTCGTAGGGGATGTATTCATCATCTTTCACATAGTGGCGGTGAGTCCATTCAACCGAGATGACCTCCGGCTTATCATCCATCACTGCCTTGAACTTTTTTGCCGCATTATCCTTCGAGGAAAGTGCCAGCGCAACCGTTTTCTCGCTTTTTCCAGACTTCAGGCGGATTCGGAAGGTTAGATCGCTATCGTAGAACTCCTGCTCTTTTTTTACATTCGCCGCTGTGAAAGCTTTTTCATAGGGCTCGGTGACAATGGCGGGCTGGTCGTTCTCGTCGGTCTGCCAGAAGACAACAGCCACCTTGTGAAAGGCAAAATCTTTTGTCTGAAATAATTTTACATTTTCATCTTCATAGCTTTTACCCCAGCCTTTGCGGTGGCGCTCTTCAATCCAGTCGCGGTGCAAGTCGGTCATGCGATTTCGTTTGCTGGCAAACGCTTTCGGATCTTTTTCAAACTGTTTTCGCGCGTCAATCAGCATCACCCGGCCTTTATGACTTGCGGGCTTCTCGTTGCGCAGCAGCCAGATGTACGTGAAAATGCCAGTATTGTAAAAAAGCTGGTCAGGCAGCATGACAATGGCGTCGAGCCAGTCATTCTCCAGTATCCAGCGCCGTATTTCGCTTTCGCCGGAGCCGCAGTCGCCATTAGAAAGCGGCGAGCCGTTAAAAACGATAGCAATGCGGCTACCGCCTTTTTCCGGCGGTTGCATTTTGGCGAGCATAGTCTGCAAAAAAAGCAGTGCGCCGTCATTGGTTCGCGGCATACCGGCTTGATAACGGGTCTTTTTAAGTTTACGTGCATCGGCTTCATAGCCATCTTTCCCGCCCCAGGTCACGCCAAAGGGAGGATTACTGAGCATGAAATCAAAACGATATGTTGTTTCCGGCAGCTGATCACCCGGCTCTCGGCTATTTTTATCGTGAGGGATAAGCGAATTGCCCCAATATACTTTTGCCTGCTGATCGTTCTTGATAAGCAGGTCAGCCATGCAAATGGCATAGTTGGTGGGAGAAAACTCATGGCCATAAATCGTAAGAAGCTTTGCAACCCGCTCTTTTTCAGCCTCATTTTTTGCTCGATCAAGCAGGTGTTCCTTGGCAACCGACAGCATACCGCCGGTACCTGCTGCGGGATCATAGATTGAAATATTTTTATCAGGTATGGGTATTTCAAGTAATTCGACCATCAGGCGGATAATTTCACGCGGTGTGAAATGATCACCAGCCTCTTCACCGCTCTGCTCAGAAAAACGCTTGAGAAGTTCTTCATAGACATATCCCATTTCAAGCGGTGAAAGCTGATCGGGACCAACGTCAAGTTCTTTGTACTGGCTAAGAATAGGCGCGAGCCGGTTGTTCTTCACCATTTGGCCGATGGTGCCACGGTAATTGAAATGCTCGATAATATCGTCAACATTTTTTGAAAAGCCGTTGAGATAGGCACGGAAGTTTTGTTCAAGAAGTGCGTGGTCTTCTTCGTAAACTTTACGCAGGGTCCAATCCGTTTTATTGGAAAAAGGGGCTTGCTGCGGGTTTTGTTCCAGCTTTTTAACCAGAGCATTAAGATCCTTTTCAGAAAGCTTTGGCTGTTTTGTCCGAATCTCGGCCTTTTTATCCTCACGCCATTTCAGCAGAACACATTCAAGCCGCCGGATGACAATGATGGGCAAAACGACAGTCTGATATTCGTATGCTTTGAATTTTCCGCGTAGCCGCTCGGCGGATTTCCATATCTCATTGGCAAGATTATCAAGTTTGGGTTTGTTGAGAGAAAGGGACATGCCTGCTCCTGTCGGATATTTACTTTAATTGTCGAATCAAATCTTAAAAACAGTTGCCATAAGCTATATCATGCGCAGAAAAAAAAGCACGAGGTTTAAAAAAAACAAATAAGGATCAAATCAGGAGAAATAGGTCGGAATAGCTGGAAAAGATTACTTGGAAGTAATAAAGGCCGAGATGCCTTCCTTCTTCTCAAGTTCAGTAGCCATTTTCTGCGCATCTTCAAGACTTCTGTATTTGCCGACACGCACCCGGTAAACCACACCCTTGTCGGGAACCGTAATCTTCACAATGTGGGACTCATAGCCCTTGGCTGCAAGGGAGTTTGAAAATGCCGTTGCAACCTCATTGTTTTGAAAAGATCCGAGTTGGAGCGTATAGGTAAGAGTCTCAGACGAGGAGCCCTGCGGGGCAGGCGGAGAGGCGACTGTTGGCGCAGAAACAGGCAGTTTCTTATCCTCTGCAGCCCTCAGAGACCACTGCCGGGCAATACCAGCGGTCTTATTGTCGGCCAGGGCTCCGGGCTGTTTTGCACCACCAGCGGAAACAGCGGCTGCAGGGAGCCCCGATTCCGGCTTTTTTTCAGCTTCCGGCTGAGGCATAACATCCGGCTTTTTATTCAAAAGCGTTTCAAAAAAACTCATATACAGGGAAGGGGATTTGTCTTTCTGTCTGCTGCCGGTAAGAGGCATGCCGTGATCGGCATAGGGCTGGAGCTTCGGGTCGGTCGGCGGAGCTGTTTTTTTAGATGCAAACACATCGACAAGATAACCCGCGGCAAAAAAAAGCCCAATGGTTATGGCAACCCCGATGGCGATCTTTATGGCCTGCGTTATACAGCTGAAAATAAAACGGACTATTCCCATATTACACTAAAAAAAAATCTTTTTTTATTCCGAAATCCGAAATCGTTTACATCTTCTCCGGCGCTGTCACGCCAAGCAGCGCAAGGCCGTTTTCAAGCACCGTCTTTATCCCGCTCATGAGATTCAGGCGCGCAGAGCTCAGGGCCTGATTATCGGTCACCACGCGATGCTTGGCATAATAGCTGTGAAACTGCCCCACAAGCTCCATGAGATAGGCCGAAACCCGGTGCGGCTCGGCCGCAAGTGCGCTGCCGGCAACAAGCTCAGGGAACTGCGCAAGCTTCTTTATGATCTCGCGCTCCTCGTCCTCAATAAGCAATCCGGCATTTATATCGGCGAATTTTGAAAGCGGCACGCCTTTTTCAACTGCTTTTGCAATCATGCTGCAGATGCGGGCATGAGCATACTGGACATAATACACCGGATTTTCATCGCTCTGCTTTTTGGCCACCTCCAAATCAAAATCAAGCTGAGCGTCCGAGCGGCGCGTAAGAAACATAAACCGCGCGGCATCGCTGCCCACTTCTTCAATGACTTCCCGCAGCGTCACAAACTCGCCGCTTCTTGTGGACATGGCAACCGGCTGGCCGTCACGAAGCAGATTTACCATCTGCACAAGAATTACGCCCAAAGCGTCCTGAGGCAGGCCCATGGCCTTCAAAATCGCAGCAAGGCGGGGAACATAGCCGTGATGATCAGCGCCCCAGATGTCGATCACCCGCTCAAACCCGCGCTGAAATTTATTTTTATGATAAGCGATGTCTGAGGCAAAATAGGTGGTGCGGCCGTCGGCCCGCACCATGACGCGATCTTTTTCATCTCCGAAGTCCGTGGCCTTGAACCACAGCGCGCCTTCTGATTCATAGGCAAGACCTTTTACCTTCATCTGCTCAAGCGTGGCAGGCACATCCCCCGAGTCAAACAGGGTTTTTTCTGAAAACCAGGAGTCAAACTTCACGCCGAACAGTTCCAGATCATCCTCAATGCCTTGCAAAATAGTGGATGCAGCAAACTGCGTACACAGCCCCACAGCTTCATCCTCGGGCATATCAAGAATTTTATTGGCCTGTTTGAGAATCAAGTCCCGGGCAATGTCCAGCATGTACGCACCCCGGTAGAGCCCCTCTTCGGGGAACTCCACATCCTTTTTCAACAGCTGCTGATAGCGCAGATACAGCGAACGGCCAAGGTTCTGCATCTGGTTGCCGATGTCGTTGATATAATATTCACGCACAACGTCAAAACCGGCAAAGGCAAGCACGCGTGCAAGTGCGTCGCCCAGAGCCGCACCCCTGCCATGGCCGATATGCAGAGGCCCTGTGGGATTGGCGCTCACAAACTCAACCATCACCCTGCGGCCCTTGCCGACGCGGCAGGAACCGAAACGTGAACCTTGATCCTCAATATCTTTTAAAACCTCATGCCAGGCATCCTGCCGGAGATAAAAATTAATAAATCCGGGTCCGGCAATTTCAAGCTTTTCGATAACAGGATCGCAGCCCTGAAGCCGTGCAACCAGACTCTGTGCAATTTCGCGCGGCGGTTTCTTCTCGCTTTTAGCAAGCATCATGGCAACATTAACCGCCAGATCACCGTGCTCACGGCTCCGGGGCGACTCAACGACAAAATCGGGGAGTTCTCCGGTAAACATGCCTTCACTGCGGCATGCGTCAAAAACCTGTGCAATTATCGTTTTAATTCTTTCCTTCATGATCACCTGGACGAATAAATAAGACTACACAATATAAATAAAAGCGCCCCAATAGAGGCCCTGCTTATCTTGCATGTTTTATCCGCTTCACTCTGTTTAGTCAAGACAAATGGTAACCGCAGGCGCGAGCGCAAGCCCCTGACAGGCAAAGCTTGAGCTCAGAGAAGGCTGCTGCGGCATGACCTGTTCTTAGCGTTTTAACGTCTCGCTCAGCTCCTTTGGAACCAGGTCGACAAATGTTGCATTGGGATAGGGTCCCGGCGGCGAAAACATATGGTCGACTATGAGCATGGGCGGCAGGCCTGCCAGTGCCGCATATCCCGTCTTGCCGTAGACCGGGTGGGACAGGGCATTCCAGGTATCGGCATCGGCGGGAATTTTTCCTTTGGAAAGACTGTTGAGCTCCTGCAGCCATGCCTTTGCAGCCGCGCGCTGGGCGTCGGTTTTCAACCACGAGCCGTAGGGGTGGTCGGGAATGAACGGCGAGAACTCCTGCCCCCAGTAGCCGTCGGGGAAGCGCCTGACGATATAGGCGGGGCTGATCTGCTTCCAGCTCTGCTGCTTCAGTGTCTGCCGCGTTTTTTGAAAAGCAATCACTTTATCGCCGTAAGCCGTGAGCCTGAAGGATTTATCCATGAGAGCCTTTGCGTGCTCCACATAGGCATAGTCGAACCCGCGCTCCACGGCAAAGCAAAGCGCATCGTAGAGTTCGTCGGGGCTGTGGCCGCCCTTTCCGGCATTGCCCTCATCGGGGAATTTATCCTTGAACCATACATCAACGCATGCCCACAGCTCGGGCCGGCCATACTGAATGCTTGCACCCGCATACATATAGTACATCAGATCATTGTATGTCTCTTTCAACAGCTTGGGCGCAAGCGTCACCCCGGCCTGCGCCGCAGGATGGGCGTAATCGGGAAACACCATTTCAAAAACGAGTTTTTTTCCGTACCCCTCATAATATTTCACAAGCTCTGCCATCTTTTTTACCACCATATCATGGGCTTCTATGACGGGGCGGTTCTGCGTGTCGGCGAAATACGGCTTTGTCACGTTTCCCTTAATTTTAACGCCGCATAGGCTCTGCATAAGCTCGGGCTCATCATACACGACGCCTAAAAACAGAGGGTCGGCCTGCAGCTTTTTCAGGGTTTCAGGCTTCAGGTCATAGCGGTAGGTGCCGTCGGGCTGCTGGAAATAAAAGTAGCCGGGCACATAGTTCACCAGTTCCGTGTTGAACAGATATTGATAATTGTTTTTTCGGCAGAAATCGACGATCTCCATCAGGCGGGCATCCGACACCTCTTCCTCGGGCGAGAGATGCCAGACGATAAATTCACAGCCCATTTGTTTCAGAGCGTCGCCGAAAGCAGGCTTGGTTATCTGCCGGTCCCAGTTGTCTGCATTGATACCGAACCGGAACGCGCCGGCATCACTGCTCCAGGCCATAAACAATAATAATGGCACAAGCAGCACAATACGATTTACAGAAAGCTTCATTTCGTGTCCCCAAAAAAACAGCCTTTTGCAGGCATGCACAAATTCAACTTTTAAAAATAGCCGCGTACAGGTCGACCCATTTTTCAAGGCTGTAGCCGTCGGCAACGGTGCGGCGGCCCTCCCGGCCCATTGTACGGCGCAATCGACTATCGGCCGCAAGCATACCAAGCTTTGTCTCCCACTCTGTATCCGAAGCGGCAAGCATGCCGTTCTCACCGTCGCGGATCACCTCTGCATTGGCCCCCACAGGAGAGGCCACCACCGGCACGCCCGCGGCCATGAATTGAATAATTTTAAATGCGCATTTGCCATGGGCAAAGGCAAAATCACGAAGCGGCATTACGCCTATATCAAAATCGGCGAAATAGTCAAGCTCCCGGGCAAGCTCCCATGGAACATACTGCAGCCCCCCATCATCCCATGGCCGCTTTTCAGTGACCCCGACGATAATGGCCTGCACGCCCATGGCTTTGCGCAATGAGCGCAGCGGTTTTTCAAGCATGTCGATATGCGGAGCATTGGAAGGCATGCCGATCCACCCGATGCGGATGGCAGACGATGGCCGATGCTCTACAGCGCCGTACCTGGCCATGCTCACCACCGTAGGAATGACATGCACACGATTGCTGAAGCGGGTAAAATAATCGGCAAGGAAACTGTTGCCGCAAATGATGGCGGCATAGCTGCCTGCCGTTGCTTCAAACTTCCCGAAGTCGCGCAGGCGATGATGGATAAAGCTTGTGGTGGCCTCATCAGGAAGAAAAATGGCGTCGTCGATGTCCAGCACAACCTTCTTGTGCATCCCCAGCAGCAGCCTTTCAAGCAGCGGCGGCCCGATCGGCGATAGCTCCCGGCTAATCCAGACGGCATCATAGCCTCTTGCAGAGCGCGCAATCTCTACAGCCCGGCCAACCCAGGCTGCGCTGTAGCAGAGCATCTTGAGGGGAACTCCACCGGGCTGCTGAAACAACCGGTGCAGACGATCACCAAAAAGGCTACGGTGATCCACCGTGATGCCGCGTCTGGCGAACGGCTCAATATACTGCAGAATCCGGTACCGCGTGTCGGGTGCAAGCAGCGGTTTGACCGTCAGGGCAAGCACCTTCACCATAGCATCACCTTAAGATATCCCCTTGCCTTCTCGCGATAGAGGGATTTTCGTGTTGCCAGAAAAAAACATATAAAAACCATTGCCTTTGCGGCACCCTCCAGCTTGTTCAACAGCCAGAGGAGCAAAATCTGCCGGATGGAAAAATATTTTTTAAAATACAAAAGCCTGCTTTTTCTGAGCATGGCAATCATGGCGGCGGCAGCCGGCTGGCTTTCGCATGACTGCCCGCTCTGATGCATCACCTTTGCCTCGGCACAAAACCAAACCGAAAGCCCTGCCTCACGCACGCGCCTGCAAAAATCAACCTCTTCAAAATAGACAAAGAATTGTTCATCAAAACCATGAAAACGCTCAAAGATGCTGCGGTGCATAAAAAAGCATGCGCCGATCACCTGTTCCACGGCCCGCGATTCGGTATGTGAAAAGTGCAGCAGCCTGTAGCCGCCCACCATGCGGTCCAGTCCCGTCATATCCAGTAAAATTCTTCCCGGCGTGGGAAGATTACGGCAGGTTTTGGTGACGCAGCCGTTTCCATCCAGCATCTGCGGGCCTGCTACAGCTCGAGTAGCGCAGCGCTGCAGGCAATCGATAAGCCCGGCTGCCGCATCGGTGGACAAACAGGTGTCCGGGTTAAGAAACATGAAGTAATCGCCAAGGGCCTGCCTGGCGCCGGTATTGCAGCCGCAGGCAAAGCCGAGATTGGAGCCTGGCTGCACCAGGCGCACGGCGGCCCCGGGATTGCCGGCTTGAAAGTGCATAATGCTGCGGCTGGTGAGGCTGTCGGGAGAGTTGTCGACAATGACCGCTTCCCAGGCCATGCTCATGTGCTGCACGAGTGAGTCAAGACAGGGCCCAATGGATGCTTCATTGTTATAGGCGACAATGATGACCGAAACCACGGGATGGCTCATATGTTATATCCTTTGCGCGACCGGTCACTTATTCCATCGCATAAACTTGACCGCCTGCAGATTGTCGGCGTTCTGTTCATAGCCCTGGTCAAGCATCAGGTTAAAATCCCAGCTGCGGCCCTGATAACTGCCCGAAATTTTCCGCAGCGGCATAAGCATCCCGTCAATATGTACGCCGCCGTCCTGATTCTGAACTTCCACCTTGAACACAGGCTTCATATTACGATTACCCACCAGCTTGTCGAACTTAATTTCGCGCAGTTCTGTAAACGGCATGCCGTGATACTTGCCCTGTTCTTTTATAATTACAATGGCCGTTTCCTGCGACACGCGGTCATTGTAATAATAAAATTTGATATTTTGAATATAGAGCGGCTCCATTTTGCCCTTGATGTAGAGATATGCGTCAGCGGCAGCCGCCGCACCCGCCGACATGACAACCCCGAGCACAGCAGGAATCGCCACAGCAAGCATTTTTTTCAAAAGACATCTTTTCATATGCTCTCCCTGCCTGTCATGAATCATTCTCCGACTGCAGGCACTCGGCATACCCCCGCAGAAACGCGTCGCGGCACCGCAGGCGGAGATACATCTCGTAGCCCACCAGGCGGGCTATGCCCGGCAGCCGCAGAAGCAGAGCCAGTACCGGCCGCTGCAGCTCCATGTACGCAACAATCCGCTCAATGTTCAGCGCACCGGCTATTTCGGGATAGTGAATCTTGAGCACGCGCGTAGCATAGCCGACCTTGTACTCGCGGCCCACCAGGCCATCTTCGGTCATGGGATGATAATGATAGGCCCATGCCCTGCTGTTGATACCCAGACGAAGACCTGCACGGGCAAGAGTATAGGCAAAGGCCGTGTCCTCATAGGCATACCGCTTTGCCGTCAGCACATCATCAAATCCGCCGCTGCTCAGGGCATCGGCCCTGCGAAGAGCCAGATTGGCTGTATAAATATTTAAAAAACTCGCCTCCCGGTCATTGCCCACCGGGGCAAACCCGAACTGCATGCCCCGCGACTCCATAAAACCTATGACCGGTGCTTTTTCCACATCGGGGTGCCAGCGCAGCACGCCCTGAGACACATCAAAGCCTTCAGCCAAAAAATCAGCATGCCGCCGGAGAAGTGCGGCATCGGGGAAAACGTCATCATCAAGAAAAAGAATATACTCCATGCGCGCTACCCGCAGGCCGGCATTGCGCGCAGCGCCAGGCCCCTTATTCTTCTGCGTGATGACCGTCAGGTGCAGGTTATCACGCAGCCGATACTGCTCAAGCAGGGCTGATGTCAAATCAGTAGACCCGTCATCAATCACAATAAACTCGCAGGCTTCTACGCCCTCCATGGCCAGCATGCAGGCTAAGCTTCGCTGCAGAATATCAGCCCGGTTGCATGTTGGAATGATGATGCTAAACATGGCTGCAACCCGATATGCAGCATGCCCCACTGTTGCCTGTCATGAGCGCACCTTAATTAATCTAGCGGGGATACCGCCCACAATGCTGTATTCCGGCACATCTTTAACAACAACGGCATGGGCCGCCACAATGGCTCCCCTGCCTATTTTTACATTAGCCCCAACTGTTGCTTTTGCCGTTATACAGCAGTCATCCCCTATGATTGTTTCTCCCGGCGTGTAACCCTGATCGGCGATATACTGGTCGGCGGCGGTGAGATGATTGACATCAAAAATAGTTGCGCTCTGTCCGACGAGAGTTTTAACGCCGATCTCAACTTTATTCGTGCATCCGATCCAGGCATAGCAGCCAATGCTGGCATCTCTTTTCACAATCAGCGTTCCGGTTGAAGCGCATTCAAGAATAGCCCCTTTTTTTATATAGACCCCTTCTTCAAGCAGCACTCGTCCGCCGCACTCAATTTTAAAACTGACATCAGGCTCAAAAAAAACAAAACCTGTCATCTTCAGTCCCCGATGCATCAGGCGAGCGCGAAGATAGCGCGCGACAAAGAAAAATTTTTTCAGCAGCTGCATACTCCTTGCTCCTTGCACTTACATCTCTTGATCCGGTTTTATTGCTCGCCGATAGCCGCCTGCCCACAGGCAATAGTAAAGATACACGGATTTTCGGTGCAACAAATAACGCAGCAGGTACATGCCAGCCACCATCGCACGCCAGGCCAGTGCATAGGGCAGGCCATTGTGTTTGACAAAATAGCACCATGCGCTTTCAAAATACCGAAACACCATGACATCGACGGTTTTGTACCGCTTTGTGGTGCTGCGCTTGCCCGTGTGCAGGATCTCGGCATCGTGCACATAGAAAACCTTCAGTCCGGCATCGCGCAGTCGTTTGCACAGATCGGTCTCCTCATAATAAAGAAAAAACCTCTCGTCAAATTCCCCGATACGGTCAAAGACCTCTTTCCTGAACATCATGCACGATCCCTGCAGCGCTTCAACCTCACGTGTTGAGCAATGATCCCAAAAGGAATAGTAAGGCATACCCGCGATCCTGTTTCCGGGAAAACGGAAGGTGAGGGTCGAATGCTCGAGAAATTCTCGCCACAGCGACGGCAGAGCCCTGCCTGCGCCAAAAAGAATAGCGCCGTCCTGCTCACGGGTCAGGGGACCGGCAGCGCCGCACTGCGGACGGCCCCGCATAAAGGCCATCAGAATGCTCAGCGCGTCATTGAGCAGCATGGTATCGGGGTTGAGAAACAGCAGAAATTCTCCTGTGGCATGCCGGGCGCCGATATTGCAGCCTGCGCCGAAGCCGGCATTGCGCTGATTGCGAATAAGGCTGATATCACGGCGCACAAGCGGCTCAACTCCTTCAGCAGATGCATTATCAACGACGATGATTTCAAAGCTGACGCCTGCGGTGCGCTGCCGCACCGATGCCACAGAGGCCAGTATCTCCCGGGCGCTGTTCCAGTTGACATATATGACAGAAACATCCGTCATGTAAGCTCCTTAGATCTTTGTGCCATGAGGCCCCTCTCCTGCCGCAGTCTTACAATACAGCGCTTCAAGTCCGCCGATATTTTTTGTAATGTCCAAACAGCCGATCATGTGCTGCCGCGCGGCCTCACCGATACCGGCTCTCAAGGCCTCATTGCCCAGCAGTTCCACAATACGGTTTACCATTGTCTGGCTGTCGTCAAGAGGAACCAGGAATCCGTTCAAGCCATGGCTGATGCAGTCGGTATTACCCACAACATCAGTTGCCACAACTGCTTTGCCCAGGCCCATAGCCTCGATCACCGTGAGCGGCATCCCTTCATAGCGGGCAGTGGACACATAGCACCGGCTGTGGGCAATAATACCCAGAGCCTGCTCATGGCTAACCCATGGCAGCAGTACAAACGCATCATCGAGTCCTTCGGCATGTATCATATCACGCAATCGTTGTTCCAGTGGCGCAAAAAAACCAACGCCTGCAAGAATGCATTTGATTGCAAGGCCCTGCCCGCGCAGAAGTGCCATGACACGAACAAGCATGTCAATATTCTTCTGATATGAGGGCCTGCCCGCCATGCAGATATAGTCAAAATCATAGGTTCGGGGGTACGGGTGCAGCAAAGCCGGGGCAATGCTGTTTACCCACGTCGCCGTCTTCTCAGGCCTAAACCCTATTTTTTCACAGGCAAGCCGCCGCTCCGATTCGGAACAGGCGACAAGAAGACTGGTGCATGCGCGAGCCATCTTCTCAAGGACGATATAGCGCCGCCGCGTCGCCGGAGAGGACGAAGATAAAAAAGAAAAAGCATGGGGCGTATAGATCGTGGGTATTCCCAGAAGCCAGCCCGCAATCCGTCCGACATATCCGCCCTTGGCGCTGTGAGCATGCACGATATGGGGCCTGAGGCGCTTCAGCTCCCGAACGGTTATTGCCAGCGTGCGCAGGTCATGTGCAGGATTGATGCGGCGCTCATAGGGCACAAAAACCGTCCTGGCCTGCCCGTCGCTTTTTGTCATAAAATCATATGTGCCGGGCGGCAGCATCACAACAGAGGAAAACCGCGAAACATCCAGATGGCGGATAATATTTTTAATGGCCACCTCAACGCCGCCCAGAGCCTGGGTGATGTGAACAACTGTAATAGGTCCGGTCTTCACAACGGCAGCTCCTTTATTGCACATGCTTCTTTCTTAACATCACAGCCCTCCGATGCGCGTTTTTTCACAGCACGGGAAGCTCCGCCGTATAAAAAATGCCTGCCCTTGGCAACCGAGAACGCAACCCCCATGATAATGAAGCAAAACTTCGTCGCCTTTGTAAACAAATGCACATCTGCAAGCAGGCCGGCCAGAATATAGATGCTCAGGCCCATGCCGCAGGCTTTGACAAGGTTTTCATTGGCGGTATCGCCTGCCTGTGCAAGGCCTGTTCGAAGGCTCCTGAGCCTCAAAAATACAAACACTATGAGACCGGTAAGAGCAATAAAGCCAAATAGGCCGTGCTCAATCAGCGTGGTTAAAAAAATATTATCCGGAACAAAAACCTGTTTAATATCCACCGAGACCGTCGCATCAACGCCCCGGACAAACTTCAAATACATGTCTTTGAATTTCATATGCCCGATGCCCATGAGCATATTATCACCAAATATATTCAGCGCAATATCCCAGTAAAAGAAGCGGTTCAGCAGATTGGCCGGGTCAAAAAGGCGCTGGACAAAAGGGTTGTCGCGCATGGTCATGGCTAAAACAGTGCCGCCAAGCACTGCAGCCGGCGCAAGAACCGCAGCAATCAGCCTGAGGCGTCGTATAAAAATAAGCCCGGTCAGCGCAAGCGCGATCCAGACACCCCGGGTATAGTTCAGCACAATGGCAGCAGAAGAGGCGCCAAGCAGCACTACCGCGAGAGGCCACCGGAAGCTGTACATCCTGTAGATAATAAACGGTATCCCCATGGCTATAAATGTGCCCGCCTCGGATGGGCTGAAAAACGTAGCATATGGCCGGTATACCCCGCGCACCTGCGCTGCCTGCTCCGGGGTAATATAGGAAAAATCCTTGGGCGCTGCATCCATGATGGGGTTATACCCGGCAACTTTTTCTGCAATCACCAGCACAGAAAGTACGAAGGTGGTAAAAACTATAACGTTGATGATCAAATCGATATTTTTTTGTTCAACTTCGATTAAAAAAATGTAGAGCAAAATAATCCCAAGGAAATATGTTTCAAAAAAATTACGCGCCGGGATGGAGGCCGTTGGATTAAAAACAAAGCTTATAGCATGCGCCAGAAAAAAAAGGCCCAGAGCCATCGCCAGAGGAGCGTCCCCAAGGTAAGGTCTTTTCTGCCTGATAATCACGTAGAGAATAAAAAAATAGATGATGTAGGTAAAATAGATTATATTATCTGCATATATTTTAGGAAGCCCGCCAGCCTGAATGCCGAAGTAAAAAGGGCAGAAAGCCATAACCGCTATTGCCGCTGCAAGCAGCATGAACCTGAATCGCACGATCAGATAATACAGCAGCGCCGCAGCAAAAACCCCGCCCGTTACAAGGAGGCCTTTGGCGTCACTGGTAAAAAGCATAAACGACATGACCAGGCACGGAGCAAGCGCCATGAGCACATAGGACATTCTGTTTTTTTCCATAAAAAGAGATGCTCCTTCAAATATCCCGTCAAAAGCTCAGCGGCATTCAGGCCCGGGCCGCTGGAGTATCGCTGCGCATCAGGCATGTGCGCAGCGACCACAAAAGAACGGCGGCGCTTAGCACTTCGCAGCCCAGCGTTGCCAGGGCGGCCCCATTAATGGAAAAACGGGGTATAAGAAAATAATTCAAACACACATTACACAGAACCAGTACAGGGGCCAGTTTCATCAGAAGGCCCGCCCTGTTAAGGGCGATAGCATAGTTTGCAAGCATTGAAGTTACGTACACAAGCGGAAGCGTCAACATAAGCAGAAGCAAAGCCGTAGCGCCTTGCGTATACTCCTTCTGAAAGCATGCCAGCAGGGGCTCACGAAACAGTATGACCCCGCAGGATATCCCCAGCAGCAGAAGCGCGCCGTATAAAAGTATGCCCGCCATGCCCGCATGCTCTTTGCGACGCGAAAGCCACGGGAAGACCGCAGTTAAATACCCCGCAAAAAGGGAAATAAAAAAGTCGAAAACCTTATAGGCAACCTGATAAATGCCGGTTACCCTCATATCGGCCATTTTCGAAAGCATAAAAATATCAAAGCGGAAATAGATCAGGGCAAATACTTCAACCGTAAGCATTTTAAATGATTCTTTCAGCAGTTTCATCATCCCTCCTGCAGGCAGAAGCCCGGCCAAGACAGAGCCGCGCCGGGGAAAGCATGCCAGAAGCAGCAGCATCCTGACCCCTGTGGCTGCCAGGGGGGCAAGCAAAAAACCCCTGAACTGCAGCACCCCTGCGGCGACAAGCCCAGCAGCCGCCAAAAGTGTGCCGCGTTCTGCAAACTGGCTGATGGCGGGGATGGCCATGCGTTCATGGGCGGTAAAATAACTTTCGATGGTACGGGAAACGGCAAGAGGAAATACGGCCGTAAAAAAAAGACAGATCTGCACAGGATACAGATAAAAATAATCCGCATAAAAAAAACTGAACAGCCCCACGCACAGGATGAGCACGCACAGCGAAACACCGGCTTTTATGCCCAGGGCTGTATGAATGAGCCGGTGGTCATGAGCATCACGTGCTCGCGACAGCTCCCGTATCACAATCTTATCAAGGCCCAGATTTGAAAACAGCTCCATAAAAAGATAGGCGGTTATGAGCACGGCATAGAGCCCGATCTCCTCCTGCGAAAACCGGCGCACAATAATAATAAAATAGGCGTAGGCGGCAATTTTTGAGAGCAGGGTCGATGCTGTTAGAAATGCGGTGTTGTTGAGAATGGCTTTAGTCAGCATGCCGCTCTCCCGTCCCCGTCGCTCAGCCTGTACAGATACGGAAACCCGAAGCGCTTACTCAGCCCATAGAGCAGCAGCGAACAGGCCACGCCAAGTATGACGCCAGCGGCAACATGTACGCCGGGGCTTTGGATATCAAACACTTTGCTTAGAATGATCCTTGACCCGGCGGTGAAAATCGTATGGGCAACATAAATATAAAGGCTGTTGACTCCTAAAAAAACTAAAAGCCTGCTCAACAGCGAGCGGTTTTTATCCCCTGCGATGCAGATCGACAATGATGCCACCAGCAGGATTCCCGTACAATCGTACAGCAGGTTTACAATATGCTTATGCTGTTCAAACATGACAAACGACTCAAGGCCCGAGCAGTTCAGCCAGGCCGCAGCGACCTGTGCAAGCAGCGCCGCCAGAGCAGTGAAGGCCACAATGCCCATACGGGCCATTACCGGCTCGATTTTAAATTTCTCATACACAAAAGCCCCCAGATAAAAAAACGGGAGGTATTGCGCCAGCAGGTCGAGCGTAAAATAAAAACTACAAAAACAGTTCACGAGATACAGCAGCACCGATGCCGCAAGCAGTATCCGTGTGTCTATCTTTTTTAAAGCCCAAAAAATCACTTCAAACAAAAACAGTATATAGAGAAACCAAAAAATATCATAGGGCACGTACGCGATCTGCACGACATCTTGAAAGCCGGCTTTGCGGTTCACATATCCCGACATGGCCGATTTTATGATAATAGTGATGATCGACCAGATAAAATAGGGATACACCAGCACGCGCAGCTTGTTGAGCATAAATTTTTTTCCATAATGCGCACATGACCGCTTTACAAAAAAACCTGCAAAAAAAAAGAATGCCGGCAGGGCGGTCGTCACATTCAAAAAATGGGAAAAATTAAAAAAGAACACATCCCGCAGCAACCCTGCTTCCTTCATCCCCAGCAGTACGTGGCGGTATACCACCAGCACAATGGCTATGCCCCGCGCGCAGTCAATCCATGCCGCTCTTGACCCTGGGCTCAGGGGCTTTTCATGATCCGGGGCAATCTGGTTTGCGGTCATGGCCTGCATGTTTCTGCGCCTGACACAAAATTTTCCGGGCGGCAGCGCCCAAAAAGCGCACAGCAAATCCGGTGACATACCGGGCTCAAAGGATACACGCCTAAGCCCGTTGCCATACTTTTTTATCGCTGTCATAGCGCCGCAGCACACGGGCCGGGTTGCCAGCCGCCATGCACAGAGGTGGAACATCGCCGAGCACCACTGAATTCGCGCCGATGAAGCTGTGCCTTCCGATGGTAACGCCGGGTGCAATGACGCAGTTGTTGGCAATAAACGCATCGTCTTCTATGACGATAGGCCCGGGCGGGCTGAGGGGAGCATATAATATTGGCTGATCGATGACCGTATAATCGTGCAGATGATCCACAACCGTGACATTCTTGCCAACGCCGACATTGCTGCCGATGTCAATGCGCAGAGCTGCTGAAATCTGGGCCCCGTGGGAAATGATGGTCCGATCGCCGATAGTGAGCCTCGCGTCATGGACGCTGTCCCCCCATTGCCGCACCACATTGAGCCAGCAGCCTGAATAGATCAAAACCCCGGACCCGAGAAACATCCCGGCTGGATTATCAATTCTGCTTGAAAAAAAAATGATGGAGCCCGTGCCAAACGATCCGAATGAGCCCTTTAGCATCCAGGTAAGAAGCTTGGAAAGCTTAAAGTTCAGCTTCTGATAAAGCTTATAGCCGCTGATCATAGCTTGTACAAAACGGAAGGAATAAAAAACCTGCGCTTGTTGAGCAGCACCGACACGTCTTGAAAGCCGAACCGGTTCAGAACATCCACATTAAACCGCACGACATGCGTCTTGGTCTTGTTTGCTTCAACAAACAGAATGGCCTTGTTCAAATGCCTGCTGAGAAAAAGCAGTTCGGGCGAATCCACGACAGCAGGAATGTTGACAAATACCCATTCATAGTCCTGTTTCAAACGGTCGATGATACGGTACTGGTCATCGGTTAAGTGGCTATTTGAAGAACTGGACGGCATATACTGAAACACCGCAACGCCTGCCATGACGCCTTCCTGAAAGCGCTCATCCAGCGCCGAATCGCTCAGCTGCTGACCCTTAAATATTTTATCGCTTGAAAAATTGACAAATGCCGATTTTTGCCCCTGGCATGCGGTTAGAAAAAACGCCAGGTTCAGTCCGATGGTAGTGGCGCCCTCCCCTGCTTGAGACTTGGTTACCAGATAGACTTTTTCACGGTCGCCCCGCAGGAGCAGATTTGTGTAGATTTTCTGAAAATCCTTTTTATACAGCATGTAGACATGCTGAAAGTACTCTTGCGAAAAAGAAATCTCTTGCGGATTAATATGGGGCATGACGCCGATTAACGGCAGGTTGAAGTTTTTTGCAATTTCATTGGGGTTGGTAATGGTATTGTCAAGGAGCGAAAAAAAGCACAGCAGCACAAGGCATCCGCCAAAAACCATGCAGCCGGCAAGAGCCAGCACGAGTTTTCTCTTAGGCTTGGCCGGCGTCATGCTCAGCGAGGGACGCTCCACGACCGCAATATTGCTGATCTGGTTTTCACCCGTGAGACTCTTTAGCTTGGACTCCATGTAGCCGTCGAACACTTTTTCATATGCCTTCTGCGCGAAGTCGACATTGGTCTTGAGCATGATAAAATCTTTTATGTTGGCGGCATACCGGTCCAGCTCCCCCTCGAGCCCCTGCAGTTGCGTCTCCAGAAAGGTCCGCTTGGCCTTTTCGCCGTTTATCTCGCTTTCCAGATCGAGGATATTCTGCTGCACGGTTTCATAAATCTGGTTCCTGCGCTCGTCCTTCTGGTCCAGTACCCGCTCGGGCTCTCCGCCTATCAGCTTGTTGATCATCTCGACTTCACGGTTGATGTCAGCCACGAACCGGCTGGCAGGCTTATACCGGGTGAGCAGGTTCTGCCGCTCAATCTCGGCCTCGCCCAGCTTGCTGCGCAGATCCTCCCGGTGCTTGTTGCGCACTTCCACCGTGGCAAAGGTTTGCATCGGAGAGAGCATCTTCTGCAGCTCCTTCATGCGCTTCAGTTTCTCTGTGTGATATTCATTGTCAGCACGACAGTCAATCAATGTCTGGTTCAGCTTGTCCTTCTTTTCAATGAGCAGTGTCACCTGGGCCGAATCATTGTAGATTTTATAGCTTTGCTTGAACTGAGAAAACTCATTCAAAAGCTTTTCATAACGGCTGCGGCTGTCGGTCATCTCATCATTGAGAAAGCTCACCTCTTTGATGTCCCTGAATACATCTATATGATGCTTGATATAATTATCCACCACGAGCCGCAGAATCAGCTGCGCTGCCTCGGGATCGGGAAAGTTGAAGGTAAGCTCTAGGGTGTCTGAGTCGTAGAGCGTCTCGACCTTAAGATTCTCGGCAATATATCCCTGCACGCCTGCCAGCAGTTCAGAATCGCCTGCAGCATCGCCCAAAAGCTTGCGGGCTGCAGCGTTAGCGACCTGATCGCTCTGCAGAATCTCGAGCTCATTTTTAAGCTCCTGCTCGCGTCGTGTGATATACACATTGCTTTTGCCCGCCAAAAACTGCATGCTGCCCGTCTGCTCCGTACCCAGACGCACGAGCAGCTTCGCCTTTGAAGCATATATCTTTTTGGCGCCCAGCAGATAAATGCCGCAGACAAGCAGCGCCGCCACAGTAAAAATCAGAAGGTAGCGGCTGTATTTAAACAAAACATTCAGTACGTCGCGCAGCGTAGTATTCATAATGGTTTTCAGCTGATTTACTTTGTTTTAAATTTTATTCCCGCAGAGGCGCGGCACTATCATACTAATCAGGATGCAGGCTTACTGACTGACACTAGTCGGGGTAGCCGACGATGACGTATTGTTCCGTCTGTTTGACGACTGTGAAAGTTCGTAGTTATAATTCATGCCTATCCCGAGATTCATGTTGGGTGGCACGATGTCGCGGATGTACTTCTGCACAAAATCTCCCACCAGCGTTACCGCATTGCGTGGAACATAGAGTATGTCGCCAGGCTCCAGGTAGACATCGCGCTCAGTGCCTGTCGCAAAATCAGCGTTAAGCTGATAGACCTTGCATTCTTTCTCCGCCACCCTGCGCACCAAAATCACAGAGCTAAGGCCGGCGTCGCGCATGACGACACCGCAGTCGGCAAGCATCATACCCACGGTCACGTTGGACACAATGGGCTTCATGCCGCCGCTGCGAACCGCGCCCGTCACATAGACAAATCTCTGGGAACGCTGTTCCAGGACAACGTTGATTTCAGGCTGTACAAATTCCTTGCTGTAAAGCTCAACCAGTTTCTGCTGCAACCCATCGGGGGTGAGGCCCGCAACCTGCAGTCCCTGGAAAAAAGGCAGTGAAATCTTACCGTCTGTCCAGACTGTCACCTTTGAATTCATCTCCGGATGCAGATAAAAACGCACAAAAACAACATCGGATGGCTCGATAACAATCTTTTCTTCCGGAAAGGGCTGCTTGAAAAAATCAGGCGGAAGAGAACTCGTAGCGGGCGGCTTGGACGCACATGCGCTCACCAGCGCAAGAGCCAGCGCTAAAGCAGATATTTGATATAACACTCGCATGCAGCAACCCTTATTCACCGGTTTAATAAAACAGGGAGCCGGTTTCCCGGCCCCGACTTATACCGCAATCATCCGGCGATGAGCCCATGGGCCTTTTCTTCCATGACACGCTCAACGCTGGTCTTGTGAAAGACTTTGGTAACATAGGCAATGCCCCCGATGGCAACGGCAAACAGCGCTATGGTGACCACCATTTTCCATGAAGTCTTTTTCATATTTTCCTACAACCTCTTCTCAAGGCCTATGGTATCGTTTGCCTGATGGTGCTCAGCAAGAGTATTTGCTTGTTTTATACAAATAGTACCTTTATTCTATTCTCGGCTAAAAATCAATAAACTTAAAAAATACTTTAGAAAAGAAACCGGAATTCAGGATAGAAAAACCATGGGCTTCAAGCAAATTACTCATTTCCACCAGACAATCAGACCCCGAAATACATCCGCCAATTTTGATCCTGACTTCTGACTCCCAAATCCTTCTTTCTGAATTCCGGCTTCTGAATTCAGAATTCCAGTTTTGAATTGACTGCATACGTGCAACAGGCTAGGATGAAAAAAAATGCGCACGGGACAGCTCGTTTACTCGAACGCAACGAACGCCTATGATACGCAAACAACAAAAATATTTTTTCCCTCTCCAACTGCTGCTGGATTTCGCATCTACGCTTGTCGTCTATGCCATCTGTGCGCCCATGTCGCTTTTCATCAGCGGCAGGCAGCTTGCAGCCTCGCCCGATTTCACCATACCCCTGCCGTTTGCCTGGGGATATTTCCTGAATATCGCACCGGTGGTACTCATTCTGCCCCTGCTGTTTCTCTACCTTACCAACAGCTATATATATACAGGGGCTAAAAAACTGCGCTGGTTCATCTACAGCACGGGCAATGCCTTGGTGATTACGGCCTGTGTTCTACTGAGCCTTCAGATGGTATATCCGGCGGTAAAAGAGGCGCGGTCATTCATCACGCTTTTCTTTCCCCTGTCATGGCTGTTCTTTATTGTAAACCGCCTGCTCATGGTGGAGATCGTTCTGCAGGCGCGCAAAAACTCCAATCTCATCAAGCATCTGCTGATAATCGGCACGGACAAGGATGCAAAAGCCGCGGCCCATATTTTCGAAAAAAATCCAGAGCTAGGAATTAAGATGACGGGCTTTCTCACGGCCAACCCGGAGGAAGTCGGCTCCACCCTCGGTCCTGTGCCCGTTCTGGGCACGGTTGACGATTTTGCAGGCATCATCTCCTGTAATGTGGTTGACAGCGTTCTGTTTATCGGCGGCATTACCGACATCACCACAATCCGGACAATTTCTCTGCAATGCGAGGCAGTCGGCATCGATTTCGGCTTCAGCGCCTCCGTGTTCAGCCAGAAATTTATCAGCATCACGGCAGAGCAAATCGAAGGCATCTCTGCCGTCTTTCTCCAGAGCGTTGCTCACAGCCCGGAAAAAATGTTCTTCAAGCGGCTCTTCGACATTGCCGTTTCGACCGCGCTCATCGTAGGGTTTGCGCCGCTATGGATTATCATTCCCGCCTGGATCAGGCGCACTTCACCAGGGCCTGTGCTGTACAGCCAGGAGCGCGTTGGCAAGCACGGCAGGCTTTTCTCCATGTACAAGTTCCGCACCATGATCGTCGATGCCGATAAAATGCTCGACAAGCTGACCCATCTCAATGAAATGGACGGCCCGGTATTTAAAATCAAGAACGACCCGCGCTTCACGAGCATCGGTCAGTTTCTGCGCCAGACCAGCATCGACGAGCTGCCGCAGCTTTTCAATGTCCTCAGGGGAGACATGTGCCTTGTGGGCCCACGGCCGCCCATTATGAAAGAAGTGCTGAAATATACGCCATGGCAGAAAAAACGCCTGGCTGTCGTGCCGGGCATAACCTGCCTGTGGCAGGTCACGGGACGCAATGAAATTAAATTCGACGAGTGGATGCAGCTGGATTTGCAGTACATAGAAAACTGGTCGCTGACTTTAGACTTAAAAATTCTCATACGCACCATTACCGCAGTACTATTGCGGCGCGGCGCAGAATAACTATTTGTATCGACGGGCACTAAAGGAAACAAGCCATGAACATCGTAAAAAAACTTTTCGGGCTCTTCCGTGATGACGATTACGAAGTCGGCATGCACCTCTACAACGCGCATCTGTATCGGGAGGCAATAGAAAAATTCGAGTCCGTCATCCTGCGAAAAACCTCGCTGTCAAGCCTGCACCACAATCTGGCGCAGTTTTACTGCGGCTATGCCCACCGCAACCTGGGCATCATGCTGTTTGTCGTAGGCAACTATGCCGGGGCGCTGGAAGAATTCCAGAAAGCTCTCAAGGGCTCACAGAACCCGCATGAGGTGCATCACCTTATGGGAATCTGCCAGAACAATCTGGGTGATTTTGAAAATGCCGTGCTCACTTTTTCAACAATTCTCAAAATCGACCCCAACAGTCTGCCAACAAAACTCCGGCTCGGCATATCCCTGCACAACCTGAAGATGTGGGACAAGTCGGTCGCCCTGTACTCAACCATCCTTGCTCAGAAGCCAAAATACGCCGATGTTCATTTCCGGCTCGGGCTGGCGCTGCTGGGGCAGGGCAAGGCCGAACCCGCTGCAGAGGCCTTCCGAACGGCCGTAAAAATCAACCCCAACTATATCGAAGCCCATATAAAGCTCGGCCTCACGCAGGCATATCTGGCGGACTTCGATGGGGCACTTGCCAGCTTCACATCGATACTGGATCGCCATCCCGATTTTCCAGATATATACTATGCCATGGGCATTGCGCAGGCAGCCAGCGGCCGCATTCCGGATGCACTTGCAGCTTTTGAAAAAGCTCTTGAAATAAACCCCTCCTACAAAGACGCCAAAATCAAGCTGGGCATTCTGCACTGCCATCAGGGCAATTATGAAACTGCAGCAGCCTGCCTGCGCGAAGCCGGCAGTATAGACCCCGCTGACCCCAACCTGCAGCTGGCCATCTCAGCTGTTACATGCATAATGGAGCGTCCTGTCAACGCAAAAAATGTACCCGATGAGCTGACCCGTCTGTTCGGGGGCGGCAAACCCCTTGACCAGGCAATCCGCAATTTCAATACGCATCTGAAAATCAAGCCCGATTTGTCGGCAGTACTGGCAATCATCAAGGAATTTTCAGAAGAAAATACTGCTCTGTGCGAAATGCTTATACCCGTGGTGCATGAGTATGTAAAGGAGCAGCCGAATTATCCCGATACGCACAATACGCTTGGAAGCATCTACCTGAAGCTCAACAAGCTTATACGCGCTGAAGAATCCTTCCGCGAAGCGCTGCGCATCAACCCGGAATACCTCAAGGCCCGCGTCAATTTGTTTAATACACTCAAGCTCATGAACAAGGACAAAGAGGCTGCTGAACAGGGAGCCTTCATTATCGAAAAAAATGTTTCCTATCCGGATGTATACTGCAATACGGGCGAAGTTCTTATGAACCTCGACCGTCACAAGGAGGCTCTTGCACATATTGAAGAGGCTATTCGCCTGCGCCCCCACTACAGCAAAGCTCATTATCTTAAGGCCCGTATCATGGCCGGCAACGGCAGGCATGAGGATGCCATTCAAGCCTATGAAGCCTGCCTTGCTTCATATCCGGCAGACGACCTTGGAGACAAAGCCCGCGAAGCCCTCAATATGATAAAACAGAGGCTGTGAGCAGTCCATGACGCCATCCCGCACCGGCACTGCCACACTTCCGCTGCACTGGGGCAAGGCCCCGCCCTGGCTCTTCAACCGCATGAAGCGCCTTGCCCGTCAGATCATGATCATTATCCTTGCCGATTTCGGCCCGCAGGAGCTGCTGGCACGCCTCTCCGACCCGCTCTGGTTTCAGGCTCTGGGATGCGTGCTGGGGTTCGACGGGCATTCAAGCGGCCTGACCACCACGGTCTGCGGAGCACTGAAAGAAGCCGCAGGCGATATGGCCCATGAAACGGGTTTTTTTGCCGCCGGCGGCAAGGGCCGCACCTCGCGCAAAACACCCGATGAAATAATGAGCTGGGCTGGCGACATCACGGTTGCTCCCGAGCAGCTTGTGTACGCCAGCCGAATGTCGGCCAAAGTCGACAGCGCAGCTGTGCAGGACGGCTATCAGCTCTACCACCATGTCTTCTTCTTCACCCGCAAGGGCGACTGGGCCGTGGTGCAGCAGGGCCTCAATTATGACACCCGCTATGCCCGGCGCTATCACTGGCTGAGCGCGCAGCTGCCCTCGTTTGTCTGCGACCCTCATGCAGCAGTATGCTGCGATGCCCACGACGAGACATTAAATCTCGTAGCGGCAGAAGGCGATGAAAACCGCACCACATCTGTGCACCTGGCAGCCGAGCATCCGGACAAATTGTTTGCCGAGGCGGAAAAAATCATAGAGCTGGGGCTTCCCGCCCGGCACCAGATAACCCGCCAGGACATTAACCCCAAAAAGCTCTATTCAATTTTTGTTAAAACCTATGAAGCCCAGTCCACAAACTATGAAGAGCTTCTGAGCCTGCGGGGCGTGGGCCCAAAATCGCTGCGTGCTCTGGCACTTCTCTCCGAGCTCATCTACGGCGCTGCACCATCATTTAAAGCCCCCGTGCGCTACAGCTATGCCCACGGCGGCAAAGACGGCCACCCCTACCCCGTGGCCCGCGATGTGTATGACACCTCCATCGAATTTCTCCGGGAGGTGGTCAACAAAAGCAAAATAGAGGCAAGCGATAAACAGCGCGCCTTCAAGCAGCTCGCAGCATTCTATGCTCGGGGCGAGAGGTAATATATTATTAAACATGTCTTAAAAATCTCACAAGAGCAAATCACAATGACTGCGTATAATTTATGCGTGCCTTCTCCCCTTGAGGGGAGAAGGTCAGGTTGAGGGGTGATGCAAAATGCCCCCTCACCTCAATCCTCTCCCCCTGCCGGGGGCGAGGAGGTCTTCTTGGAAATTTACTTACATGCAAAAATTTGAAGAAATAAAACACCACAAAAACAAACCCGGGCAGCGCTACCTGTGCGACCTCGCCCTGCGCGAGCAGGGCCATATCGTTCTGGTCTATCATGCCGAGACTGCGGGCCGCATCGCCGACATCGACATTGCCCCCGGTTCCACCACTATTGCCCACTACTGGCAGTCCGGCGGCTATGTTCTCTGGCGCATGTTTTCAGCCGATCGCACGCTTCTCGGATCGCTCTTTCATATCTGCAATAATACTGATATACAAGAGACAAGCGTCAGCTATGATGATCTGATCCTTGACATCTGGATCACCCCGCAGGGATTTGCCCGCGTGCTTGATGAGGATGAACTGGCCGATGCAATCAGCGCAGGGCTGGTCACTGAAAACGAACAAAGCTGGATTGAAAAACAGAAAGGGATTATCCTTACAGATTACTCTGCCATCATCGACGGGATACGCAATCTTGAAATCGGCATTTTGAAAGTTGGGCAAAATCAAGCCTGCTAAAATATCATTTAAATAATGAAAAATAAAAAAAACAGATCAGCCAAATCAACTGTTTCCGGCGGTAACACGGGCGTTCACAAATTTTCAGCCCCTGTAAATGACCTACGCCTGAAGATGTATCTGGCCTGTCTTCTGGCTGCTTTTGCCTGTCTATTGTATGTCAACACCATCGACCATGACTATGCCTATGATGATATGGGCCTCATACCCCAAAATCATTTGACCCAACAAGGCTTCGCAGGCATTCCCGATTTGCTGCGAACATCGTATTGGTATGGCAACCTTGAAATGAATCAAGGCGCGTACCGCCCCTTGTCCATGATAACATTTGCCATCGAACAGGAACTTTCGCCGGGCAACCCGCATACAGCTCATTTCGTCAATATGGCGCTCTATGGCCTTATCGGGTTTCTCTTATTTGGTTTATTGTGCCGCCTGCTTCAGGGCCGCAGCATATATGTTCCATTTATCGCAGCGCTGCTATTTATCGCGCATCCGCTGCACACAGAGGTAGTTGCCAATATCAAGAGCCGTGACGTATTGCTTTGTTTCCTGTTTTTTATACTTACGGCCCGGCTGCTGCTTGCCTATACCAGGTCAAAAAAAAACTTAACCCTTCTGCTTTCTGCACTTGCGTATTTTCTATGTGTTTTTGCACGCGAAGATGGGTTGTGCTTTCTGGCCGTGTTTCCTTTGCTTCTGTACTTTTTTACCGGTACAAACTTGAAGAACTGCGTAAAACCTCTCTGGCCGCTAGCCATAAGCGCCGGGATATTTATTTGTATCCACCAGTATGTTATAGCAACTGAGCTTTCTTCAAAAATCAACTACACATATTTTGATAATGCGCTGGTTGCAGCACCTGACATAGCAAGCCGGCTTGCAACCGCATTTTATATATTTGGCAGCTATTTCAGGCTTATTTTTTTCCCCCACCCTCTGTCCTGTGACTACTCCTTCAACCAGATTCCGCTAACCGGCTTCCGTGATCCGCAGGTGCTGCTCGTGCTTTGCGCCTTCGCCGCACTTGCCGTGATAGCGCTGAAAGGAATAAAGGCAAGAAGCATCTATTCCTTTTGCATATTATATTTTTCCGCAACCATGGCCATGACCGGCAATATTTTCTTTTTGATCGGAGCCACCATGGCCGAACGGTTTTTTTTTGCGCCATTGCTCGGATTTACTATTGTCGCGGCGGCATTACTTGACCGCTGTTTTACGGGCGCTACTGGTCCGATAAAAAATATCAGGGAATTTTTCACAAGCCGTTCACGCCTCATCTTCGTGGTAATGATACTTGCCTGCTTGATGAGTGCAAAAACAATTCTGCGCAACCGGTGCTGGGGAAATGACCTCACCTTATTTGCGAACGATGTAAAAGCTGCTTCCGGCAGCGCGCGCCTTCATCATAATTACGGAGCTGCAATCATTCGCCTTCTGGTCATCCCGGAGCAGGATCAGGCAAAGATGCTGGGGCAGCTACATGTTGCAATTCCGAAGTTTCAAGCAGCCTTAGCTATTGCCCCTGACTATTTTGAAGCGCTGAACCATCTTGGCGCATGCTATTATATAGATGGAAATTATGCCGAATCCATCTTACTATTTCTTCGGGCATTGCAGCAAAGGCCTGATGATCCGCTAGTGCTGTCTAACCTGGGCAATGCCTATTTCAGAAGCAACAGGTTTACGAAAGCTGTTGATGCTCTAACCAAAGCGATTGAGGGCGGTTCTATAAACGATGATACGTATAATTATCTAGGCAGGTCTTATTTCAGCATAAAAAAATACCGCGAGGCAATTGCGGCATTTAAAATGGCGCTGAAAAAAAATCCCGTCCAGCCGGAAACACTCTACGATATGGGGTCTGCCTACGGCGCTCTTAAGGAATTCGACAGTGCAATTAACTGCTTCCGAAAATCAGCGGAGCTTCAGCCTGAAAATGCAAAAGCATGGTCTTCTCTGGGCTTAATGTATCGAAATAAAGGCGACCAGGATAATGCGTCAAAATGTATGCTGCGGGCAGAGCAGCTAAGCAGGCAGGAATAATGCCTGCGGCTAATGGTCTGAAGAAAGAAACGGACCAGCGGGTTCTTGATAACCGGGTCACAGCGCAGGGGTTGCGCGGGTGCGTGACGAGGCTGAACCGGCCGATGCAATCAAGTACGTGCCGGTCACCGAAGACGGACAGAATTGGATTAAAAAGCAAAATAATATTATCCTTTTAGGCTACGCAGGCATCATCGACCGGATTACAAATATTGAAACAGCCATTATGAACCCGCAGGGTTCCATGAAGACTATTTACCCTAGAAAGGAATGCTGCCATGACGGTCGATACGCTGGGCGGCTCTACCGAATTTGAAGTCGTGAAAATCAGGGACGGTGCTGCCGAAACATTCATACAGGCCGTGGCAACCGAAGTGCCGTGCACGATCGTCATCAACGGCAAAGAGGCCGTTACCTCCATGATAACGCCCACCCACTTCAAGGAATTTGCCGTGGGGCATCTCTTTACCGCCGGTATTATATCGCGAGCCGATGACATTGTCAGCTACAGCTGCGATGAAACCAGGTGGCGCCTTGATGTGGAGACGCGGCGCGAGGTTGATCTTGATCTTTTAGGCAAACGGGTCTACACCAGCGGCTGCGGCAAAGGGGTTATGTATGCCAATGTTATTGAGCTTTCATCGCGTCACCCGCTGCCTGCCGGGTTTACGGTACAGGCCGGCCTACTGACAGTGGGCATTCAATGGCTTTTGTCCAGCTCGGCGCTGTTTCAGGCTACCCGCGGCGTGCACTCTGTGGCGCTAAGCCTTGGTGGAGCGCTGCCTGACATGCTTATTGACGATATCGGCCGCCACAATGCCGTAGACAAGATTATCGGCTATGGGCTGATGCACGGCCTTGATTTCTCACACAGCATACTTCTCAGCACCGGCAGAACCTCATCGGAGATACTGCACAAGGCAAAGCGTGCGGCAATACCCATAGTGCTCTCACGCGGAGCCCCGACGCACCAGACGATTCTGCTCTCGCGTGATATGGGCGTCACCATAGCGGGCTTCAAACGGTCGGGAGACATTGTCGTCTATTCAAACGGGCAGCGTGTGCTTACCTGACAGCGGCAGGCCACATAAACGATTCTGAATAAGTAGGGTGGGTGAAACCCACCAATAAATGGCATTATGCTACACCGGAATGGTGGGTTGCACCCACCCTACATTTAAAAACGATTTATAAGGAGCATCATGATAGCAAGCATAACATTCATGGGCGCAACGGGAACGGTTACCGGGTCACGGTATTTACTTGAAGCCGAAGGCAAAAAATATCTCATTGACTGCGGCCTGTTTCAGGGCTTGAAAGAAATTCGACAGCGCAACTGGGAAGCCCTTCCCCATACCTCCGGCAGAAATCGACCGCGTGCTGCTGACCCATGCACATGTCGACCACTGCGGCTATCTGCCACGCATCGTACAGCAGGGCTTCAAGGGCCCGGTGCACTGCACCTGGCCCACAGCAGACATCTGCAGCCTCGTGCTTCGTGACAGCGCCCACCTGCAGGAAGAAGACGCGCGCTATGCTAACAAAAAGGGGTTTTCAAAGCACAAGCCCGCCCTGCCCCTCTATACCGTGCAGGATGCCGAAGATGCCATCAGCCTCTTTAAGCCCGTAAACTACGGCCAGGATCTTTTTTTCTCAAACACCATGCGCGTGAAATTCAAGGATGCCGGGCATATACTGGGCTCATCATTCATCGACGTGAAGCTCATGCAGGCAGACAAACCGACCCGCATCCTCTTCAGCGGCGATATCGGCAGCCCCGGCCGGCCCATTCTGCGCGACCCCACGCAGGTGTTTGAAGTTGATTATCTCGTGCTTGAATCAACCTACGGCGACCGCACCCACGGCCACGGCGACGAGGAGCGCCGCACCGAGCTTGCCAGGGTCATCAATGAAAGCATAAAGCGGGGCGGCATACTGATCATTCCGTCGTTTGCCGTGGAGCGCTCGCAGGAGCTGCTCTACTACATCCGCGAACTTGAGGACCAGAAGCGCATTCCCGTCACGCCTGTCTATCTTGATTCGCCCATGGCAGTGTCAGCCACGGAAGTTTTTGAAAAATGGAAGCTTGTCTACGATATGGAGGCACGCATGAAGGAGCTCGACGGCAAGCACATCATGCAGACCAGAATGCTGCATGTCGTGCGTGATGCCGAAGAGTCTAAGCTTTTGCACAATGTGAAAGGCCCTGCCATTTTCATCTCCGCCAGCGGCATGCTTGAAGGAGGCCGCATACTGCATCATCTGGAGCACCGCCTTCCCTTCGCTGAAAACACCGTGCTCTTTGTTGGATACCAGGCCGAGGGCACCCGAGGCAGGTCGATCTTAAACGGCAACCCCACGGTCAAGATTCATGGCCAGCAGGTGCCCATAAAAGCCAAAATAGATAACATTACCGGATTCTCCGGACATGCTGATTACAAAGAGATACTTGCCTGGCTCATGGGCTTCAACCGGCCGCCGATAAAAACATTTATCGTCCACGGCGAGCCCGAAGCATCAAAGGCTATGGCTGAAAGCATCAGAACAACGCTTGGCTGGCAGGTTGAAATACCTGAGTTCATGCAGACGGTAAAGCTTGATTGATAATCGCTAAGGGAGGCAGTGCAGGTTTGTGCCGCAATGGGCAAACATGCGCTGATTCCAGATGGTGGTATTTCGATGAATCAGGGATAAAACCCAAGCTTGCAGGCAGGCCTATTTTTTTACACGCTCATACACTTTGCATATATCGGTAAATACGGTAGCCATGGAGGAATTAGACTTCAGGATATCTACGGTTTCTTCAGGAGATTCCAGAATTTTGTGACAGGCTGAATCAATGGTATTGTTGCTGCGTCGCAGCACCCCGACCAGAACATCGGCCATATCAACGCCTCTGATATTTGCATAAAAATTCGAGCTGTAATAATAATCGCACATCAGGCACAGCCGGGCCATCGCAGTACCGGCTTTGTGATTCTGCTGAATGTACTTTGGATTCAGCACATAAATTCTTGTTTTCCTGATGCCGCGAAACGTCAGCAAATACATGTAGCGGTTAAAATCCTTGCCCTGGCCGAACACCTTTTCGGCAAATTCCCGCTGAGTCTTGTTGAGCCCGCCGTTTTTAACGGTCTGCCAGTAATAGCGCGTATCGATTTCAAAAGAGGCAAATTCGGAATCGAACTCCCTGAGCTTCAACGAGGCAAGCCGGACCCTGTACGTGTAACCATCTTTGACAGAAGCATAAATTTTTTTCACTTCATCTTTTGAAAGCCGGTAATTTTCCTCGTACTGCAGCTGCCTGCATGCTTCTTCCAAATTGTTGAATATTGGATTTGCGTCCCGCCCGCCATAATACAAAAATTCTTCTTTGCCGGTTTTTGTTTTTTCAACAGCATACATGCAGAAATTAGACGTAAAATAAAAATAATTCATGAATGCAGAATCCGAGGCATTAGTATTGTCCATGGCCCGTTTTGTTGCTATGTCCTCAGAGGTTGCAATAGCATCAACATCAAACAGTGCGGCATCCTTGTAGAAGATACCCCTGTTTTTTTTATTGTTAATGAGTTTAATTATATCCATATACTTTGCGCAAAAAGCTGGCATCATGTCACAGTGCATTGCAGGCTGCCCA
>CAIWCT010000007.1 GCA_903911225.1 uncultured delta proteobacterium
CAGACGCTCGACAAGCGGCGGATCTGTAACGATACGGGCAAGGGCCCGGGCAAAGGCCTCCGGCGATGGTTCGCACAGAAAACCGGTTTCGCCGTGTCTGACCGTTTCAAGAGGTCCACCGCCGGCGGCCGCAACCACGGGTCGGCCCGCGGCCATGGCTTCAACGATGCCGATGCCGAAATGCTCGTACGTGCTGGTATACACCAGGCTGGTGCAGCGGTTAAAAAGCCAGGCGCGCTCCGCAGCGGTCACCGCTTTTAAAAAAACAACCCGATCCGCCAGATTGAGCTCTTCCGTGCGCTGCTGCAGGCGCTTCAGCAGCGCCGTGCTTTCCGGCAGGCGCTCGTCACAGGCGCCGGCGACAACAAGGCGCAGGCGCCGGAATAGGGCCTCAGGAACGATCTTTTGCAGCGCCGCCAAGCAATCCACAGCAAGCCCGCAATTCTTCCCGGGATCGTAGCGGTTCAGCGACAGAAGCATGATGTCCGAATCCTGCAGTCCGGCCAGCATGGCGGGTCGGGCCATGCCCCGGTCGCAGGCGGAAATGTCGATACCGGGATAGAGGACTGTAATTTCCCTGCCGGCAAGGCGCGGGAATGTTGCGCGAAAAATGCCGGCGGTAAAGCGGCTGTTTACAAGAATGCGGTCTGCCATGCGCAGGCCCGCTTCTTCCAGACGGTTGATCGGCTGCCGGTACAGGCCGTACATTCCGCTGTGTTTTGGGGCAAGGAGCAGGTCCGGAAAGTGGCAGTAAAAAACGATCCGTGCTCCGGACACCATCCGTATAAGCGGAATGATGTGCGGCACGAGGTCGCACATGACGATGTCCCAGGGCTCGCCGCTCCTGGCCATGGCCAGCACTGCGCAGGCCATGCGTGCAATCGCGCACGGCACGCGGAGCCTGCCGGCCACCTGCAGGGGGATGCATTTTCCCGCCACCCGAATATCGAGCAGGCCCGAGAGAGTCTCTTCAAAACAGTTGTCATGCTCATGCCGGGCGGTGAAGATCGACACCCGCGAACCCCGCTGCTGCAGCGCAAGGGCGGCGTCAACCATCAGCCTCTCGGCCCCGCCGATGCCGAGTTCGGGATGGACAAATGCGATGCGGAGAGCGCGTGTTTTCATTGACATTTATTTTTGTAATTGGTGTGTGCCGTACGAATCCACTATAAGGCAACAGCGACCGCCCCGTCAATGCAAATGCAATCACTGCCCCCCGGCAGGCGATGAGCGCCTTCCGGTATGCAACAACTGGACTATCAGGAAAAAATCAGATAAGCTCAAAAAACGGAGAGCAGGATTTATGAAGACATTTCACCGCATGGCATGGCCAAAGACTGAACAGCCTGCGAATGGCGCGGTTGACGCGAGGCTGACAGCGGCTCTGGTGCTGGCGACATTCGGCCTGTGCTGCGGGCTTCGGCTGCTGAACGGCCCCGCCGGTCCGGATGCTGCGGCTTTTTTGATCACCCATGACAGCTATGGCTGGCTTGCGGGCGCGGAGCACGTGAACCAGTATTCCGACAGCGTGCTTGCGACCATCGTGCGCCTCTTTCATGCCCTGACCGGGATTGAAACCACTGCGCTCGGGCTCTGGCTGCCGGTGGTCATGGCGCCCCTGGCGGTTATACCCCTGTGCCTGCTTGCCTCGTGGTGGCGCTTGCCGGAGGGGGCTCCGGTCGCGGCAACCCTTGCCGCGGCATCTTACGGGTTTCTGACGCGCACCGGCCCTGGCGCTTTCGACACCGATCTGCTGACCCTGTTTTTTCCGGTCTGTCTGGCGCTGTGCCTTATCGTGCTGCTCGAGCCGCTCCTGCAGCCGGCCTGGAGCCGCCCCCCCGCGCCGGGCAGGAGGGCCGTCTATCTGCAGGGGCTCGGGACCGGCCTGCTGCTGAGGGCATATCTGCAACTTTATCCGAGCGGCCAGCCTGTGGGCCTCGCGGTGCTCGGCTGCGCGGCCCTGCCGGCGCTGCTGCTGGCAGAAAAGAAGCTTCGTTTTGACATGGCTGCCGCCCTTGCGCTTGTTTTCATTTCAGGAGCGGGCGGCACGTATGGAATTGCCGCCGCGGCCCTGCCTGTGGTCCTTGCGGCCTGTGCCCCGGGGCTTTTCGTTTCCGGGAAAACAAAGATGGCCATGGCCGCGTTCCTGGCAGCGGCTTTTTTTTACGTCCTGTACTCGGCTGGGATACTGAACGTCCTGTGGTTCGATCTCAGCCGCTACGGTCGCATTGCGCTGCAGCCGGATGCGTTTAACCTCCCGCCGACCATCCAGACCGTTCAGGAAGCGCAGGCTGTAACGCTGCAGGTGGCGGTCCGGCATATGGCCGGGAGCCGGCTTCTTTTTATCGCCGGTCTGTGCGGATATATCTATTGCGTGCTGCGCCGGCCCGTGGCGCTTGCGTTTGCCCCCCTGCTCATGCTGGGCCTTGCCGGCACGATGCTCGGCTCCAGATTCACCATGTACGGCGGGGCGG
>CAIWCT010000008.1 GCA_903911225.1 uncultured delta proteobacterium
AATCCTCGCCCTTCATGCAGAGCGGGGGTTTATCTAGCGTATAAATAATTATATTTATTAACAGTCGAGAACTTCCTGGTTGTGAGCGGCAAAATCAAGATAGATGATCTTTTTAGGCACCACTTTGATGAGAACATAGTTGGGATCTGTAGGGCCCTGCTTCCAGAAAGCGGTCCATTTCTCTTTCCACTTTTCGGTCCTGATTGTATCTGACGTCACCACTTCAGCATCCCCAAGTGCATTGATGCTGCTGTGATCGGAAGGGCGGTACACAAAGACGCTTGCCTTGCCGCTCTTCTTCACCTCGGCAACCTTGCTGGAGCCGCTGCCGGTAGCAAACCAGAAAACCAGATCATCTCCAAGAGGCATATTTTCCATCATGCGACCCTTGGGGAAACCATTTTCATCAATGGTTATAAGATTTGAGTATTCATAGGATTTGAAAAACTGTTGAATTTTGTGCTTGAGTTCATCCTGAGACATATACATCCTCCTGTTCATTAAACGGGTTAAATTTACAACAGTATTGTATACCACATAATGCCCGTATCGGGCAAGCCGTTAGCAAAATACCACATTATATGCCGCCCGGAGCAGCTATCCGGGAAAGCGTCCGCACCTGGCGCATCAGATCCTCAAACTGCTCGGGATAGAGCGACTGCGGGCCGTCTGAAAGGGCATGCGTCGGGTTATGGTGCACCTCTACCATAAGCCCGTCAGCGCCTACGGCAACGGCAGCTCGCGACAGCGGTATCACCTGATCGCGGCGGCCGGCCGCATGGCTCGGATCGGCTATAATGGGCAGATGGCTCAGCAGCTTCACTGCAGTTATGGCGCTCAGGTCAAGCGTGTTGCGCGAGTGATCAGCAAACGTGCGCACCCCGCGCTCGCACAGGATGATGCGGTGGTTGCCCTGGCACATGATATGCTCGGCAGCCATAAGAAACTCGTCGATCGTCGCGGCCATGCCACGCTTCAGAAGAATCGGTTTTGTGCTTTTACCGGCACGCTTGAGCAGCGTGAAATTCTGCATATTGCGCGCGCCGATCTGTATGATGTCTGCCACCGCTTCGACCCGCGCGAGCACATCATGATCAACGGCCTCGGTCACAATGGCAAGGCCTGTTCGCCTGCGCACCTCGGCAAGTATTTCAAGCCCCTTATCCTCAAGGCCCTGAAAACTGTAGGGAGACGTGCGAGGTTTGAATGCGCCGGCGCGAAAAATTGTGGCCCCTGCCTTTTTGACGGCCTCGGCGATAATGAGGCACTGCTCAAGGCTTTCTACGGCGCAGGGCCCGGCCATCACGGCCAGGTCGCCGCCGCCGATAGCCTGGCTGCCCACCATGACCACCGTATTTTCAGGCTTCATCTCCCTGCTCACGAGCTTGAAGGGCTTGGAAACCCGGATGGCATCCTTAACGCCGTCAAGGGCTATGAAATTACCCGGATCAATGGGCCCGGCATTGCCAAGGATTCCGATTGCGGTGCGCTGCGATCCGGGCATGGGTGCGGGGGTAAAACCGAGCTCTTTGATGGTGCTTACAACCGCGTCTATCTGCGCCTGCGTGGCGTCTTTTTCCATTACGATAAGCATACTGTCCGCTCCACTGTCTTATGTTTTTTGGCGTGGGCCTTAAATCTGAGAAAATAGTACCACGAGACGCGGCAATCTGCAAAAAAATATATATGCCTGCTCCTGCAGGGAAGCAGGGGTCAGAAGCAGGAAAAAAAACAGTTGAAATGTTTCATAATCTGATTGTCCGTAAGAAATCGCATTCCTTTAGTGTTTTTTTAAATCCGGCAGATAATTCGGCATATGGAAAATTTAAATTTATTTTCAATGCTGGAAGCCGATGTCTCTTGTATTCTGGCGTCTGTCTGCTGGATTCTGACTACTGGCTTCCCCCCTGAAACTTCTCACTATACAAACCCCTGTTCAGGGCGCTAAAAAACTTAACCTGTACGTGCCCTGATATTCTTACCTGTTTTCCCGCTCCCACTGCGCGGCACGGTCATACTGTTCAAAAAGCTTTTCCCGCCGGCGAAACTCTTTGGCATGAATGCTGCGCCTGCCGTTTTTGACTTCACTTTCCATAACCGCGTGAAGCATTTCATGGTAGACGATAAACTCAACATAAAACAGAGGCACGCGGCGGCTGTCAAGAACCGGGTTGATGCGTATAAGATTGCGGTCTTCAAAATAGGTGCCAAGGGTGCGTCGCGCAGGGAAGCGGCGCGCACCCCTGCGGCCCCAGGTAATAGCAGAGGATACCGCCCCGTTGAAATAGCGCCTGTTAAGCATGTCGAAAATCGGAGCAAGATCATACTGCCTGCCGCAGGTGTTTATAGTAATGCGGCGCGGAGCCGCCGCTTTCAGGTGATGGCGGTTGCGGCTAATGAAAGACCTGGTATGATTCATGGGACAGCGGCGGTTTTTTATAAACCCGGCGATTTCATCAAAAACGCGCTCGTCGGCGCCAAGGAACAGACGGTGCAAACGCAGTGCCACGCTTTCAGCCTTTTTTCGGAAAGAAATCATAGAGGTTGCGTTATCGGTCACGACTAGAGAAATCGTCTTGCCGGTCTTTTTCTGAAGATAGGCCACGACATGCTGTTCAGCAGGCGCTGAAGGAAAAGGAAGTGCGGTTTGATACATCGTTTCCATATTTACTGCCTTGCCGGCGAAGGAATAATTTGTTCTGACTCGAGCCTGCCTGCGGGGCTAAATGTCTTTCTTCCGACAAGCTCACCATCGGTATATGATTCAAGAACGCGCAGTCTGTTGTTTTCAAAAAACTCACGCGCTTCCGTCTGCTCTCCGGCGGCAAAAACCGTCTCGCCGGTCAGATGCCCCGAATAGTCATAATATCTGGTAAGCCCTTCAGGCCTTCCTTCTTTGTACAGCCTTTCTTCCATAATGCCCCTGCCGGGATACCAGGTGCGCAGCGCACCATCCAGCATGTTGTCGCGATACTGCTCCTCACAAATCAGGCGGCCACGCTCGTCGTGCCAGCGTGCAGGACCGTTTAACCTGCCGTTTTTATACTGGAACCCGGCAGCCACAGTGCCGTTTTCATGATAAATTATTGCCGGGCCATCAAGCAAGCCGCTGGCCGCCTGGTGCTGCCGCTGCAATCTGCCTTTCCGGTCATAGATGCGGCACAGGCCCTCAGGCAGGCCTTTGCGATAGCTCTCTGAAAACTCCAGCCTGCCGTTTTCAAAATAGCTTACAACAGACCCTTCGAGAAGGTCATCAGCAAAGGGCTCTTCGGCAAGAACCTTCCCGCTGCGGTAATAGCGTGTGGCCATGCCCTCACGCCTGCCCAGACGATACGGCGTCAGGCTGCTCATTCTGCCGTTTGCGTAAAAATTTTTCGCCAAACCGTCGAGCTTGCCGTGCTTGTAGGGCAGTTCTGCAGCAAGCGTGTTGTCGGCCTCGTACTGCATGAATACGCCTTCCTGCAAACCCTCCCTGCAGATGCCACTGCGCAGAACAGCGCCGTTTGTGTAAAACTCGGTAACCATGCCTTCAGCCTTGCCATTGTAAAATTCAGCGCTCGATTTAAGCCGGCCGCTTTCATAATACTCTTTAACCGGCCCCTGTATAACGCCAGCCTGCACAGGCTCTTCTTTAAAAACTTTTCCGCTCTGAAACATGGTGGTGCGAAGCCCATCCTCAATGCCGTTTTTATATGCGCCCTGGCACTTTACCCCGCCGCCTGCATAATAGATGACATACGGGCCATCCAGAATCCCAGCCCGGTAGCTTTGCTTTGTTGCGCATTTTCTATCCCAAAAAAAGGCCGTGGTTTCGCCGTCAAGCATTCCGCCTTTATACTGCTCTTTTTTTGTGACCACGCACGGCTCGCGGTAGTGCCAGACCGCACCATGCAGCACCCCGCCCCGATACTGTTCAACAAGCTGCAGGCTGCCGCCGGGATAATAATACCGTGCTGTTCCATACGGCCTGCCGTCTTTGAGCACAACCTCCATTTTCAAAGCGCCGTCGGGATAATAGTCACGGCGCACATCACCCGAACAGCCGGCCAGCAGCATTGCTGCGGCAACGGCACACAATCGCCAGATCACAAAAATACCGTTTCTGCAAATAATGTTTTGACAGATCATCAATGCATGCCGATAATGACACAAATTTTTACGGCTTTGGAAATTATGACAAAAGAACTCTCAGCGCTGCTTGCAACCGTCTTTTTGCTTGCCGTTGGCATGAGCTTTACCGCTCCGCTCATACCACTGCTCATGAAAAGCTGCGGGGCCACCACGGCCGCAATCGGCCAGATACAGGCAACATACTTTATCGCCTTTACTCTTGCAACCTCCCTGCTGGGCCGGTGGATCGAACGGGCCGGCTCAAAACGGCTCATCCTGTGCGGGCTTGCCCTGTTCGGGGCGTCACTGTGCGCCATGCCGTATATGCCCTCGCTTGCATGGTTTTATTTCATCCGCACTGTTCA
>CAIWCT010000009.1 GCA_903911225.1 uncultured delta proteobacterium
GACCGAGTACACGCCCCTTGCCTTTGCAGAAGAAGAGGTAAAGAGCATCGGGAAGCTGTTTAATGATAAAGAGGTGTATGCAGAAGAGAAAGCTACTGAATCGACGGTAAAGGACAAGGCAAAGCAGGCCGGTATCCTTCATTTTGCCTGCCACGGAGAGTTTAACGACATGCAGCCCCTGCAGTCAGGGCTCATCCTGGCAAAAGACGGCGCCAATGACGGGTACCTGCAGGTGCATGAGATCTTTTCGCTGAACCTTGAAAAGGCAAACATTGTGGCATTAAGCGCCTGCGAAACCGCGCTGTCGCGGATACAGGGCGGAGACGACCTGGTAGGATTATCAAGAGGATTTATTTATGCCGGCACCCCGAGCCTTCTTGCCAGTCTGTGGCAGGTGGATGACCGTGCAACAGGAGAGCTTATGGAGAAGTTCTACGACAACTGGCAGAACAAGAAGATGGCAAAACCCGAAGCCCTGCGACAGGCGCAGCTTTCAATAAAAAGTAAGCCCGAATATAGCCACCCGTTCTACTGGGCAGCCTTCGAGATGATCGGGGATTGGCAGTAGGGTGATTCAAGGTTCCAGATTCAAGATTGGTGGTTTGTATTTCGTTGTTTATGATTCGAATGTAGGGCATAAATAAAGCCACGCCCTGCGAAATAATACAACAGTGTTGTAGCCACGCATTTATGACAGTAAAAAAAACCCGTAAAGGAAGTGATGCTTATGCCCAATGACGTATTCATAAGCTACTCGTCAAAAGACAAAGATGCCGCCACTGTGGTCTGCTCGGCACTTGAATCCCAGGGGATAAGCTGTTGGATGGCGCCACGCGATATTTTGCCTGGCAAAACCTGGGGCGGCGCGATTGTGGAAGGCATTGAGCAGAGCAGGATTTTTCTTCTCATCTATACCGCGCAGTCTAATGCCTCACAGCAGGTGCTGCGGGAAGTGGATCGGGCGGTTAATAAAAATATCATAGTACTTCCCTTCAGGCTTGAAAATGTGCCGCTCACAAGCGATCTGGAATATTTTTTAAGCTCCTGCCACTGGATGGATGCATTGCAGTCACCACTTGAAAAACATCTTGATGGGCTTGCCGCAGCCGTGAACCGCCTTCTCGGTAAAGATGTTCCGCAGCGCCCTGCGCCTGTTGCAGCCGGAAAGGCAAAGCCGAAATGGCTGGCGGCAGGCATTGTTGCCGCTCTTTGCGCGATTTGCATAGCGGGAGTTTTTCTATTTACGAATAAAGATACGACTGCTCCGCCACCAGTGCTGGTGACCGCAACCGTGGCCAGCGATGACAGAGCGAAGCAGAAGCCCACGGTCGATGATCTGGCATTTCAGGAGGCGGTCAACGCGTATACTGCCGAGGCCTTGAACGCATATATTACCACCTATCCGCAGGGCCGCCATGTCGTCGCCGCGCGGCAGCATCTGCAAAAACTTCAGCTGCCTCTGAAGCAGGATCTTGAGTTTGACTACAGCTTTGTAGCCCTACGAAAAACACCGGGCAAGGGGGTTGAAAAAATATCTGTAACCGACGGCGCCGAGCTGCATTCGGGCGACCAGTTTTACCTGAGCTTTCAGGCGAGCACGGCCTGCTATGCCTATATTATCAATGAGGACTCGCGAGGTGCTATGAACATTCTCTTTCCAAACCAGCTTGCCGGAGATAACCGCATCGAGCCGGGTGTGTCGTATAAAATTCCGACCGGCGGGCCGGAAATGATGTTTGAACTGGATGATATGCCGGGAACCGAAACCATGTATATAGTCGCATCACGGGAACCTCAGCCCGAGGTGCAGCGGCTTCTTGCTGCGATTACCAAACCTGCCGGCGCTGACAGCGCCCAGGCTGTCGCCTTTCTTCGAGAAAAGCTGCAACAGCTGGGGGCTGGCACAAAAAATCAGGTGTCAGGTGCGGCTGTAACAGCCGGTCCGGCTGAAAAACTGACTGGAAGCGGTATCGTTGTCCGGAAGGTTACGTTTCAGCACAGGTAGCCTAAATATCCTCCAGGGCGTTGCGCCGGGCCAATGCAGATATGATCCCTTTATCTGTATCTTATCACTGCGGCAAACCATTTCTGAAAAATCAAAAAAATCCCGACTCCTTGTGGTAGTGGATTTTTGCATAATCCCCCCATAATCCGCCGTGGGGACCCTACCTGTTGAGCATGCTCTGCTTTATTAAGAAATTTTCCCCTCTATCCACATAGGCCATCCGTAAAGTTATGACCTGAACTGCCGATCCAGGCTGCGATACTGCACGGCTTCGGAGATGTGTTCGGCGCGGATGTTTTCTGAAGCCTCAAGGTCGGCGATGGTGCGTGCGACTTTCAGGATGCGGCTGTAGGCTCGTGCTGAAAGCCCTAATTTGTCTATGGCGCGCTCTAGTAAGGCGTGGCTTTTTTCATCAACCTGGCACCACGAGCGTAAATGGCGCGAGGCCATCTGAGCATTGCAGTATATTTTGGTGCGGGTAAAGCGCTGCTGCTGCAGTGCGCGGGCGCGGTTGACGCGCTCCTGTATAACGGCAGAGGATTCTGAAGGGGAGGAGTCGGCAAGCTCCTTATAGCTGAGCGACGGCACTTCAATCTGCAGGTCGATGCGGTCCAGAAGCGGCCCGGAAATCTTTGACATATAGCGCTGCACCTGCAGGGGAGAACAGGTGCAGTCATGCTTTGAATCTCCATAATAGCCGCACGGGCAGGGGTTCATGGCTGCAACCAGCATGAAGCGGGACGGGAAGGTGATGGAGGTCAGCGCTCTTGAAATGGTCACCTTTCCGTCTTCCAAAGGCTGACGCATGACCTCAAGGGCGTTTTTTTTGAACTCCGTGAGTTCATCGAGAAACAGCACGCCGTTGTGCGATAAGCTCACTTCGCCGGGTCGTGGGCTTGCACCTCCGCCGATGAGCCCGGCATCCGATATTGTATGATGGGGCGAGCGGAATGGCCGGTTAACCACCAGCGGCGCTCCTGGTTCGATGGTGCCTGCTACGCTGTGAATTTTGGTGGTCTCGATGGCCTCTTCAAAGGAGAGGCGCGGCAGTATGGTGGGGATGCGTTTTGCAAGCATGGTTTTGCCCGAGCCCGGCGGGCCGACCATCATAAGATTATGCCCGCCGGCGGCAGCCACCTCTATAGCCCTCTTTGCATGCTCCTGCCCTTTAACATCGGAAAAATCAATCGTTGAGTCAAGGCTTGACTGAAATATTTCCTCAAGGTTGGTTTTTGTCGGGGCGATCTGTACGTTTCCCGACATAAACTCAACAACCTGCGAAAGGGTTTCAACCCCGATAACCTCAACACCATCGACAAGCGCTGCTTCCCGGGCATTTTCGCTTGGCACGATCATGCCCAACATGCCCAGCTCCCGGCAGGCAACTGCCACCGGCAGCACGCCTCGAATGGGCTTTACCCTGCCATCTAGCGAAAGCTCGCCGAGTAAAATATATTTTTTCGACATTTCGCCGTCGTTTAAGGAGTCTCCGGCGGCAAGAATGCCGATGGCAATAGGCAGGTCAAATGAGGAGCCTTCTTTTTTGATGTCCGCAGGGGCAAGGTTTACGGTGATGCGGGTGACGGGGAAGTTGTAGCCCATGTTTTTGATTGCTGATTTTACCCGGTCTTTGCTTTCCTTAACTGCTCCGTCAGGGAGTCCGACGGTTGCAAAGTATGGCAGTCCCGGCTGAATGTCGACCTCAACCTCTACCCTGTAGGCGTCAATACCAAATAATGCACTACTGAAAGTTTTTGCAAGCATATTAAAAGCTCATGTATATTTTTAATATTACTAAATTAATAAATACATAAACAAATAATCGCTATAATGTCAAAGGCAAATGGATACTATCTGTGTTTTAGTGATATTTACGAATAAGGTGGAGGGCAACTGACATGCCTGTGAATTAAGAAAGGCGAAATGAAATCTTCTATAAACAACCTCATTCCTGCCCATTCCGATCCGCTGGGGCGGACCGGAATGAAACGATGGTTGTATCTGGTCTTATAACATCTTGTTCACAAGTATAGAGCAACAGCAGTGCATGTGAGTGAATAAGGGCGAAATGAAATTTTCCGTCAAAAAAACTACTCCGGTTATTCCGGGTGATTATGCCGCGGGCTTTGCCTTCTGACGCTTAAGGCCCGCATCCACTGCTGCGGCCATGGCAGCCTCATCAAGCCCGCCGCCGAGAAAGGCGTTTACCTGCCGGGCCGCTTCGGCAGGACTGCCTACGCACAGATCATAGTTTAGATACAGCACATGCATATGGCTGCGCGCCATATGGATTTTTGCAATTTCCACCTGCTTGCGAAATGCCTCCTTGAGGCGCTCGTCGGTAAGCTTAGCCCCTGTGCCGCTCTGCCGCTCTATCATGACGCGCTGCGAGCGGACCACCTCGTCAAGATTGCGGTCTATGAATATGATGCGATAGGGAAGCCCGGCGGGCAGAAATTTCAGAAGCTGCGAAACGATCTTAATGCAGGAGCCTTTAGCCTCACCAAGCCAGGCATTGTCCCGGGCAAGGGCCTTTACCTTTTCATGTTCATAATAGCCTTTGGGATTGTCCTCATCAGCGGTTCTTTCACCATCGGAAAAAGGCGCAAGCCCGCCTGCGGCAAGCATTTGCATGAGCATGGAGGTGCCTGAGCGCGGCAGGCCGGACACGATGGTTACAATTTCCCTGCGGTCGACAGGGGCTTCAACCGGCGCTGAAATTTCTGCTTCTGCTCCCTGTTTTTGCGGTGCAGCGCCGCCTGCACCCGGATGCGGCTGCAGGTCTGCTGCCGCAGGCTGCTTTCTGTTTCGTATGCGCTGCACAGCCTCGGTGGCCAGGTGGCGGCACTCGGCAGCCTTCTCAGGGTCTTTCAAACCGCGGCGGTAGATGAAGGCCATGCGCCGGTAGGCTGCCGGAAAATTCGGGTTCTGCTGCACGGCAACCTGCAGTGCCTTGATGGCTTCTTCAAACCTGCCCAACCGGTGCAGCGCCGCGGCAAGCAAAAAGTGACTCACCGGGCTGTGATAGTTGAGCCCGATGGATTCAAGGGCTTCGTCCACGGCCTCGAAATTGCTCTTTAACCCGAGCAGGCTGCGGCAGCGCCCAAGATGCGACGGAGCATGATCGGGGTCAAGCTCAAGGGCCTTGCCGAAATTTTCATTAGCGTCAAAATACCGCCGCTGCCGCAGGTACACCTCACCGATTTGGGCATACAGGCCAGGCTGGCCTGTATCTGCTCTGGCTGCATTGAGCAGATGTTCAAGTGATTCTTTCAGCCTGCCCTCGCCAAACAGAAGGCGGCCCATCAGGTATTCCATGGCATACGGGTTCTGCGAGACTGCTGTCTGCAGTTTCTGTATCTCCTCTTTTTCCTGTTCGGTCATATCTTCAAATGTTTTGTCTCCGAGCTTCTCGCGCAGCTCTTTCAACTTCGGCAGGGCCTCGCCGGCGTTTTTCTGCTTGCGCGATAATAGATCCTCCAGCACGCGCCGGGCTTCGGGCGTTCTGTCAAGGGCCTGCAGACAGCTTACCAGATGTATGCCGAAGCGGTACTCATTGGGCCATTTTTCAAGCAGTTCCTCGAGCAGCGCCGCAGCTTCGCCGTGACGGGAGGCGTCCATATAGGCGCGCGCCAGATTGTAGTTGAGCTCGCGCACGCACTGGTCGATGGCCTGCTGTTTGTTTTCAGGCGGCTTTTCAATATACCCGAGCGCCACGAGCTGCTGTATGGCTTCCTGCGCTTCCACCGGGTCAATGCGCTTTGTCGGATCATGCATGCCATCAGTGCCCGTGACCGCGTCCCAGCTGGGTATGGCCGACACTGTGGGCGGGTTTTCAAATGCCTGCACAAGGGGCTTGCCATCCATGTCTTCTCCGACCGGCAACCCCAGCAGCGTGAGCACCGTAGGGCAGATATCAAGCAGCGACGCCCCATGAATAAGCTCGTCTTTTTTTATCCCCGGCCCGGCCATGACGAAAATGCCGTAGGGCCGGTGCTGAGCAGCAGGGCCAGCCGGCTCATGCGGGATATGACGCGGCCGCAAATGGTCTGAATGAAAACCGTGATCGGAAACGATGATAATGGTCGTATCCTTGCCCGCCTCTTCCAGCAGAGCCCCCAGTATGATATCGTGCAGGATATAGCCGCTTTCAACCACATGAGAATAAATCTCAAAATCCTTTTCATCAACCCAGGGCTGCCTGGGCGGATTATAGCGCATGAAGGCATGGCCGAAGTGATCGATGCCGTCGAAATAGACCCCCGTAAACCGCCAGGGCTCATGATGCATAATGGCAAGGGCTGCATTGCGTATGGAGAGGGTTTCGCAAATGATTTTTGCAAGCGTCTCCAGCCGGTGATCCTTCTCCTGATCAATCCCGCTGATGTCCGGAACAAAAGGCTGGATATGCCCGCCGTCAAGCTGCTGCGGATGCACGCGCAGGCGCGCAAGGTTATCGGTTATGCGCACCGGGTGCACAGCGCCGCGCATCACGGGCCAGGGCTCATCGATTTTGCCCGCTATACGCTGGTAGTGGTTTGAAACCATAACGCCGTTGATAGGCTCTGCGGGATGCGACGGCCACCAGCCGATGACATTGCAGGGCATGCTGTTCTGCGACAGGATATTCCACAGGGCCTTGGTCGTGCGCGACAAATTGGTCACAGGACGCACGCCCTGCCCATCGGGGTCGGGCTCGGTAAAACCGTGAATGCCGTGATTAAAAGGCCGTTTGCCCGTGGCAATCGATGTCCAGAGCATGGGGGACAGCTCTGGGTAGAGCGTGCTGAGATTGCCCATGACGCCCCGCTCTACCAGCTGCTCCAGATTGGGCATTTTCCCGGCATCCATCAGCGGATTGATTATCTTCCAGTCTGCCGCGTCCCAGCCGATAAGCAGTATTTTTTTGTCAGTGCGGTTAGTCATTGTGCAGCATCCATCCCGTGATTATTGTCTTCTCCGGCCCGAGGCGGAGCGCCCCTGTTGTTTAGGCCCAATTGGGTGATGCCGCAAATATTAATACATTGCCGCATATAAGAAAAGCACTAAATACCCATTAAAGAAACGGATGCAAGATGGCGGCTTGGCGCATCAAAAACTTTGGTAGCAGCTTAGAGGTTCGTTATTGCTGTAGAGATAATTCGTGAACGGTCTCGACGAACAATTGCAGAGATTTTGCACATTCAAATGACAGACTGGCTACAGTACTTAAAAGGGCTCTGGAAAGAAATAAAGGGCGGTATCGCTGCGGCGTGGCATCCTTCAAAAAAAGCCTCCCGCAGGTTTTGCACCTGCGGGAGGCTTTAAGCTATTAGAAATAAAGAAGCTGCTTAGAAAGGCTTTACTTCAAGATCTCCGGCGCAGGTGCCCACTCGCACATCATAGCTGTCGCCAGCCTCCAGCGTCTTATTATTGATGACTACCAGCGCAATAATGATTCTTTTGGTCAAGCGTACCTGCAGTACCGTAGAGATGTTCTTGGTGCCCCAGTCAATTTGGGTCGTCCTTGTGAATTCGGCGTCTGTATCGCCATTGATGAGAATGCCGTTAAGCGGGCACATCATGCTCATGAATTTGCTCAGTTTGCTGGGGAAAAAGTTCACTGTGCAGGTCGGGCAGTTTTCATACGTTTTATTGTCGGTATCGTCGCAGTCCGGGCCTTTGCAGCCGGGGCCAACGCCGTAGCCGTCGCCGTCATTATCGATGCAGGTGCAGTTGTCATGGGCTTTGGCGTTGGTATCGTCGCAGTCCGGACCCTTGCTGCAGTACAGGCCATAGCCGTCGCCGTCTTTATCGATGCAATCGGGAAGCTGACCGGCGTAAATGGGTGTATCAGGCTTGTCCTGATAGGCCCAGTCGATAATGGTTCCTGTTAAAACAGTAGGCGTTGTGGCGTTGTCTTCATCAGTGCCCTGATACCGCACCCAGCCGTAATGCGTCGTGCCGTTCATGTCAAATTTTACACCCAGTAAACCAGCAGGCTGGTTGGCGAAAGTTCCGTAGACGCTGGCCGTAGCCCAGCCCGGGACATTAGCTTTGGGTCCGCGTCGGGGCGCCCCTGAGTTGGAGCTAACCGGGCCCGAACGAAACTCCCCATAGCTGAGCGGGAAAGCAAAATTGTCGAAACTTTTTCCAAGAAACCCTAATTTTCCAGCAGAGGGTCTATTATTTTTTAAGCCATCCAACCAAAACCACAAAGGGTTCTCATTGTTGGGTATGGGTGTTCCGGCAGCAAGATTAACATGTCCTTGGAAGCGGAAAGGGATGGTGTCGAGCTTTGGCCCTGGCGACGGAGCGTCAGTATTTTTATAGGAAAAGCTGTACATCCCGCCAATGGCGTTTTCGGGATGTTCGCCTAAAAGAATGAAATTTGCATCATTTCTTTGATACCAGCTGGAAAAACAACCCTGGCTATTGCATGTTAATCCATGCTGTGTGTACGAAGCACCAATAAAATTTTTAAACTCAAAATCAACGACACCGCCGCCGTCAAGGTCAAGTTCAATTGTTTTATTGTCGGTAAGTTTGTAATCCTTTACCCCGCTGTACACAACAGCAGCATTGGCTGGCTGGGCTGCAACAAGCGCACCGCCTGCCATGGCGCAGTATGCAAAAAGCTTTACATCACGGCTGCTGGCACTGGCTTTGCCCTGATTTTCCTTGTTAATTCGTTTTTTAGACATGAGTCCTCCTCCTTTTTTACGGTTTGGTGGAACTTTAATTTCTTTGATTATTACTTGTTTATAATAAATTGCAAGTTTTTTCAAGATAAAATTATTAGACTTTTTTCCCCTGATGCACAGGGGGGTCGGCGGGGGCAAATTTTGCCTGCCGCTGTAGATTTAATTGTCCCCCCCCCCCCCCCCGGGTTAGATATCTTCTGGTATTGTCCTGCTTTCTCCGTATTGTAAAATATGATTGATGCGTATCCCTATACCCAGCAAAATCCAGAACACGGGCGCTACAGAAACAACGCTGTCATTAAAAAAACCGGTAACAAGATAGCCGGTAACCGCGGCAAATATGGCCAGGCCGAAAGAAAAGCAGCTTGTGCTGCCTGTATATCTAAAATAGATGCCCATGCTTGATAGTATATACATGCTAAATATTAGCAGTATGCAGAGCAGCGACAGCACCCCCGAGTTCAGTGCCACCTGCACGAACATGTTATGCGGTTTATCAACAAACATGTTCAGAGTGCTATAACTGATCAGTTTGCCGATATAGTCATCCTGTGGAAAAATCATGGCAAAGGTATCCGGCCCATACCCGAGAAGCAAAGCGTTTTTTACTAATGGCAGGGCTCGTGACCAGATATAGCCTCGTGATGAGCCCAGGGCTTCCATGCCGCCAAATCCCCATTTCGCAGGGGTCTTGACATCTACAACTGCTTCTCGATGGTTGAGAAGCTTGAACCCGCTATCGGTAATAGCCAAATAAAACTTAAGCGGCTTCTGCCAGCCATGCTCTTTTTTAACCAGCTTTATGAGCCGGGTATTGTTGAGTTGTTCAAAGCCAACGGTAAAATCTTTATACCTCGTATCAATAAAGGTTTTTGCAGCGCCCTCATTCACTAACACCAGATATGCCCCCTCGGTGTCTTTAAAAAAAAGCTGATTATCGGCACAAGAAATAAGCAGTTTCTGGGTGGAAAATGAAACTACTGCAGTAGCGCCATGTATCTGGACATCTTTTAAATCCGTATTCAGTGCTTTTGTCGAAGCCGCACTCTGTATCTCCTTCACTAAATACTTTAATTGTGCGGTAATTTTTCCGGGAAGAGCACTGTTTAAAATGAAAAAAATTACCAGCATAAGCAGCGCCCCGGCCAGCACGCTTTTCCATTTTCTTATAATAGCATGACGATAAGTCACGGAAATTACAGCAAGCCCAACAATGCTTCCCGTGATGCCCGCGCGCGAGCGGCAGCCCAGGAGGGTTACAAACAGTAAGCAGCTCAATGCCAGTGCCCCTGGCCTGGCGTAATTGTTGTGCAGGCCTATCAGCAAAACCAGCGAAATGGGGAAAAGCATAGCCATATAGCTGCCGACATAATTGCCATGGCCGAGCGTTGCGTAGAGTGTCCCCGGCGGATAAATGTTTTTTATTTTGTACAGCGCTGCGGCGGCAGAGTTTTCCAGGAAAACTGATTGCAGTATGTCTACATTACATAATTGCAGGAGGCCTATAGTTCCAATGAGCGCCGAGGAAATAATCAATGCATAAAAAACAGTCTTTATTTGCTGCTCACCTCCTGCCATGTTTATTGCCAAAAAGCATACGGCCATATAGGAGAGCAGCACAGGCAGCCCTTCATGCCGGCCCAGAAACCCGACTAATGATATGTCATTATAGTTTGAAAACAAGGTGGAAAGAATCGCCAGTATGCAGTATGCACACATCGGTATGTAGACATACGTCTTCAATATTTTTTGTTTGCTTTGGAATGTGTAAGCCAGAAAAAAAACAAGGCCCATTACGGCGGCAGCAACAAGGCAAATCATTTTATAGTAAGAGAAAAAATCAAGGGCCACCCCGGCATGGAAAAAATATTTTACAAAATCATTATTAATGGGCTCTATTTTCAGATACAGTATCAATGGCAGCGCAGCTATCACAAAAATGATCATGGCCATATACAAGCATTCCATAATGCTCAACGGGTACGCCTTGTTTTTTTGTGTGTGCACCAGCTTTTCTCCCTTGAGAAAACGAGCCAAAGCATTTTTCTTTTTTTTGTAACCATCCGCACTGGCGAGCTTTTGCGTAAAGCTTAAAGCAGACAGGCATGGAATGCAAGCAGCATATGATAGGCAAAGCGCTGAATGTTTTGCGTGTTTTCTCTTGAAAAACTTCACAAAAAAAAGGACAATGATTTTTCTGAAATGCAGCTTCGCAGGCGATTATTTAAACCGGCAATTTGTCAATGCATATACGCAAGAGGGGGCAGGTAAGTGTTCAAACAGAAAAATCGCAGCATGGATTTAATTGTGGCCCTTTCTGCATGCTGCTTGTTTTCCCCCGTTATCCTGCTGGTTGGCCTGATCCTTTTTGCGCGTTACGGAAACCCCGTTTTTTACCGCGAAAAGCGCAGCGGTCTTCACGGCAAACCGTTTACCCTGTATAAATTCAAAACGCTGCACAGGGAAGTATGCAGCGTTTCCAGCTCACAGGATATGGCCAACAGAATCAACAAAAACGACACGCCCCAAACATGCTGCGGGCGCTTGTGCGGCCTGTTAAGGAAATACAGCATTGATGAGCTTCCGCAACTCTGGAATATTTTAATTGGAGACATGGCGGTGGTTGGGCCGCGACCAATGCCATTTGAAGAATTGCAGCATCGTTTTGGCCATGATGCCGCAAAGATTTTATCTGTGCGGCCGGGTCTAACAGGCCTGTGGCAAGTCAGCGGCCGCAATGATCTGAGCCCTGAAGACAGGCGCAGGCTGGAGCTGCTGTATGTCCAGAATCAGAGCGCTGCGCTGGACATACGGATTTTGCTGAAAACAGTGGAGGCCGTTTTGTCAGGCCGCGGTGCATATTGAGGCCGACTGGCATGAAAATTCTCCACCTGCTGAAATGGCTGTCACCCGGATTGAATTCTGGGGGTAAAATCAGGTCCTGCGAGCTTGGGAAAATACTGGCCTCTTTTGCCGACGTTGATGCCATCGGTTTTTCGCCGGATCATGAGCCTTTCGAAGCAACCGGGCGGGATGTGCTGCCGTATCGAAATTTATTTCCTATACCACTGACAAGGTCCATTTTCGATTTCACCTGCTGCATAACAGGTGTGCTCAAGGGCCGTTCGCTGCGCTCCTCTCGTTTTTACGACCGCTACTACCGCAGGACACTGGAGCAGGTGCTGACGCAAAACCACTACGATGCCATTCAGGTTGAAGAACTGCCCATGATGAGCATGCTTGTGCCTCTCGGGCTGAAACAGCCGATAGTCTATAGCGCTCATAATGTAGAATCGGAATTATCTGAAGGCATCTTTAAAAACAGCAGTATTTTTTTGCGGCTGCTGGCGGCGATGGAAAAAAGGCTTACGCAATGCGAAGAGGCCGCTGCGCTGCAGGCTGCCCGATTCTGTTTTGCAGTTTCCGATAATGATAAAAAGAAATTCCTGCAGCTCTGTGGCAGCAGCGCCCCGCCGATTCACGTCATCCCGAACTGTGCGTGCGACAGATTTCGGCCATCATCTGCAGCGCTGCCTAAAAAGGAAATTATTGCAACCGGCTGCTTTGGCTGGCGCCCCAATGCTCAGGGCATCCGGTGGTTTGCCGAGCAGGTAGTGCCTTATCTGAAAAAGAGTTTGCCCGGCCACTGCGTGCGCATTGTGGGCAGCGACATTGGCGGGCATCTTGCCCGCAGGCTCGACCGCAGCGGCTGCTCGGTCAGCCGGGATGTTCCGGACATTCTTCCCTTTTTTCAGGAAGCCAGCGTGCTGGCTGTGCCGCTGCATGTGGGCGGGGGCACACGGATTAAAATCATAGAAGCCTGGGCAGCAGGGTTGCCGGTGGTTTCCACTTTTGCGGGCGCAGACGGCCTGGAGTATAACCCCGGTTCCGATATCTTAATTGCCGACAGCCCTGAATATTTTGCTGCTCTGGTGCACAAGGTCGCAACAGATGACACTGTGTACAAAATATTAAGAATAGGCGGTTTAAAAAGAGCTGAAAAGCTCAGATGGTCACAGCTGAGAACAAAAATTGAAACTGTCTATGACAAAGCATTAATAAATACGAAGGGTTTGTGATCGGAATGTGCTGTTTGCCCCAGCCTTGCAGGCGGGTGAGCCTCACATGCGGATCGCCCCGTTTTGCGGCCTTTAGATAAAAGCTTTTGCACAAATGAGCCCACCATGCGAATAGCCGTAAATACGCGCTCTCTAATCAATAATAAAATTGACGGTATAGGCAGGGTTACCCGTGAGGTATTCAGTGATATGACCCGCCGGCATCCGGAGCATGAATTTATTTTTATTTTCGACAGGCCCTTTCCCCGGGAGTTCATTTTTGCAGATAACATTACACCGGTGGTTACGGCGCTTCCCGCCCGGCATCCCATTTTGTGGTATCTCTGGTTTGAATATGCCGTGCCCCGGCTGCTAAAAAAACACCGCGCTGATATTTTTGTGTCACCCGACGGCTTTTTGCCGCTGGCAGGTCACCTGCCTTCAGTTGCCGTGATGCACGATATTAATTTTTATCATTATCCAAAAAATCTGCCCCGTGTGTTCAGCCTGTATTACAATTATTTTTTTCCTAAATACGCGCTGAAAGCTTCCCGCATTGCAACCGTTTCAAACTTCTCCAAGCACAACATTATGGAGGCGTACGGCCTGCCGTCGGAGAAAATTGATGTCATCGGCTGTGGCGCGGGCAGCATTTTTAAGCCATTGGAGGATGGGCCGCAGCATGCCGTACGCCGGATATTCACCGCCGGTAGGCCCTATTTTCTCTATGTCGGGTCACTGCATCCGCGAAAAAATATCACCGGGCTGTTGCATGCCTTTGATGCATTTAAAAACGCCTATGATTCAGACATTGCCCTGGTCCTGGCCGGGCCTGCCATGTTCAAAACAGGCGATATCCAGCATGCCTATGCCCAGATGAAACACCAGGCCGATGTTGTCTTCACCGGGCCGGTCAGCGAGGAACATCTGGCCGGGCTGTATGGAGCCGCACTTGCTTTGACTTTTGTTCCTGTTTTTGAAGGGTTTGGCCTTCCCATCATCGAAGCAATGAACTGCCATGTGCCGGTAATTGCCTCTAATCGGACGTCAATGCCGGAAGTGTGCGATACTGCGGCTCTGCTTGTAAACCCCGAATCTCTTAGTGAGATTGTCACGGCAATGGCAGCGCTGGCGTTTAATGCAAACCTGCGCGCCATATTGATAGAGGCGGGCAGAGCGCGGGCGCAACACTTTAGCTGGCAGAAAACATCCGTGCTGCTGTGGAACTGCATCCATAAGGTGCTTGAGTCAAACCATGCTTGAAATAGTATTGTGGTCAATGATTATTGTGATTCTGTATTCCTATATAGGCTATGGGATCGCTCTGTTTTTATATGGCAGGCTGGCCGCCGTCCCTGAGAGTTCAGAAGAAGGGGCTACCAGCAACTGCTGCGAACCGCATGTATGTCTTTTGGTGGCATCATATAATGAAGGGCCATGGATTGAAAAAAAAATCCGCAACTGTCTGCAGCTGGATTATCCGCCGGAAAAGCTCAGCATATGCTGGGTCACCGACGGCTCCGATGACAATTCGGTCAGCCTGCTGCAAGGCCATCCCCGGATTCTGCATCTTCATCAACCCGAGCGCATGGGTAAAATTGCAGCCGTCAACAGGGGCATGGCATATATTGATGCCGAGATCGTTATTTTTTCAGATGCTAATTCAATGCTTGCGCCTCAGTCAGTCAGGAGCATACTAGGCCATTTTCAAAACCCGCATGTGGGCTGCGTAGCCGGAGAAAAAAGAATTCATGCCCAAGGCCAGGATGAAGCGGCAGCTTCAGGTGAAGGCCTGTACTGGCGTTACGAATCATGGATAAAAAAACAGGAGTCACGGATTGGTTCCTGCGTAGGTGCGGCAGGTGAATTGTTTGCCATTCGGCGCAGCCTTTTTAATGATGTAGAAGAAGATACGCTGATTGAGGATTTTGTTATTTCCATGCGTATTGCCATGCGCGGCTATACAATCGATTACTGCCCGCAGGCATATACGTCCGAATCCGCATCAGCCACTATTGCCGAAGAATTCAAGCGGAAAACAAGGATTGCGGCGGGTAATTTTCAATCTCTGGTACGAATCCCCCAACTGCTGAACCCTGTTCGACATGGACTGCTGGCCGTGCAGTACATTTCACACAAATTTTTACGTTCTTTTATCATACCGTTTCTGCTGCCGGCATTGCTGCCGATCAACTTCTCACTGCTGCGCCAAAGCACTTTTTTGCCTCAGTATGTCTATGATGGTCTGCTGGGGCTCCAGATCCTTTTTTATGGCCTTGCCCTTATTGGTAAAATTTTTGAAAACCGCAGAGTGTCATCGCGGTTCTTTTTTATTGCTTATTATGTGGTTATGATGAATGTGGCAAGCATTGTCGGCTGTTATCGCTATGCAGCCGGGAAGCAGTCGGTGAAATGGGAAAAAGCGCTCAGGAAAGACGGCTCATGTTAAATAAAAAATGCATGGCAACACAGCCCGGCAGTTATATTTCAGGTGGGCTGTACATCGTATTTATTTTGTCTGCTTTAGCCCTGGAAGTAGAGATGTTCAGATTGCCCGTTTTCCCTTTTACTCAGAATCTGTCAACAGCTGTTGCGGCTATGACTCTGGGGATGATCGTGCCTTTTTTCTTCCCCTCTGATTTTTTTGATTATGTCAAAACAAACCGTTTGTTTTTACTGCTAGCCGGAATCTTTCTTGTCTCCGGCTTTTTTTCAGCAATATATTCGCCCTTTTCAAAAGCATATGCAGTCAAGGGACTCGTGCGGTACGTATATATTATCGGGGCATCGTTTGTGCTTGTTTTTTTATGCTGGATTAACCCCAGATTAAGTCTGTTTTTTTTAAAAACCGTTGCCTGTATAACAGTAATTCTGGGAGTCATTTCCATTATTGAAGCAAACAATGCCTATGTGGCAACAGGGCTCGCAGATTTTTTCAGACATGGCCAGTATGAAATGATTCAGGGGCGTTTCAGGCCGTCTGCGACTGTGCTCCATCCCAATATACTGGGATGTTTGATGTCCATAGGCGTACTCATTCTTGTCTGCCTGAAAGTGTACGGACACATTGGCCGCAGCTTGTTTTTTTTGTCGATCAGCATACTTGGCGTGAGCATAGCCTTTGCAAGCTCCCGCAATTCAATTTTAGTGCTGACAGTGCCCCTGTTCTTCCTGCTGTTTAACCGCAAAACTATGAAAACATTACTCATGGCACTTCTTGTCATAGCGGCATGCATAACTGTCAATCCCGCTTCAACAGCACGATTCTTTGAGCTTGGCACTACTATTGAGACACAAAGCACCTCCGCTACAAGCGAATACCATTTTGTTAAAACCCGTTTGCTGCTGTGGAAAAGCGCCCTCATGATGTTGAGCGACCATCCAGCCCTGGGCATTGGGCCGGGCAGGTATAATGAAGCGCTGAAAGCCTATGCCCCCAATAATCTGCCTGAAGCCGAGATGTATAAAATTGATAAACAATTTCTAAACGCCCACAATGGCATGCTCAACCTGCTGGCTGAATTCGGCCTTGCCGGCGCACTGTCGGCAGCCCTTATCTTTTTGGTGCTGTTCGGCAATATTTTCACATTCTACCGCTTGCCTCCATTTCAGCCAGCCCATGCCATCATTCTTGGATTCTTGATATCATTTGTTTCCGATGCTTTTTTTTACAGTTTTTTTTATACGATTCTGTTTGTATCGATAGCGCTCATGTTCAGCAATAGAAAGTGCGCTCCCTTTTTAAATAATACTTCAGGATGATTGCGGCTTTCATACACGTGAAAAATTTTATTACAAAAAAAATTACGGGCCTCCTTTCAGATGCAAACTTGAGGGAAATGGCTGTCGGCAGCAGTTATGTGCTTAAAATTCAGCTGCTGGGCGTCGTGTCAACATATCTTTTTTTCCTTATTGTGTCCCGAAAATTCGGACCGGAAGCTGTCGGCATATTCAATATTGCCTATACGCTGCTGTTTGTGCTGGTTATGCTGGCCAAGCTTGGTATGGATAATGCGCTGGTTGTATTTATAACCGCAGCAATAAAAGACGCACTGCCTGCAAAAGGTGCCTCCATATATTATGCATGCATGCGGCTTGTTATTGCCGTCGGGTTGGCCCTTGCGGTGCTCACCTATCTGGTTGCCCCTTTACTGGCGGAACTGTTTAAAAACGATCAGCTTCTTGTTCCCCTGCGGATAATGGCCTGCCTGCTTGTGCCCTTTCTTTTTTCCAATCTCACCGCTCATGCCCTGCGCGGCTTCGGGTATATTCGCGATTTTGCATTGTTCCAAAACTCTAATTATTTCCTGGTAGCGATCATACTAATCCTTGCAGGCCAGTCCTATATCCACAATAACTATCTGCCTGAATATGCCTGGGCGGGAGCCGTTTGCCTTGGTTTTTTTATATCCCTGTATCTGGTCGCACGGCGCATTAAAGGATATCGATCCCGTGCTTTTTTCCACATTTCTTATCGAAAAATGTTGACGGTATCAATGCCCATGCTGCTGACAAGCTCAATGTTTACAATGCTGAGCTGGACAGATACGCTCTTTTTAGGCTACTACTGTCCGGAGTCGGATGTAGGCATTTACAATGTCGTTAAGAAAATTTCATTGCTCATCACGATCTCACTGTTTGCGGTTAATGCAATAGCCGAAAAGCAGTTTGCACGCTTTTATGTTCAGCACGATACAGAGGCTTTAAAGCGGTTGGGGCTTCAAATTGCCTGGGTCAACACCTTGTGTGCTGCGCCCATATTCCTGGCGATAGCGCTGTTCCCCCTTTTTTTTATTAATTTTTTCGGCCCGGATTTTTCTGCAGGCAAGCTGTCGCTGATAATACTCTGCGTGACGCAATTGTGCAGCGCCATCTGCGGATCGGTATTGAATCTGCTCAATATGGCCGGCCATGAACGCGTTGTGAGCCGCATCCTCACCGGGGCCACACTTGCAAACCTGGGCTTAAATATCTGGCTGATACCACTTCTGGGTATGCATGGCGCAGCCATCTCTTCGCTGGTGTCGACACTGGGCTGGGGCTTGGCGGGGTTATATTATGTGAGAAAACATTTCAAATTCTGGATGCTGCCCTGTTAGCTTTTACCAAAAAAGCCCTGCAGATATGCTGCAGGGCTTTTTTGGTAAATTAAAATTAACTTACACGGGAATATTGCCGTGTTTTTTGGCCGGACGGTATTCGCGCTTATTGCGCATGGCATCCAGTGCATTAATCAGCACCTTGCGGGTTTCCGCAGGCACCAGTACCGAATCGACATAGCCCCGCGCCGCAGCGATATAGGGATTGTTGAAAAGGGTGCGGTACTCGTCGATTTTTTCCTTGCGCTTTGCCTTGGGATCTTCGGCAGCCTTGATCTCCGAGCGGTGAATGATATTTGCAGCGCCCTCCGCTCCCATGACCGCGATCTCGGCCGACGGCCAGGCATAGACAAAGTCGGCGCCCAGATGCTTGGAGCACATGGCGATATAAGCGCCGCCATAGGCCTTGCGGGTGATGAGCGTCATCTTGGGAACGGTGGCCTCAGAGTAGCACCACAGAAGCTTGGCGCCGTGCCGGATGATGCCGCTCCACTCCTGATCGGTGCCGGGCAGATAGCCGGGCACATCCACTAGGGTGAGCAGCGGAATATTGAAGGCGTCGCAAAAGCGGATAAAGCGCGTGGCCTTATCCGATGCGTGGACATCAAGAGCGCCGCCCATGACCATGGGCTGGTTGGCGATGATGCCGATAACGTCGCCGTTAAGACGGGCGAAGCACACCACGATATTTTGCGCAAAAAGTTCATGGGGCTCGAAGAAAACACCATTGTCAACTATGGAGGAAATGACATCCTTTATATCATAGGGCTGGCTTGGGTTGTCGGGAATAAGCGTGTTGAGTTCTGTGCATTCCCGGTCGGGGCTGTCGCCGGTGTCGGCATGGGGCGCATCTTCCATATTGTTTGATGGGATGTAGGAGAGCAGTTCCTTGATCATATCAAGGGCATGAGCATCGTTCTCAGCGGCAAACTGTGCCACGCCGCTTTTTGTGTTATGCACAATGGCGCCGCCAAGGCCTTCATGGTCGGTTTCTTCACCGGTAACTGATTTGATGACTTCGGGGCCGGTGATATACATATAGCTCGAATTTTTCACCATGAAGATAAAGTCTGTCATGGCAGGTGAGTACACCGCGCCGCCGGCTGTAGGGCCCATAATGCAGGTTATTTGAGGAATGACGCCGGAAGCGGCCGAGTTGCGGAAAAATATTTCACCGAAGCCGAACAGCGCATCGATGCCTTCCTGAATGCGGGCGCCGCCTGAATCGTTAAGGCCCACGCAGGGCGCCCCTGCTTTCATGGCAAGGTCCATCACCTTGGTAATTTTTTTTGCATGCATTTCCCCGAGCGTTCCACCGCGGGCCGTGAAGTCCTGCGCGTAAGCATACACGGTGCGGCCGTTCACTTTGCCGAAGCCCGTGATGACAGCATCGGCCGGTATGTCGGTTGTGGGCATGTCGAAATATCCGCAGCGGTGCTGCACAAACATATCTACTTCCTGAAACGTTTCCGGATCAAACAGATAGCTGAGGCGCTCCCGCGCCGTCATTTTGCCTTTTGACTTCTGGCTGTCAATGCCTTTGGCACCACCCATCTGTCGTACTTTTTCTTTTTTCTGCAGCAATGCTTCAATTTTTTCCGTTATTACGCCCATAATTCTATCTCCTTTTATGCCCGACAGGTATATAGCTTCTGCAATGTTGCTTTTAATTTATGCAGTTTACATGGATTTTCAAAAGATTGTCAAGAAAAACAGCCGTGGAAGATAGCCTCCGGTTTTATAGGGGTATACGGCGCAGCTTTGCGTAGCTTGAGATGGTGGAAATAGCCTGATTGAGGCGCTGTAAACGCTGGTTTTTCGCCTTTACGGCCATAATGTCATCAAGGGGGACCTGCTCGCCCCGGATTTCCCGCTGGACAATGCCGATATTGACAACTATCGATTTGAGATCGGCAGGGGTATACTGTTTGATATTTGCCACCGAGATGGTGGTTACCCCCTTTGCAATATCCCATGCAAGCATTTTAGGACTTCCGGCTATGGCCATATGGTATCGCCTTTCTTTTTTCGACTTATAGCACAGGCAGTACTGTTCATGAAAGAAGAAAAGGCCCAATGCCGGGCATTGGGCCTTTTCCGGTAGAACGCTTACTTACAAGTTTCAGAAAACCTATGTTGCCGGAATTACTTTACCACTATCGTTGCAGTGCATGTGTTCACGGAAACCTCAACATCGCCGGCTGCTAAAGTAAACGGATTTACAAAAGCAATGGCAATGATGATTTTTGTGCCGATTCTCAGCTGAATCAGGGGCTTGATAGCATCGCTGTCGAATGCAGCTTTGTCGCCTTTGACAAAAGCGGGGTCGCCGCTGCCGATAATGATAAAAGGCATAATGGGCTGAACAAAGGCTAACAGTTTGCTGACCTTGCCGGGGATAATTTTCTTCAGCTCGCAGGTCTCGTTGTCGGGGGTGCAGTTATCCGGCGAACCGAATTTTTTGCCTGATTGCAGCCCGTAGTTATCTACCCCATCATAGCCAATATAACCAATAAAAGTATCGCATGTCAGATTAATGTCGCTTATGTGAATACCATCCTCAGGCGAGTTCTGGTCAACCACCGCCGTACTATTATCAAGTTCATAATAGCCGACAATGGTCGGATCCATTACCACCTCAGACATCAGGATCGTTTTATTATCCCCTTCCCGTATTCCTACTGCCTGGCAGCAGAAGATGGATAGAGAGGCGGAGTGCGACATGCAGGACTCATTATCAAAACAGGGTTTAGAAAATGTTACATTATCAGTGCCATGGCTCGTGACGATAGACCACTTGCCTTCCCAGTTCTCGCAATAGGAACTATAGGGGGTACAGGTCGTGTTGGCTTGAACAAATGTGGATTGTGCTGATATCAGCAGGGCGCTAACTGCTACTAGAAACAACATGCTTTTTTTCATACTACCTCCTTTTTAGTTTTGGTTTTATCCCGTCAATATCAAATCAAGATTGCCGCTACTATAACAAAGCCTCCGGTTGGTTGCAATGTTAAATTTTTACATTTTTAATAATGAAAAAACAATTTTTTTACAGCACATTCGATAGCTGCTGCCTGCAAAAAAGAAGAGGCCGGGTTTAGGGAGTCCCCGGCCTTTTCCAGTATACTGCTTGTTTAGCGTAACTAAACTTATATTGCCGGAATTACTTTACCGTTATCGTTCCAAGGCATTTGTTCACGGAAACCTCAACATCGCCGGCTGCTAAAGCAAACGGATTTACAAAAGCAATGGCAATGATGATTTTTTTGCCGATTCTGAGCTGAATCAGGGGCTTGATAGCGTCGCTGTCAAATGCAGCCTTGTCGCCTCTGACAAAAGCGGGGTCGCCGCTGCCGATGATGATAAATGGCATAATGGGCTGAACAAACGCCAGCAGCTTGCTGACTTTGGCGGGGATGATTTTCTGCAGGGTGCAGTTGTCATCGGAGCAGTTATCCGGCGAACCGTTCTTTTTGCCGGACACAAGGGTTATAGGAGCTGTTACTGCGGATACGGTAAACGAGTTGCAGATGGAGACATAGTCTGAATCGGGAATCGTTGCTGATGGGCAATTCTGGCCGCACACAACAATTGCTGCATCGTCAAGTTCATAATAGAAGTTCTGGGTCGGACCAAACTGAATTTTGCGGATCTGTACGGTTGTATTATCGGATTTTTTTCCATGGGCAATGTATTCCCAGTAATTGCCTTGCGGGCAATCAGGCTTTACGCATACATCAGTAAAGGTCACATTGTCGGTAACATTCCCGCTGTACGTTAAAACCCAGGTCCCCACCCAGTCATTGGGCAGTGGCGCAGCAAAAACCTGCCCCGCGGCAAACAGTACAGCGCATGCCGCCATCAATACTAATGCTCTTTTTTTCATAACTCCTCCTTTAGTGTTTGGTTTGTGTTGCTACAAATATTCTGTATAGAATACCAAAGCCTTTGGTATGTTGCAATAGATTTTAATTAGAAATATTTTACTTCTTACCCTTTTTATAAACAACTTGCAGTGCAAAAAGTTTCTTGAAGGGAGAAGTTTTTTTGCAGATGGTATGCACTTGATTTATTTAAGCAACAGAGCGGCCTGATTATTAAAATATAGATCATTTGCCATTGTTGTCTGCTGCTGCTGTGATACAGCATTGACGCGGTTCAGCCCCCGCCGATAAGGGGAAAAATCGAAAGCGTGTCGTCCGGGGCAAGGCTGTAGTCTACATCCCCATGACGGCCGTTTACCAGAAGAACGCCAACCTCGGACTCGGAAATGCCCAGTTCCTGCAGCACATAGCTGATCCGGCAGGCCTCGGGGCAGTCAAAATTTTTCTCCCCGAACCGCCCCGTGCGAAATGATGCAAACAGTTTAACGGTAATATTCATAGCATGCCCAATAAAAAACGGGGGCGTGTACTGCCCCCGAAAGTTCTGCGTTTCAAAAATGGCATTAAAAATCCCAGAAGGAATCGATTTCCTTATCGGTGAAATCCCACACGGTATTGTGCGGCGGGCACAGCTCTTCAAAAAATTCAGGAAGGCGGTCATGCGTACTGTTGAAGCCCGCCTCCATGTTGAACCCTCGCTCCAGCTTTAACACGGATTTGCCCAGGGCAATCCCATCATCGCCGGTGATGGATGTGCCGTATTTTGCATTGACCATGTCGACTATCGCGGTAAATGCTTCGGGTTTGTCAAGCACGGCAAAGGCCACAAACAGGCATAGGCCCGTGCTGTCGATAAGCGCGGTGGCGATCTGCAGATTGCGCGAAAGCTCCACCTGGCCCTCTTTTTTCAGCGGGTCGACAAAGCCGCCCACCTTGAGGATATTGGTGGCGGTGCTGTAGCCCGCGGTATGATCGGCCCCCATGGTCGACGTGGCATAGGTGATGCCCATACCCTTGACCGAGCGTGGATCATAGGCCGGTATCGCCTGCCCTTTGACTACCGGAACCCTTGACAGGCCATAGGCTTTGCCCACAGCCGCAGTCCCTGCACCCAGCAGCCTGCCCAGATGCGATCCTGAGCCGATCTCTTTTATAAGCCGCAGCGTTCCCGGCCCGTCGCCGAAGGCGATGATGCCGGCCTCCATGGCAATGCTGACGGTGACGGCGGTTTCAATCGAGTCGATACCGATATCGTCCATCAGGTGATCGGCCTGGGCGATAAGGTCAAGATCCTCGATGCAGCAGTCGGCACCGAAACCCCAGATGGTTTCATACTCAAAGCCCGATGTCAGGTATGCGCCCTTTTTATCATTATAGACCTGTGAGCACTGGATGATGCAGCCCGCGTGGCAGCCGTGGCTGGGCTTGCCGCTGCGCTCTACGATGGTGTCGTGCATGGTCTCGCCGCTGATTTTGTCATGGCCGTCGAACCTGCCGGTGCGAAAATTCTCTGTGGGAAGGCCGCCGGCCTCATGCAGGATGTTGACCAGGATATTGGTGCCGTAGGTTTTCAAGCCCTGGCCCGTGACAGGGTGATCAAGCAAACATTTCGCAAAAACACGGGAGGCTTCCTTGAACTTTTCTGGCTCGGCGATGGCAACGCCCGGAGCGCCCGCATCGTCAATGGAAATATATTTGATTTTTTTCGAGCCCATCAGGGCCCCGAGGCCGCCGCGGCCGTGGCTGCGCATATTGCCCTCGGGATCGCGCACGGAAATATTGGCAAGGGGCATCTTCATTTCACCCGCCGGCCCGATGGAAAGAACGCCCACCTTGTCGCCCCGGCGCTTGCGCACGGCCGTGATGACCTCGTAGTTGCCCTTGCCGATAAGCTCGGTCTCTTCAGCAATGGTGATGCCGTTTTTGTCGAGGTGCATGCTGTAAAAGGCGTCTTTTTGCGGCAGGCCCTCGATAATGATAGCTTTAACGCCGAGCCGCGCCAGGCACTGGGATGACGTACCGCCCGCATTGCTTTCCTTGATGGTGCCGGTAAGCGGGCTTTTGCCGCCCGCAGACAGCCTGCCGGAATTGGCGCAGGCCGTGCCCGAGAGCATGCCCGGCGCAAAGACCAGCTTGTTGTATTTTCCCAGGGGATGGCAGCCGGGCTTGACTTCCTTGGCAACTACTGTTGATGTGAGGGCTCTGCCGCCAAGCGTCTTCCATTCCTGCGGTACGTCTTCGGCAGAAGCTGTGAGGGTGGTCATATTGACCCGGTAGATTTTCTCAGTCATGGGGGCTCTCCTTTTGCTGTGTTTGAAATCTGCTCTTTCTCCTTTCCAAACACGGGAGGCCCGGCCGTTTCCGGCAGAACCCATCGGCTTTTGTCCATGAGAGCATAAGCCCAGGTAGGAACAAAAAGCTCGGAGAGCTACTATGAACTATAAAAACAGAGAGGGATGTATGTCAAGCAAAAATTCGGGAGCCGGCCGGGCATCCCGTAAAATGGAGCAATAAAAAAACTAAGGTTGCATCCCGAAGCTGTAAGCGCAGCGCGAGATGTTTAGTGCGTTTTTTATTGCCCGGCCAGGCTGATTTTTTTTGTCCGGGCGGTGAAGAATTTGCGCATGGGGCCTTGACAGAAAATTGTTTTTTCGTTAATAAAGTTGTAAATACAACTAATTTTGCCAACTCTTTTCCGGATGCTGCGCTATGAATGTTGTCGATCACGAGAGCAATTTGGGTCATATGCTGGGGCGCACGTCGCGGGCCATGCTCAATATGCTGCAAAAAAAATTCCGGCAGGCAGGCTGCGCTATTACCGTCGAGCAGTGGACGCTGCTTATCAATATCCGCAATGCCGGCGGCCAGTCGCAGCAGCAGTTAGCCGAGCTGGTCTATCTGGATAAAACAACCGTAGCCCGCCTTGCCGCGGGGCTTGAGAAAAAGGGGCTTATCAGCCGTGAATCCGTCAGCGCCGACCGGCGGCAAAAGCGCCTGGTCATCACGTCGCGGGGCACGGCTTTGCTGGCAACCTTAAAGCCGATAGCCCTCGCGGCCCAGCAGCTGGTGCTGCAGGATATGGATCCGGAAAAGCTTAAGTGCTGCCGCGAGGTGCTGATGCGGGTGTATAACACGATCCTTGGTCAATAATTTTTCACCGGCGCCGCTCATTCGGCCCGATACACAGGAGAACAGAGATGATTAAAAAAATTGCAGTTGTCATTGGCCTCATTATTGTAGTTGCGGTTGCCGGGTTGATCGGTATGTATAAATATGAAAACCGGCGACTGAGTCCTGACTATTTTCAGTACTATAAAACGCAAGATACCGTGCCTGAAGGCAAGGTGGGCGTCTTTGTCACCGGACTCATCGTGCCGGAAACGCTGGGCACTGTCTTTTTTTATAATATATTCAACAAGATCACTGCCAACGTTATCCCGTGGCCTTTCAGGATTCTGGCAGGCATAGACAAGGGCGTCGCCCTGTTTGACCCTGAGCGCTACTGCGAATTTAGCGAATTTACGCCCAAGCGGCTGGTGGATGCCGAGGGCAGCGATCGGGATATCGACGGTGAGCCTTATATGGAGAAGTACAAGCGCGGCGAGGTTATCTGGCAGCCCCCCGCAAAAATGATTCATAAGGACAACGGCTATTTTCTTTACACAAAGCGCAAGGGCGGCATTCCGAGCCTTGCGGGAAAGATGCTCGGCAAGGCCCGGCTCTGGTACTATGACAAGGGCATTGTTCAGAAAAAGATCCCTCACGAAAAGGGCACGTTTGATATCATCAGCAAGGCTATGGAGCAAATTGAAAAAAGTCATCCCGGCATCATGTGGCGTGCTGAGTGCAGTGTGTATTATTACGAAATGAAACAGAAGCTCTATGAGATGCTCGATGCCGGCTGCACGACCATCGTGCTTGCAGCGCCCATGGCCATTTATTCCCATTTTGAAGAATTTGATTCAGGCTTCCGCCACAGCAGCGAATATATTGAAGAGTGGGAAAAGGCGCATCCGGGTAAAAAAATTAAGATCATCATGGCACCGCAAATGGGCGACTTTAAACCCCTTCGCGAAGCATACCTGGCCATGCTCAAGGACCGCCTGGACACGCTGCCAAAAAATTCGTCGGTTGCCGTTGCCGCAACCGTGCACGGGCTTCCCTGGGACCAGCGGTCGTGGGAGGCCTGGATCGAGCTTGCGCCCGCGTATCGCGCGCCAATGCTTGATGAAATCCAAAAGCTACTGAGCAGCTACGGTTTTTCGAAGACCACGGTCATGAGCTGCCAGGATGAGTTTGCCGACCCGATTCGTGACCCCAAGGACAAGTACCTTTCAACCAGCGAGGCCTACTGGAAAGCAATCAATGAAGGCTACGATTATGCGATCGCCCTGCCGCTGGAGTTTTTTGTGGAGAACAGCGACACCCTGTACTACCACGCCATAAAAAACTATGAGGGCTTTGCCGGGTACAATGTCTATGAGCCCATCAATTATCCTGACTGGTCCGTGCCGTATACGCGTGAGTTTGTTCAAGGGAAAACACATATTATATATAATGGCGTGCCCGTCGGGAAGTATCAGCATTTTGTGGTCGATGCATTATATTCGGCTGTAAATTCTGTGCTCAGCCGCGGTGCAGCAAAGTAAGGAGAGAAAACTTATGGCTGCAGCTGCAAAAAAGACGGTCTGTAAGGTTGATCCGGTTCTGTGCACCGGCTGCGGGGCCTGCGCCGAGGCATGTCCCATGCATATTCTTTTGGTCAGGGACGGCCTGAGCGCCATGACCAAAAGCCGTCTGTGCCTTGAATGCGGCTCCTGCGTGCGGGCCTGCCCGCAGCATGCCATCGCAGTTTCAACGGGCGATGGGGCTGACGCCGATGACGGGCAGCCTGCGGAGGCTGCGGATGCTCCCGTGATTTTCACCCATGTGCTTGACGCTGTTATGGCCATCGCCGCAGAGGAACTGAGCCCACGGCAGGTATTTTCTTATAACGGCATGGATGTGTCGGATCTCAACGTCATAGAGGCCGACGATGCACAGGGGTTTGCTCGCTGCTATACAGCTGACAAGCTGCTGAAAATGTATCAGTCCCGCTTCACCTTTTTCGACCAGATGTCTGTGGATGTCTTCGGGCTTGTGCCTGCTCCCGAATACGATCTGCCCATTTTCATGTTCGACTGGTCCGAGTCAAGCGACTCGATTTTTTATATCTGTGACTTTTACCCAACCGAAGACCCCGGAAGAAACCAGAACTATCTTGCCAGGTATCTGTATGAGCCCCTTGACGAGCTGTATCAGCGCAGCAGCACGATTCCGGGGCTGCGGCCCATCCCGCTTCACTGGGTGCGCTCCCTTAATTCGCCCTACATGATAACAGGCAATATCGAGAAGAACCCCCGCGAAAATATCGGCAGGCTCTTCAACAGCACGATCGACTATCTGCGGGCCTGGATCGGCCTGTGGAAAAAGGCCGTGCCCTGCGACCTGCAGTCGCGCCATATGCAGCTTGTGACCGAGCGGCGGCGCGTATTTCGCGATCTTTATCTTGAAAACGACCCGGGCATCGGCACCATCAATAAATTTATCGGTGAGGAAAAGGGCGATCGCGTGCTAAAACTCATAATACCTGAATAAGAGGAGAAAGCATTATGAAGACAGCGGAACAAATCCTGTCAGGCGAAGCACTCGAGATGTTTGAAAAAATTGCAGCCATCTGGCCGCCAATTATAAGGCAGCGTAAAAAAGACAAAATCCTTCTAATGCTTTTCCTGCTTGCGCAGGCGCGAAAGATAAAGAAAGCCGATGCCGCCCTGGTTATCGAGGCCACGCGCCTGGTAGTCCCCAAATCCTATGACCCGCTGTTTCATATGTTTGAGGACATGGAGGGTTTTAAGAAGCGCATGCTTGAGCCCTTTTTGAGCGAAGCGGCCTACAACAAAATTCCCGTGAAGGTCAGGCGCTGGCCCAACCCCCGGCCGCGCAAAAAAGCGGCTGCCAAACAGGCGAAAACCATTCTTGCCGTCTGCGCAAGCCCGCGAGCCCGTGGCAATACCGACCTGCTCATCGACGAGGCCCTGCGCGGTGCGGCCGACGCCGGCGCGCTAACGGAAAAGATCATGCTCCATAAAATCAAGATGGGGTACTGCATCGGGTGCCGAAAATGCAAGGAGCCGGGCTATGAAAAAATCTGCGTCATCAATGACGACATGTCGCAGGTCTATCAGAAAATTATTGATGCCGACGCGCTGATAATAGGCTTTCCTATCTATACCGGCAGGGAGTGCGCCCAGCTCTCAACATTTTTTGATCGCTGGGACGGCTATGAGCGATACATGCTCACCTCCTGTCTCAAGCCGGGCAGGAAATCCATGGTGATCGGCACCTGGGGCTATCCCTGTATCGACACCTATGACCATGTGATTGAAAACATTATCTCCATTCTCAATCTCCATAAGGTCGAAACAGTAGAGGCCTTGTCGGCCTGCGGGTTTGAGGGCATGCTGCATGGCCTTGACGCTGAGAGGAAAGGCGTTATCGCGCGCCATCCGAAACAGCTCAAAAAAGCCTATGAGGCCGGGTGTGCCCTGGCCTGCAGCCGTTAGCGCTGGCATTATTTTTTCATCCCGAGCAGAACGCGGTACGGCCCCGGCGTGCCGGGCGGCATGAGGGCCACACGGTCGCCGTCTTTCAGGTGTGCGTCAAAATCCCCCGCTTTGCCGTTTATGAAGACAGCCTCCACAGCTTCCCGGGCAAGCCCCAACTGCGATATCAGAGCCGAAGCAGTTAAGCCCTCGGCAATGTTCATAACCGCTTCACAGCAGTCAACACCCTTCTCGTGAAGCGGCTCCCTGAGAAATGATAAGGCGCTGAAGATAATGCGCGGCATGTGCCGGGCCTCAGTTGTTCTTGTTGTTCTGCCGGAAACACGAGTCAGCCTACTTCTTTATTTTACCGGTTCAGGAAAGTCAATGCGATAAAATGCACAGCTGCTATGTAAAGCATGCTATCTCAGCGGGACGTCTATTTGAAGATGGAGTTCTTCCTTGAGAGTAAGACTCATTGTGCGTCGATTGTAAAAAAGAATAGAGCGGGTCTGTTTAAACATGCCACACTCTCTAATATTAATTTATCTTCAGGCGGCAATATGATATACCTGCAAGAAAAACATTTGGTTTATAGGGAATTTATATGAATAATGCAGTGATTAAGAAAAAATTTGCATGCTCTGTTTTTATATGGAGCATCATTGTCAACGGGCTGTTTCTGGGCTGCACACAGCATGGCGCAGTACGGGCAACAGATAATTACGACGTTCTTGCGCCCACAAAAGAACTTTCGCAGACAGCCATGGAAGTGGTTAAGGAGGTCGGTCAGACACATTATGTCAGCCATGAGCTGGATGACCGTTTTTCCAGCGCAGTATTTGACCGGTATCTGGCAGATATCGACCCTGCCCGCAGCTCTTTTCTTGCAAAGGATATACGGGATTTTGAGCCTTACCGCAAAGCTTTGGACGAAGCCCTTGCATCAGGGGACCTCAAGCCGGCTTTTATAATATATAACCGCTACCAGGAGCGGTTTACCCAGCAAATCCTTTACCTGATCGACGCGCTTGAAAATAATCTCCAGTTGATCACTTTTGACAGTGCTGAAGAGATCGAGAGCGAGCGCAAAAATGCCCCGTGGCCCGCAGACGAAGCAGCGCTCCGGGACCTGTGGCGCCGCAGGCTTAAATCATCGCTGCTCAATCTCAAGCTTGCAGGCAAGACCACTGAGCAGGCGCGCGAGGTTTTGCTTAAGCGCTATCGCAACCAGCTCACCCAGGTGAAACAGGTAAAATCCGAAGATGTTATGCAGATTTTTATAAATTCCTATACGCGCTCGTATGACCCGCATACGGAATATTTGCCGCCCCGCGTATCGGATAATTTTAATATTTCCATGAGTCTGTCGCTTGAAGGAATAGGGGCCGTCCTGCAGAATGAGAATGAGTATACCAAGATCGTAAGCCTGGTGAAGGGCGGGCCCGCAGACAAGAGCGGGCAACTCAAGCCCGCCGACCGCATCATCGGCGTAGGGCAGGGCGCAACCGGTGAAATCGTCAATGTTGTCGGGTGGCGCATCGACGATGTGGTGCAGCTTATTCGCGGGCCCAAACAAACCATGGTGCGGCTTGAAGTCATTGCGGCGCATGCAGCCGATGAGCATCAGAGCAAAATTATCAGCATCGTTCGCGATACAGTTAAGCTTGAGGAGCAGGCAGCCAAGAAAAAAATCATCACGATCGACAGGGGCCACACACCCTGCAAGGTCGGGGTGATCGACGTGCCCACTTTTTATCATGATTTTAAGGGCGATCAAGCCCGCACGGGCTCTTTGCGCAGCACGGTTGCTGATGTGCGCCGGCTTTTAAATGAACTTGCGCAGGAAAAGGTCAGCGGTATTGTTCTCGATCTGCGGGACAATGGCGGCGGCGCGCTCAATGAGGCCAATGCCGTGTCAGGGCTGTTTATCGACAAGGGCCCGATTGTGCAGGTCAAGGACTCCCGCGGCAAGATCTCTATCATGTCGGACCCTGAAACGGGCATCGCCTATGCAGGGCCCCTGGTGGTGCTGGTAAGCCGCACGAGCGCTTCAGCCTCTGAAATCCTTGCGGGGGCCATGCAGGACTACCACCGCGCTATCATCATGGGCGACCAGACTTTCGGCAAGGGCACAGTGCAGGCCCTGCTGCCACTGAATAAAGGGCAGCTGAAGGTGACGCAGGCCAAGTTTTACCGCATAACGGGGGAGAGCACGCAGAACAAGGGCGTGTCGCCCGACATCACCTGCCCCGGCCTCTATGACAAGAACAAAATAGGAGAAAGCGCGCTTCCCGATGCGCTTGCCTGGGATAAAATTCAGGCCGTAAACTACAAGGCATGGCCCGATCTTGGCAAGGCCATTGTCCAGCTCAACCGGAGCCATGAACAGCGGGCTGCTCAAAACCCTGACTATATCTATCTGAAGGAAATGGCGGAACATATCCGGGAGATTGGCAATAAGAGCACTCTGTCGCTGTCTGAGGCCGTGCGCAGAGCAGAGGATACGCAGGAAAAAAAATGGCGCCTTGACAATGAAAACAAGCGCCGTGCGGCAAAAAAACTGCCGCTGCTTGATAAACTGCCGGATAATGAGACCGGCAAAGACAATGCCACCGAGAGCGATAATCAAACTGAAACGCCCGGCATCGACAAAGACCCTGTGCTGACCGAGGCTGCCAATGTGCTGGTTGATTATCTGCCCCTGGCGGCGCCGGTTAAATAGTTCGGAGTAATGAGTTCGGAGTTCGGAGTGAATAGATTTATGATTAAAGATTCGAAATTGAAAAAATTCATGTAGGGGCGGGCTTTATGCCCGCCCTCGGGAGGGGATAAACCCCTCCCCTACGGTTGGAAAAATATTTAATTCATGATTCAAGATTCCGGTTTTTTTTCTAAAGAACCTTAAACATTTTCGAGGATTTCGTGCATGAAAATCGGCATTATCGGTCTGCCACAGACCGGCAAAAAAACACTGTTTCAGATTCTTACGGGCCATGTGTTCACTGAACACAGCGATCAGAAAAAACCCGCCATGGGAATGGCCGATATTATTGATCAGCGGTTTGACACGCTCGTGCAGATGTATAAACCAAAAAAACAGGTGCGAGCCAAGATCGATCTGGAGCTGCTCCCGAAGCTTGAAAAGGAATCAATCGCCCGGGGCGACATATTCAAGGATATTGCCGATGTTGACGGCGTATGCCATGTGGTGCGCGCTTTCGAAGATGAGGCCATCTACCATGTGGACGGCTCTATCGATCCCGTGCGCGATATCGACATGGTCGGCGGCGAGCTGATTCTGCACGATCTGCTGTTTATCGAGAAACGGCTTGAGCGGCTCGAAGCGCAGATGAAGAAACTTAAAGACGAAAAACAGCAGAAAGAGCATGACATGCTGGTGCGGTTCCGCGAGCATTTGGAAAAAGAGCAGCCCCTGCGCCTGCTTGCGCTCAGCCCTGATGAAGACATGCTCATCCGCAGCTATCCCTTCATCACGCTCAAGCAGATGATTCTTGCGCTCAATGTCGCAGATGACGGCCTGGGGGATATGTCCATTATCGAAAAACTGCGAACCCGCTGCGACACTGAAAAGATGGAGGTCATGCAGGTATCGGCCAAAATGGAAGCCGAAATCGCAGCCCTTGAATCTGAGGCCGAGCGCAGGGAGTTTCTGAAAGACCTCGGCATCGATGAGCCGGCCCTGGGGCAGCTCACGCGTCTGTGCCTGAAGGCTCTGGGCCTCATGTCGTTTTTTACCGTGGGGGAGGATGAGGTTCGGCAGTGGCTCGTGCGAAAAAACGCAACAGCGCCCGAGGCTGCAGGAGCGATTCACTCAGACCTGCAGCGAGGCTTCATCCGTGCAGAGGTGTTTAAATATGACGACCTGCTGGCCCACAAAAATGAGGCGGGCCTGAAGGCCGCGGGCAAGCTTTACCTCAAGGGCAAGGACTATATTGTCGAGGAAGGCGATATTTTGAATATCCGTTTCAAGGTATAATAACTCTCATGCCATATCCGCTTTTTCCGCTCTTTATCAGGCTTGACGGCAGAATCTGCCTTGTCGTCGGTGGCGGAAAGGTAGCCGGGCGTAAGGTCGATAGCCTGCTTGAGGCCGGTGCTGCGATAACGGTGGTGAGCCCCGAAGCGACAGCTCGGATTCAGAGGCTGGCATCGCAGGGCCGTATAACATGGCTGCAGAAAATTTTTTCACCAGATGATCTTAACGGATCATTTCTCGTTATAGCAGCCACAGGCGATGCAGCAGTCAACGGGCATGTAGCGGCTGCGTGCAGGTCGCAGGCCATCCTCATAAACGTCGTTGATGAGCCCGGGCTGTGCGACTTCTTCCTGCCCGCAGTGCTGCGCCGGGGAGCTTTGTCCATAGCCATTGCAACCGAAGGCAAAAGCCCCCTGCTGGCCCGAAAGCTCAGGACGGAGCTTGAGCAGGTCATCACCGCGCCCTATGGCGAGTTTCTGGAACTGCTGGGGCAGCAGCGCGAACTGATTAAAAAAACCGTCCCCGATAGAGCACGGCGCGAGGCAATTTTCCGGTCGCTTGTCGATTCTGACATTTTCGACCTGATTGTGGCCGGCAAACAGGATGAAGCCCAGGAGCGCATACGCACATGCATCTCATCGCAGCAGGATTAAACCATAAAACAGCGCCCATCGGCATTCGCGAAACCTGCGCCTTCTCTAAAGCCCGGCAGCGCGAAATTTACCGCACACTGCAGGCAAGCCCCGAGCTGTACGGCGCGGTGCTGGTCCTCACCTGCAACCGCACCGAGGTCTATGCTTCGGCGCAGGATGCAAGTCGCGGCTTTGCCGTGCTTGAACATGTTTTAGAAACGCATTGCGGCATGGAGCCCGATATCTTCCGTCAATATATATACAGGCATACGGGCCAGCAGACAGCAGCACATCTTTTTTCTGTTGCCGCGGGGCTTGACTCCATGATTCTGGGAGAGCAGCAGATACTGGGGCAGATAAAGGATGCTTACAGCGCAGCAGCAGAGGCAGATGCCGCGGACGGGCTGTTGCATATGCTGTTTCAGTCGGCCCTGCATGCGGGCAAACGCGTGCGCACCCAGACCGGCATTGGTCGCTATCCCGTATCGGTAAGCTCTGCAGCCGTGGAGCTGTGCCGGGAGATTTTCGGCAGCCTCGAAGACAGGCAGGTGCTTGTGGTGGGCGCAGGCGATACGGCGCAGCTCGCTGTGCGGCATCTTATGGCAAACGGCGTGAGCTCCGTGATCGTTTCAAACCGCTGCTATGAGCATGCCTGCGAGCTTGCGGGCACAGCCGGCGGCAGGGCTCTGCACCTTGATGCCATACCCGGGGAGCTTGCCCATGCCGATATTGTGATCGCCTGCACAGGCGCGCCCCATGCCGTCATCCACGGCCAGGCCTGCAGCCAGTCGCTCAAAAGCCGCGGCGGCCGGGAGATAGCGCTTATTGATATTGCCATGCCCCGGGATATCGACCCGTCATTTGCCGATATACCGGGCGTATTTTTGTATGACATCGATGACCTTCAGAACGTTATCGACAAAACCTACCGCCAGCGGCTGCAGGCTGCTCATCAGGCCCGGGGCATTATCGAGCAGGAGTCGCGCCAGTTCATGAAAAAAATCTCCGCACTTCCGGTAGTGCCGGTCATATTTGCCTTGAAGCAGCAGGCCGAACAGATTAAGCAGCAGGAGCTGCAGCAGGCGCTGGCAAAACTGGGACATCTTTCAGAGCATGACCGGCAGGCCGTGGCAGGCCTTGCGCAGGCAATTGTGGGGCGGCTGCTGCACGAGCCGGTTGCCTGTCTCAAAGAGCAGGCGGCAGGCCCCGACGGCCATGAGTATGCGCGCCTGATAAAAGAGCTTTTCAACCTTTGCCTGGATGATGACGATGCGAACCATACGGCTCGGAACCCGCGGCAGTAAACTGGCGCTGCGACAGGCCGAGCTTGCAGCCGCTGCTCTGAAAGCAGCCGTACCGGGCATTGCCGCTGAGCTGTTTATCATCAAAACTACGGGCGATAAAATTCTCGACACTCCGCTCTCGGAAATCGGCGACAAAGGCCTGTTCACCAAAGAGATCGAGCTCGCACTGCTTGATAATTCCATCGATATGGCAGTGCATAGCTGCAAGGATCTGCCCTCCGAGCTTGCACCGGGGCTTTTCATCGCAGCGGTGCTGCCCCGCGAAAACCCCTGCGACGTGCTGCTGAGCAGTGCGGGCTACAGCCTTGAAACCCTTCCCCATGCTGCACGCATCGGTACGTCGAGCCTGCGGCGAACTGCCCAGCTTAAAGCTTTGCGGCCTGATTTTGTTGTGCTGCCGCTGCGTGGCAATGTTGAAACACGCATTCGCAAAATGCAGACTGAGGGGCTCGACGCCATAGTGCTGGCCTATGCGGGCATTGCACGGCTGGGGCTTATGGAGAAGGTAACGCAGCAGCTCTCTGCCGATCTCATGCTGCCATCACCCGGCCAGGGCGCCATCGCCATAGAGGCGCGCACTGGTGATGCTGAAATTTTAGAGCTTCTGTCAAAAATAAATGATGCAAAAACAAACTGTGAAGTACGCGCCGAACGTTCTTTTCTGCTGCGCCTGCATGGCGGGTGTCAGGTTCCGGTTGGATGTCTGGCCAATGCAGATCGTGATGCCATCAGCATTACGGGCATGATCGCATCTCTTGATGGGCGGCAGGTGTTTCGAGATACCATTGAAGGCAATGCCCGCGATGCCGAAATGTTGGGCTTGCAGCTTGCCGAGCGTCTGCTTGCCGCCGGGGCGAATGAAATATTAAATATTGTAGGGGCAGGCCCCCGTGCCTGCCCGGATACACATTATGTATGATCCCGACACGCATCACCGCCAGTCAATCCGTTTGAAGCAATATGATTATTCGCAGGCAGGCGCATATTTTGTGACGATCTGCGCACAGAACCGGCAATGTTTGTTTGGCGGGATAAACAATGGCACCATGATGAATAATGCCGCAGGAGAGATGATTTCGACCATATGGCATGAAATCCCGGAATATTATCCCGGCATCGGCATTGACGCATTTCAAATTATGCCCAACCATATTCATTGCATCATTATCGTAAGGGCAACCCCCCGTGGGTGCCCTGATTTTAATTCATCAAAAGGGCCGCCACGGGGGGTTGTATCAGAAAAGGGGCAGGCACAGGGGCCTGCCCCTACGGTTGGTTTGTCATTGCCGGACATTGTTCACCGGTTTAAAACCATGACGACAAAAAAATACACAGATGGTGTTAAAGATAATGGATGGCAGGCGTTCAAACGCAGATTGTGGCAACGCAATTATTATGAACACGTCATGCGCGATGACGAGGATTTAAACCGCACACGGGAATATGTTTCCAGTAATCCCTTGCGCTGGGCAGATGATCCTGATTATATGGTGTCAGATGTATGAACGTAGGGGCAGGCCCCCGTGCCTGCCCCAATGAAAATATATCAAAAGGGTAACCACGGGGGGGGGCATCAAAAAGTGGGCAACCACAGGGGGTTGCCCCTACAATTAAATTATAAATACCCGGTACATAAATCGGTCGAACGAATAAATTAAGGCATTCATGAAAAACGGGAAAGTCTATCTTGTTGGTGCAGGGCCGGGTGATCCGGGTCTTTTGACCTTGAAGGGCAAGCGGGTTCTTGAACAGGCCGATGTGGTGGTCTATGACCGCCTTGTTGGGCCGCATATTCTTGCTTTGGCTCCGTCGCAGGCGGAGCGCATCTATGCGGGCAAGCAGTCTGCCGACCACACGCTGTCGCAGGATAAAATAAATGAGCTGCTTGTAGGGAAATGCGCCGAGGGCAGGGTTGTTGTGCGTCTCAAAGGCGGCGATCCGTTTCTGTTTGGCCGGGGTGGTGAGGAGGCACTATATCTTGCCGAGCATGGCTGCGCATTTGAAATAGTGCCCGGCGTTACCTCAGCTATTGCAGCGCCTGCTTATGCCGGTATCCCCGTTACCCACCGTGATATTGCAACAAGCGTCGCCTTTATAACCGGCCATGAAAAGCCGGGCAAGGCTGAAAGCTCCATCCGCTGGCATGAGCTGGCTCACGGCATTGATACGCTTGTTTTTCTAATGGGTATTGAAAATCTGCCTGCCATTACGCAAAATTTGATTGCCGCCGGGCGGGTCGCCGATACGCCTGCCGCTCTTGTTCGCTACGGCACCCTGCCCGAGCAGGAGGTGCTCACGGCAACACTGGGCACCATCGTTCAGAAATCCTGCGAGCATGGTTTCAAGCCGCCTGCTGTTTTGATTGTTGGTGATGTGGTCAAGCTGCACGAAAAGCTTGCCTGGGTGGAGAAGCTGCTGCTCTGGGGCAGGCGCATTGTGGTAACACGGCCTTCGGAGCAGTCAGCCGATTTTATTGCATCGCTTCAGGCCCTGGGCGCGTCAGTGCTTGAGATGCCGGTAATCGAAATAAAGCCTGCAACTGACCAGAGCGAACTGCACAGGGCTTTTGAAAATCTTGCGGCCTATGCATGGCTTATATTCACGAGCCGCAACGGGGTTGATATTTTCTTCGACGAGCTGTTTGCACAAGGTTTTGATGTGCGAAGCCTGCACAGTCTCAGCCTGTGCGCCATAGGCCCGGCAACGGCAGACCGCCTGCGTGCTAAAGGTCTTATTGCCGATGTGGTTCCCGAGGACTTCCGCGCCGAAGGATTGCTTGAGGCTTTACGAGAAAAAGTGCAGGCCGGGCAGAAGGTGCTTTTGCCCCGTGCCGCAGGCAGCCGCGAGGTGCTGCCCGAGGGCTTGCGCAGTCTTGGGGCGCAGGTTGATGAAATCAATCTCTACGCATCCGTGCCGCCTGAGGGCATTGATGCTGAAACGCTGCAGGTCATTGTTTCAAGCACCATCGATCTCATAACATTTACCAGCTCATCAACGGTGGCTAATTTTGTCGGGCTTGTGGGCAAAGACAGGGCAGCACAGCTTGCAGCGCGCATCCCCGCCGCCTGCATCGGCCCGATAACGTCCGCAACAGCGCGGGAGAATGGCTTCACTGTTGCCGTCGAGGCAGTAGCCTATACCATGGACGGACTTCTTGACGCGATACAAAAACACCTGCTGCGCTCAGTCTGAAAAAATCTGAGTAAACAGTGCTTGAATTACAGGGGGGGCTTACCGCTCGTTTTGCGGGATTAACCATTTCAGCCAATCACATTCCAGTATCGGATATACAATGAGCATGACACGCGCTAAAGAAATTTTAAAACATAAGTTCGGTTACGATTCATTTCGCCTAAATCAGCATCAGGCAATTGAATCTGTATTGCAGAAAAAAGACTGCGTGGTGCTTATGCCCACGGGCGGCGGCAAATCGCTCTGTTACCAGATTCCAGCCCTTATGCTGAACGGCCTGACTGTTGTCATATCTCCGCTCATCTCTTTGATGAAAGATCAGGTGGATGCCCTAAAGAACAGCGGCGTTGAGGCTGCATTTTTAAATTCAACTCAAAGCGCTGCGCAGCAGTCGGCGGTTTATCGGGCTATAGCCAATAAGAAATTAAAACTGCTTTACGTTGCGCCGGAGCGCTTATTGCAGGCTGGCGACCGTTTTATCGACTATCTGAAGGAGACAGATGTTTCTCTTTTTGCTATTGACGAAGCGCACTGCATTTCAAGCTGGGGGCACGACTTCCGGCCCGAGTATCTGCAGCTGGCGAAACTGAAGGCCCATTTCCCCGCTGTTCCGGTCATTGCGCTTACCGCTACTGCCGACAAACTGGTTCGCCGTGATATTATAGATAAACTGGAAATGAACAGCGCCGCGTTGTTTGTTTCCAGCTTCAACCGCCCCAACATTTCCTATACCGTAGAGCCAAAGCGAAATTCTTACGGGCAGCTGCTGGACTATCTGGGCAAGCGCAAAAACGACAGCGGCATTATCTATTGCCTGAGCAGGGCATCGGTAGACAAGCTGGCCGAAGACTTGCGCGATGAAGGATTTAGCGCGCTGCCCTATCATGCGGGCCTGGATAAACAGGTGAAGGAGCGCCACCAGGAATTATTTCTTCGCGATGAGATTAAAATAATTGTCGCCACTATCGCCTTTGGGATGGGCATTGATAAATCCAATGTGCGCTTTGTGGTGCATATGGATGCGCCGAAAAACATTGAAAGCTATTATCAGGAAACCGGCCGGGCAGGCCGCGACGGGCTTCAGAGCGAAGCGCTGCTTTTTTTCAGCTGGGGCGATATAGCCAAGCTTAAAAGTTTTGTGCAAGTTGATGGCGATCAGGCACAGACCAGCATCATGGTCAAAAAACTCAACCAGATGGGAGAGTTCGGCGATTTAAAAAGCTGCCGCAGAAAATTTTTGCTCAATTATTTTTCTGAAGAAACAAAAGATATTTGCGGAAGCTGCGATAACTGCAACACTGACTATGAGCGCTTCGACGGAACCATTATCGCGCAAAAGGCCTTGAGCGCCGTAAAGCGTCTGGATGAGCGGTTTGGGGCAAATTACACCATTGATTTTTTGCGCGGCTCACAATCAAAAACAATACGGCCCGAGCACAAGGAGCTCAAAACCTACGGGGTTGGGTCCGACATATCAAAAGACAACTGGTTTGACTATATCAAAGATTTAATCTCGCAGGGCTATCTAAAACAAACCGAAGGGCAATATCCCCTTCTTATGCTCACCGAAAAAAGCGCTGCCGTATTGAAGGGAACCGAGAAAGTTGATTTGATAAAGGTCAAAATCAGGCTGGAGAAGAAAGCATCGCTTGTAAGTGAAACCGAACCTGAATACTTAAGCGACCTGCTCACCGATTTGAAAAAGGTGCGGGCCGTCATTGCAAAAAAAGAATCTGTTCCTCCCTATGTTGTTTTCTCTGATGCAACACTGGTAGAGTTTGCCGCCTACCTGCCTCAAGCAGCCGGTGAGCTGCTCAGGATCAGCGGCGTCGGGGATTTGAAACTTGAGAAATACGGGAAACCCTTTTTGAAGGAGATACGAAAATATTGTGAAATGCATCACTTGGAATCGCGCATGCATTTGAAGGCCGTAAAGCGCCAGCGTAAAACAAAAAACAAGGCAAAAGCAGTGGGCAGCAAAAACGATACCGCCAATGCCTCGCTTGCCATGTTCAAGTCGGGTTTTTCAATTTCAGAAATTGCAGAAGAACGATGCCTGTCAACAAACACGATCGAAACACACCTTGCCCGCTTCATTGAAAGCGGAGAGGTGAAAGTGGGGCAGCTGGTTCAGGCGCACAAAATAGAGCCCATCAAAAAAGCAATTCTGAAACTAAAGTCTGGCGGAGCAGCAGGTCCGGTAAAGGAGTTTCTGGGGGATGATTACAGCTACGGAGAAATTCGTGCGGTTCTGATGAGCATGAAACATTAGATGTAATAATTTGGATTTAAACCGGCGGTATTTGCGATACGATTTTAACGTTTCATAGCCTTTTTAATTGACTATGGAAGACCCCCTTGTCCCTCTGACCCATGAGTTTCAAGCCGGGATTAGGTCGGAACTTTTGTTTGTTTTTATTTTGACTTCCCATGATTCATTACATAATATCGCAATAAGAGGGAATCAACCAAAAAAAGTTAATAATTGGAAAAAATAAAATCAATTTTCCATGTTTAACGTTTATTATGATAATAAGTGGAAAATCCGTCCACCTATAGGGGGTGATATGACGGACAAGTTTCCACTTATTGCACTGTTATGAAAGGACAAAAACAAATGAAAGAAAAATGCCCATTGTGTGACCTCGAAGCAAACTATAACTTTGTAGAAGGTGATGGTAATAAACGTAAAAAATTCAACTGCCCTAAATGTAAGATGTTTGTCATAACGGATACGGCAGAAGGCACTCTAAATACATCTATGTCGGAATACAAAGACGAATTTTCAAAAGCATGTTCCGAATTATCCGACAGATATTTAATGCACATCTATGTGCCGCCAATTGAAACAAATATACCGCTGAAAGCTGTACCGGAAGAACGCTCCCACTGGTAAATATCGAAACAAATCTACGATTTTGGAAAGAAAGCAAGGATTCATTGCCGTTTATATGACTTATTGTTTCTATTATATCAAATGGTTCTTTGGGGTCGCCTGGTTTCTCTATGTAAATTAATACTTTTGCTTTTTTCATACTTTCTCCAATTAAGATTCATAACATTTCAATGCAGGCGACGGCGTGCCGCCGCGCCTGATTGTACCGTTAGCAACGCAAAACATATTTTTTGGAGCCAAAAATATGAAAAAGTTTTATCCAAGCAAACACCTTTTTATAATTGCAGCATTAGCATTATCAGGTTGCGTAATACACTATGGCGATGGGCAACCTCTTGGTCGGCCAATTACAGGGCCTAAAACGCCACCAGAAGCTATTGTTACTTACATTAGCGAAGCAGCCCCTGCTCCCGAATGTTCGCGTCTTGTTGGTACGGTTTCAGGCGAAGCAGCACATGCTTTCGTGAACCGATTAACTCTTGAGCGTCATTGTACGAGAATATTGAAGGAAGAAGCTTCAAATCTAGGTGCAAATGCCGTGGTAATTGGCCCTAAATTTTACACGGGTATATATATGACAGGGGGAACACAAGTCCATGCTGTAGGGTCTTCCAGCGGTTTTGCTCTTGAAGGGAGTAGTACCCCTGTAGGGGTAATAAAAGATAGGGTTTCGGCAACAGGAATTGCAATTTTTGTTGACTTTAGTTGTGCAGAATCAAAGCCACTTGTCAATTTGAAACAATATAAATAAAAAAAATTGAAAAATTAAATTTAAAAAAACGCTAACAATCGCACCAAATCGGACTGGCAATTCCGTTGCGCTCCATTGCCAGTTGGTAGATAATATGAAACGGGCTGGTCATGGGGTATAATAAGTTATACCCCTAACCCATTAACCCCATAAGGAGACCAGCCCATGGAAAAAACAGCTTATGTTGGAATCGACTATCATATTTCCAAATTAACTATCGCCGTTAAGATGCAAGATCAAGAAGATTTTCACAGCACCATACATCTTGAGAACAAAACAAAAGTGATTGCCAACTATCTAAAAAAACTATCTGAGCAGTTTCAGCTCAAAATCTGTTATGAAGCCTCAGGCTCCGGGTATCATTTCCAGCGTCTGTTGCACTCATGGGGATATCACTGCGATGTTATTGCCCCATCTTTGATTCCTAAAAAAGCTGGCGACCGCCGCAAAAACGACTTTCGTGATGCGCGCGAGCTAGCCCGCAATTATGCCGCCGGTCAGCTTACCGTGGTCCACCCGCCAACGCAGCATGAGGAAGCTGTCCGTAATGTGGTTCGCTGCCGTCTGGATTTCAAAGAAAATGAAAAGCGCACAAAACAACACATCAACAGCCTGCTGATCTCTCAAGGGCACTGTTGGCAAAAATCAAAATCAAAATGGACTCTGCAGCATCGCAAATGGATACAGCAGCTGAGTTTTTCCGAGCCGTTTGTGCTGCAGGTTCTCCAAGAGCATCTTGCCCATCTTGAGTATCTTGAAACCTGCACAGCACGTTTGGACCATCAGATAGAAGAAATCGCAGTCTCTGACATCTATGCCCCAAGCGTAAAAAAACTGCGGGCTCTTAAAGGCCTTGGCACCCTTTCGGCCATGATCTTAATCGCCGAAATCACCGACTTTCGACGGTTTGCTTCCCCGCGGGCGCTTATGAGCTTTCTGGGACTAATCCCTTCAGAGGATACCTCTGGGGTCAAGTGCCGGTATGGCTCCATCACAAAGGCCGGTAACCGCCGTTGCCGAACACAGCTCATTGAGTCAGTGCGTCATTATATCAAACAACCCCGTATGAGCCGCCAGATGAAAGAAGATTGCGCTCAGGTTGATCCGATCAGTGCAGGCATTGCACAGAAATGTATGCATCGACTCCACAAACGATACTGGGCGCTGACCATGAAAGGTAAAACCCGTAATGTTGCCCTGGTTGCCATTGCCCGAGAATTTGTGGGCTTTATTTGGGCGCTCATGACCCTTGATGATGCCGCTGCCCAGGCAGCATAACATAAACACTATCAAAGAACGGTTGTTGTAAATCGCGAAACAAAATATTCTATTGAGGCTAAATTGCACGAGTGGCATCCCGAGGATACTCGACCACCCTATGCTGATAAAAGCATTTTTCGTGCTTGAATGCACGCTTGTAGATCGAGTGGCCTCCAGATGGATACCGTATAATGTTGGGTTCGATCCACGAATAGCAGGTTACTCACCATCGTTTTGAGCCCTCGTGCGTTTGCCTCAGTTTCAAAGGATTTTTATGCCAGTATCATTAATCAATTCAAGTTAAAAAAAACATTGTTTCGTGACTTGACTAAGCCCGTTTTATAGCAGGGTGGGTGAAACCCACCATTA
>CAIWCT010000010.1 GCA_903911225.1 uncultured delta proteobacterium
CTCGACAACGGAAAGTCAATGCTGCATAACTATTTATGAAACACTACACTAGCTGTACTGTGCAACTTTATTTTTTTTGAAATCAGATAACCAGAAAAACAACTTTTATATCAAAGCGTCGAAGAAAAAAGGTGGCGGGAAGAAGTGGGGTAATAGCTTGTCGACCTATTCTGGTTTTTCATTGACGATTTCTTCTATAATCTTGCAGTACCGAGGAAAAAAGCAATCAAATATCAGTGTAGCTAAAACATAACCAAGAGCAGCGCCAACGAATACACCGGCAAAAAATATTACCGCTCGTATGAGTAAAGAAAAGTTTTGAAAGTAAAGAACATCTACTATTTTCAGTATCCCCAAAAGGGCAAAAAACAATAAAGGGTAAAAACTACATAAGAAGAAATCTTCCAGCCTTACCAATATATCAATTTTTTTCATTATCCCCTCATGGGTGAGGATTTTTGAAAATTATAGTATGCGTTGCGCGGGGCTATCCCCGTTTTGACTTTATGAATAATTTCGGCCCCAGAGCTGCCTGTCTTTAATTATTTTATGGGCCTGCACTTCCCGCAAGGCCCAGGTCGTTATCAGGGGCGGTACTATTAAAAATCTATTTAAAATTCAGTCCCGGCTCTGTGAAGGCATATGGCAGTGTTCTTCGTGAACCTCCCCGGCATGAAATCACACCATGGAAACCCCGCCATTGAAAAATGTGCAACAATAAAATGTTAATTAATAAAATAACAACAATTTGTCAACTATAAAAACAAGGTTCAAGATTAAGCCGGCGGAACAAAAAATCAGAATTCAAAAGCCGGGCGGCAGGGGTCAGGGCGTTATTTGGGAACAATAGCCGCAAATTCAGCTAATTCGTTAGCGGCTGAAACCTCGCCTGCAGCAGCACCTGCAACCTCACATGCAGGGAGATGACTTTTTTTCTGGAATTTTTTCAAAATCCATATGCTATATAGTTACTATACTTTTAAACAACCTTAAAAAAGGAGATCGAGCAATGGACGCGAAAGAATATTTCAGCAATACCAATGGCAAGGGTTTTATGGCCACGTCTAATGCCCAGGGAGAAATCAATATTGCCATCTATTCCCGGCCGCAGGTGCAAAAAGACGGCTCATTCGTGTTCGGCATGACGGACCGGCTCACGCACACCAACCTGCAGGAAAACGCCAATGCAGTGTATGCTTTTGCAGAAGAGCGCGGCTTCGGCGGCAGGAGGTTCTATCTCCACAAAACAAAAGAAGAGACATCGGGGCCATTGCTTGAAGAGCTCCGCGCCATGACCGATAAATACGTGCGTCCGGGCGCGGGCAAGCTGGTGAAGTTCATCGTGCATTTCCGGGTCGACAGCGAGCTGCCCCTCATCTGCGAAAAATGCTCCGGCGACCATACGCAGCACCTCTGCGAGATAGCCGGCAAGGAGCGCTTCGACCTCATCAAAGAGCTTGCAAAAAAGCCCGACTTCATGTGCATGAACTGCGGCAGGATGGCCGACAACCGCGCCAGCCTCTGCAATCCCATGCCCATGGAAGACATACCGGCATCGCATTAAATCTTCAGTTCGCAGGCTGCGGGCATATCTTTTTTATGTAGATATGCCCACGGCTTTCCTGTAGTATCCAGGCATACGCCATTATCCTACAATGCATGCCAATGAACTGGATCGGCTTCATACAGCTTATACGCAACATCTACGGCAAGCAGTTGCCCGACCTCGACGCCATTCAGCGGCAGGGCCTGCTGGCGGTTAAGATAGGGCAGGTATTCGCCCTGCGCATCGATTTTCTCAATGAGGCCACATGCCGGCACCTGGCGCGCCTGTACCGCAGCGCCGTCAGTTTGCCTCCCGAGCAAATGGAAAAGCTCCTTGACCTCTATACGGACTCGAATTTCAAGCAGCGCTTCGACTATATCAACACCACGCCCCTTGCCTCGGCCTCGGTTGGGCAGGTGCACCGGGCGCGGCTCAAAAACGGCAAAGAGGTTGTTATAAAGCTGGTCAAGCATGATGCCCGGCAGCAGTTTACGCGCGATGTGCGAAGCGTCAAAAAGCTCTTCAAATTCTGCATCTTCTTCTACCCCAAGCTTGCCAAGGTCGCAGACCCGGTTGGCGTTCTTGAAAATATCGAAGACTACACCTTAACCGAGCTGAACCTTTTAAATGAAATTCGCGGCCAGGATGTGCTGCGCGGAATCTACAATGAAAACCGCACAGGCTATGACCTGTCGCGGCTGCACTTTGCAGATTTTCACCGCGAGCTGTGCTCGGAGCAGGTGCTTGTAGCAGATTTTATCGAGGGCAAAACTTTCGACGAGCTTCTGGAGCGCGGCGAGCTTTCATACCAGCAGCTGCTTGAGCTCTTTCACATACACGGATTTTTCATGTTTGTCATCGGCACCTTCCATGGCGACATACATCCGGGCAACATCATCCTGAACGACCGGGGCATCTGCTTTGTCGACACCAGCGCCATAAGCCATGCCGGGCCCAAAATCCGCAAAGGGCTCTTTGAGTTTTTTGCGTCCCTGTCGTGGTATGATTATGAAAAATGCGCATATTTTCTGAACAAAATGTCAGAGATTGAAATTGAGGGAAAGCGCTTTGAGGCATTTCAAAAAAAGTTCATCGACCTTTATGCCGACTTTACCGACAGCACGGTTGCGCAGGTAAGCCTGACAAAAAAAATGATGGACACAATACGCCTGGGAATCGACTCGGGCATGGTTTTTGAGCGCGGCATGTTCCCCATCATAAAAAGCCTTATGTACCTTGACGGCATGGTTCTGAGCTGCAAGCCCGATGCCGTGCTCATGAAAGACATGCGCGCCTTCATCGACGAAACACGCGCGGCTGTAAGGGCAAGCTGAGGTACAGAAGGCAGGATTTAGGGTTCAAGGTTCAGCATTAATGGTGGGTTTCACCCACCCTACCCGGCGACCCGGCCGCAAGCGCTTGTAAGAGGAGTTTGTAGGCTGGGCAAAGCGTAGCGTGCCCGGCATTATTTCATCTAAAACCACAATGGTTGTTGGGCATGTTTCACTTTGCCCAACCCACATCTAATTTAATCTCAAAAAACATACCCAACAAAAAAGGCACAAAAAAAGGCGGGTTGTTGCCAACCCGCCTTCGGTGTTTTTGTGTTTCCTGAAATCCCCTTATGACATGCTGTCGCTCAGGGTCACGTTCTGCTGCTTATTGATCTTTGCCCAGACTTCCGGCCGCTGCGCCTGAATCTCGGCGTCATGCTTGTGGATTTCATGCCACATCATGCGGGGAGAGGCATACTGGCTCCAGTTGCCGTCCATCGTGACGCCATCGAGGAACGTAAACAGGTACTCGACCTCTTCGTCCGTGTAGTACGGAATGAGGGCATAGCCGCTCACCACCTGCATCATGCCGTCATCATTAAACTCGAAGGACTCGAGCCATTTTTTCGTATATTCGGCAAAACCGGGCTTGCCGTTCAGTTCCTTCTCGAATGCATCGGCAGCCCAGACAGCGCAGTTGATGGCGCCCTGCATCTGCGTTTCAACGAAAGCAGCTGCATCGCCGATAACGAGCGTATTGCCCTTATAGGGCGTCTTCAGGGGGGCGAATGCCTTGGTCATGCAGGAATGGGTCTGCTCGATCTTGGCGTTCTCGAACATCCAGGCAACCGGGCTCTTCTTGGTGAAGTATTCGTACAGATCCCAGGGCATCTGCTTGCTATGGCCGATGAGGATCAAGTCAGCCCAGTCAAAATGGCCGGCAGGGCCGGTGCCCATCAGCGGAGCGAAATTTGAGCCATAGCACAGGCCCCAGAAGCCGCACCAGCTCTCAGGGTTGTATTCCTTCACGCCGGACATGTACAGGCAAAGAGTCAGTGCTGAGGCAAAATACATACGGCCTTCGTTCATGCCGAGGCTCTGCGCGACCTGCGCTGTTGCGCCGTCGGCGGCAAGGAGCTTCTTTGCGTACATTTTGAAGCGCTTGCCCTGCTTCACGCATTTCAGCGTTACGCCTTCGGGAACATCAACGGCTTCATAGCACGTTGTTTCAGTGAGATACTCAATGCCAAGAGCGAGCACCTGGTCAAGCAGCTGCTGCAGGAAATAATTCTTGTCATATTTCCAGGCAAAGGGATGTCGGTCAGGCCAGGCATAGTGGGCATTGTGCTTGAGATTGCGCGAATAGTAGTACTTTTCGGTCGTCGGGCACAAAGCGCCTTTGAATTCAATCTCCCAGCCGTTCTTTACTGACCGGAGTTTATTAACGGAATCCTCATCGATCCAACCCTTGCTGTTGAGCGGTTTGCCAGGCTCAAGAATCATGGTGTCGCCGTTATAGTTTTCTTCCAGAATGATGTGCTCGCTGCAGTAGCGCGTCATCTTGGAGATGTCTTTGCGCTTTTCGATGAGCACAACCTTCATGCCTTTTTTTGCGGCAAGGATTGCCGTGTACAGTCCGGCTGGGCCAGCGCCAACAATTGCAAGATCATAATTGTAGATAGTGGACATTGCGTGTCTCCTCCTCTTTAGCTTAAAGCCCCAACAGGGCAATAGATTTCACAGGTATGGCAGGCCATGCAGTTCTGCGGATACACCTGCGCGTGCTTGTCATAGCCGCCCTTGTCGTCAAGCTCGAGAGCGCCAACCGGACAGTTCTCCATGCAGGAGCCGCAGCCGAGGCACTTGTCGCGGTCGACTTTTATGTACTCGCGGCAGGAGGGGCACACATTAAAGAACTGGGGCAGTGCAAAAAACTCTTTTGTAAGCTTGGTAAGATGCGGGGCCGGTGCATAAGGATTGCCGCACGTCTTGCAGACCGCCAGCTCATAGTCGACCTGCCAGTTCAGAAGCTCGCGCTTCGGGCCGGACTGCTTGCAGCCCTCGGGCGTGCATACCTGGGAGCTCTCCAGGTCGTTCTTTTTGATGATGCCCGTGGGGCAGATAAATGCGCAGGACCCGCAAGCGATGCAGTCCTCGGCGCTCTGCCTGAAGGGGCTTACAACTTCCCTGTCCTTGCCGCGGCCTGCAAACTGAATGGCGCCGGCCTTGACGACTTCATTGCAGGCGCGCACGCACTGGCCGCACACCACGCAGTAGTCGTTTTCCTTGCCGAACTCGGCAGGGCTGTCGGTTACGCCGTACTCGGCGGCAAGCTCTTTTACCCGCTTCACATTGGGGCAGCGGGCAAGCAGCAGCTCGATCACGAGCTTCCGGCCTGCGATTACCCGCGGGCTGTCGGTCTTCACCGCCAGGCCGTCGGCAACCGGATATGTGCACGAGGCTTCAACCGTCGTGCGACCGTTATTGTCTATCTCAACTATACACAGGCGGCAGGCCCCATAGGGCTCAAGAGCGTCGTTGGAGCACAGGGTCGGAATATCGATCCGTGCTGCGCGCGCCGCTTCAAGCACGCTCGTGCCTTCCGCTGCCTTTACTTTTTTACCGTTTATTGTAAGTGTCACCATAAGTCTTAACCTCGTCTTAGAATGTTCTTGTCTCAGGTTAACTTCTTCAGCATGCGCTTTTCAACTTCCTTGGGGAAGTGATTAATCACGCACAGCAGGGGAACTGCGGCGGTTTTGCCAAGGGCGCAAAATGCCGTGTCCTTCATGGCATCGGCCATGCGCTTAATGAGCGTCAGCTGCTCTTTGGTTCCGCGGCCATCAGCGATGGTGCCGGCGATTTCCTGCAGCCGCTTCACACCTTCTCTGCAGGGCGTGCACTTGCCGCATGACTCGTCGACAAAGAAGTCGATAAAGAATTTTGCCATGTCGACAAGGTCGGCATCCTCATCCATCACCAGCAGGCCGCCGGATCCGAGCAGGGTGCCTTCCTTTGCAAGAGCGTCATAATCAAGCTTGATCTTCAGGTTCTTGGCGGGCAAAAAGCCGCCCGAGGGTCCGCCGGTCTGGAAGGCCTTCACCTTCTTGCCCGTGCCCGTTCCCTTGCCGAAAATCTCGATCACGTCTTCAACAGTAGTGCCAAGCTCCACTTCCACCCAGCAGCTTTGGGCAACATTACCCGTCAGGGCGATGATCTTCGTGCCCTTGCTGTTCGGGGTGCCGATGCCGGCAAACCACTTGCCGCCGTGATTGACGATGGCGGGAATATTTGCAAGCGTCTCAAGATTGTTGACAACAGTGGGCTTGCCGAAAAGTCCCTTGTGCACCGGTAGCGGGGGCCGCGGCCGGGGCTCGCCAAAGGAGCCTTCCAAAGCGTTCAGAAGCGCGGTTTCTTCACCGCACACATAGGCGCCGCCGCCGCGCTTTACCTTCAGGGTGAATGAGAAGTTTGATCCCATGATGTTTTTTCCGAGAAGGCCTGCCTTCTCAGCTGCCTTGATGGCGCACTCAACGCGCTCGGATGCAAGCACGTACCGGTCATTGAGATAAACGTACCCGGCGCTGGCGCCGACGGCATAACCGGCAATGATCATACCCTCGATGACGCTGCTTGGGTCGCTCTCGATGAAACTTCTGTGCATGCCGATTTCAGGGTCGCCTTCGCTGCCGTTGCAGACGATGTACTTCTGATCGCCTGCGGCATTGCGGCATGCCTCCCACTTGATTCCTGCGGGAAAGCCTGCGCCGCCGCGTCCGCGCAGCTTGGAAGTCTTGACTTCCTTCAGCACATCTTCGGGCTTGCCGGAAAGCGCCTTGGCAAGGGCTGCATAGCCCCCCAGGGCAATATATTCTTCAATGCTGCAGGGGTCGATCGTGCCGGCATTGCGGCTGACGATTTTCATCTGCTTCTTGAAGAAGTCGAGTTTTTTGTAGTCTTTTTTGTCGGCGGATTTTGCGCCCTTGGTATACTTGATGGGCTCCTGGCACACGGCCTGGCTGTAGTCGTCATACTTGGCGACTACCATATCCTCAATGACCTTGCCGGTAGAAACCGACTTTGCGATATCGGCAGCCTTGTCAGCGGTGACATTGCCGTAAGTGATGCGGGGTTTGCCCGGCTTGATCACTTCCACGATGGGCTCGGCAAAGCACATGCCGTTGCAGCCCACAAGCACCACCTCGGCCTTCAGCTTCTGCTTTTTGATTTCATACTTGAGGGCTTCGGCAACTTTTGCCGCCCCCTTGGCAAGGCCACAGGTTGCAGCTCCCACGGTGATACGGGTCGTGTCGGGAGAGAGCAGCGCCATGCCTTCCTTTTTAACCTTGGTAAGATCTTCTGCTTTCTGTATTTTCATGTGTCTCTCTCCTTCTTAGCCTAAAATTTCCGCAAGTTTAGCCTGCGCAGCGGCGGCGCCGAGCACTTCGCCGTTTATCATCACGGCGGGCGACACGTCGCAGCAGCCCAGACAGCGCACTTTCTCGAGCGTGGCCTTGGCGCCGTTGCCGGCGAGCTTGGCCTCGATAGCCTTCACGATCTTTCCGCCGCCCTTGACCTGGCAGCAGGTGCCGTTGCAAACGGTAATGACATTGGCGGCCGGCTTGTCAAGCCGGAATGCGGCATAGGAGGTTGCAAGGCGATACAGCGTGCTCATGAACACGTTTTTCTTCTGGCTGATGATAATCAGCGCCTGGCGGGGCACATAGCCGAACATGTCCTGCACCGCGTGCATGATGGTTATCAGGGTCTCCTGACCGCCGGGATTTTTTTCGATAATCTCCTCAACCTTGGTGACGTCGATGTCGCCCATGGTGGCAAATGCCTTGAGAATAGTTGTCCTGAAAGGATCGGGAACGATTTCTTTAACGATGGAAAGGATATGATCTTCGGTAACGGCTCCGCCTGCTGCCTTCTGCAGTGCTATCTGCATAAGCTTGCCGCGGAACACCTCGCGCATCATATCGGGCACTTCCTTGAGCATCCGCTCAAACATGTCCTGCGCCTTGCCCTGCCAGGTGGCAGTTGCTGCAGGCGCTGCGGGCTTAGCGGCTCCGCCGGCCGGCTTCATGCCAATGGCAGCCATAAGAGCGCTGCGCTGGGGCTCGGGAAGGTCTTCGGATACAAACTTCTTCACTAAATCAGCGCTGACCGGCTGACCTGCCACCTTGCCTGCAAGCATTTGCTCAAGCTTGGGCCTGATCGCGTCGCGCATAGCCTCGGGCACTGCCGACATCAGCTTGTCGAACATTTTTTGACCATCGGGTAACCACTTTATATCTGACATTGTCCCTATCTCCTTTCAGGGATTGGTTCTCTGTTTATTAGATCACTTGGCCTGTACGTTCTCGACCAGCTTGCCGTATTCCTTCTCAACGGTTGCTGCTGCCTGCTCGATCTCTTTGGCCGTAAGCTTCTCGAAACGCTCCTGGGCCGTAAGATATACAGCAAGCTTTTTGGGCTGCATGGTCTTGATCGTAACGTTATAAAAACCGCTGCCCACTTCATACAGCGGAAATGCCAAAGTCTCAACAGCCTTAAAGCCTACCTTTACCGTAGTCTCGGGCTCGAACTTCCAGGCAACCGGGCAGGGGCACAGAATGTGAATATAGCTTTTGCCCTCGGTCTCAATGGCTTTTTTGACCTTGTCGAACAGGTCAAAGGGATAGCTGGGGCTTGCCGTTGCCACATACTTATAGCCCTGGGCAACCGCTACCGCCGGCATTTTCTTCACAATCGCGTCCTCAAGCTTGCCGCCTGCTTCATTGTCAAAGCAGATAACAACTTCGGCCTTGTCTTTTTTCACCTTCATAATTGACAGGGCTGACTTCTTTCCGAAAAGATCACAGGCTGCCGGGGCTTCCCATGTAGCCTTTTCAATTAGGCCTTCAATGGCCTTATACACGTGGCGCACGGCAAGAGAGATGCCGCAGCCCGGGCAGGCATTGTTCTTCTTAATGTCAAAATACTCTTTGCACGGAAGGAAATTGGGAACCATCAAACTGTATTTATCCATGCTTAACCCTCCAATTCCATGCAGATTACGCCGAACCAGCACTCGCGGTGACAGATACCGCAGCCTTTGCACTTTTTCTCGTCGGCCTCAAAATACCCGTCGGCAGTCCGGTACACGGCGCCATCGGGGCAATACAGATAACAAATGCCGCAACGAATGCATCGGTCCTTGTCCCACTGCGGAAGCCCGCGGCGCTTGTCGCCGGGACTGAAGGGACTGGCCGTGCCCTTATCGAGCAGCGAGCAATCAACCATCTTTTGCGTGAATTTTGTCGCTTCCAAAACCCTTCTCCTTTCGCTAAGTACTTCTTAATAAAAAAATTTAGACGCCCGGGTCACAACATTTTTCGCACGGGAGCACAGCCTCCATGGCAGCCAGCGGCTAACAAACGCCGATACTGCAGGTTGGAGGCACATGAGAGCAATTGCCGGGGAAGCCTTACACCTCCAGGGGAGCTTTCATGGGGCACACTTTTACGCAGGTCTTGCATTCAAGGCACAGCTGCGTTTCAACCAGGGCGCGGTCCTTGACGAACTTTATGGCGGTACGCGGGCACAAATCAACACAACCGCCGCAGCCAACACACTTTTCTCTGTCGATTCTTATCATGTTTGAGCCTCCTGAATATACTATTAACTCATCAACTCGCAATAACTTGCCAGTATAAACACTACTTTTCACAGACAAAAAGTCATTGCAACACCGTATTAAATATTTGGTCGCTAACCTTTTGCGGAATTTTGATTTATACCCGCTTTCAGCTCAAATTGTCAAGCATCTTTAGAGGAAACAAGCCTTTGCCAACAAGAAATGTGATTTCCAAGAGCCCTATGAATATGAATTCAAATTCAAAATACTCTCATTTAAGGTCTGCGTCAATAGAAAATTATCTAAAAGGGCCAAAGAAATCCTTCACAACGTATTTGTTCAAGATGAGTTCCGGCAGGATGCAAAAATGGATTTTGAGAACTGGATATAACAATGATGTCGTCGTAAAAAATTCCCGGCGCGTGTTCCGCTGCAGCGGACGAGGAGTGGAGTCCGCTGCGGCGCGATGGCAATCTCGTTTTTTCAAGCACTTACAATGGTAGAGATCGCTTTTCGCTGCGGCGAATTCACAATGAACAATGGGGCTACACCTTTTTGGAAAATGATCTAAATATTAAATTCTCCGCCCCATGGCAACAGATTTAGCGCCAATCATCGTGGTTTGCATTTAGCGCGCATCGGCAACCTCTTTTTCAAGTGCAGCCCTGATAATCTGGTTGAGGGATATGCCTTGCATGGCCGCCTTCCGTATTGCAGCCTGATGCAGAGGTACCGGCACCCGAACATTAAAAGACCCCCGGCAGGATTTTTCCGGCTTTTTGCCTGCTTCACGACAAAGTTCAATATAGTCTTTAACGGAATCACGAAAAGCTTTTTTTAATCCATTAACCGTTGATCCTTCATACGAAACAAGGTCGTCAATACCTTCAATTTTTCCATAAAAAACATCATCATCCGCGCTGAAGTGAACAGAACCTATAAAACCCATATATTCAAGCATATCTTTCATTTAATGATCTCCTTACGTTTTAATTCATCAATTACATCCTTGATTTGATACCCCTTTAATACAGGATTAGGGTGTGGCTTATGCAGTTTTATTATATGTCTTGTACCAAAATGGATGAAGGAAACAGCAGACCCCGATGTTTTGCCCGCCTGCGATTCGTCATATCCAAAACCCTTCATCAACCGCACCAGTTCGTCATAAGAAAAATCAGCAGGCGCCGATAAAAATCTTTTGAGAAGTTTATCTTTCTTGCTCATAATTATGGTTATAACCTGCACAATCCATTTTTGCAACTAAATACTAGTTGCAAATCCGGCGACCAGCACACCAGGGGAATAGTCATACATCATTGCCAATTCGATCCGCCTTGCGGAAAAAAATTTTAAATTTCAATCTCCTCCTGCGGCCCAGATGTCAGAACCAGGTGAATAGTAGAAAATAGGATGTCCCATTTTATCCTATCCCAATAAATATCCAAAAAATACAGCCGCCCTTTCCTTCCGTTTGTCACCAGTAAAGGGCGCTGTTGTCCTCTTTACGATCCAAATTATTATCGTTGTGCCAAACGCCATCCATCATCATAAAGAACAAATATAGCACTATTGGTTTTTTTCAATTCTTCGGAATTATCAGATAAATAAACCCTTCCTAAAGGGGTCAATTTGTATTCAGCGATATAATCAGCCTTGATGACTTTTTGGCCCATCATATCTGATGGTTCAGTTAATCCAACTACTAAAATTTTGTCAAAAACTGCTTGTGTTACAGTTACATCAACATTTTGAACACTAAACTGTACAGTTTTTGAAAATTGAACATAGGGCGTTGCTGTCGGAGTAAACTCTAGTAAAAATGAATCATAGTAGGAACATGACCACCTCTCTGGACATCTTGACATACCCGGGAAATGTTGCGGTTCCCCTTTAAAATCAGTGCCCAAAAACCTATCCGGCCCTCCCCCCCAGTTTGGGACTTTTTTCTCTAGCATGCTACATTTTAAAAACCCTTTTTTTTCTAACTCTATCCACCTTGCTTCTGCCTGAACAAATTGATCCCCGAATGCATTACTGTTATGTTGTTCATCATAATCAGATTCGGAATAATTTATATAAAGATTTTTTCCGTTTGGGCAGCTCGCCATTTGAAAAGTATTAGCTATTTTTTTACCATCCCAAGCTGATTTCAAAATTGCTGCAGCCTTATCTCTTGACATGCTTTTTGAGGAGTCACAATTAAGCACAACAGATGATAGAAGTAATACAAAAAGTATCAATTTCTTCATGCTACACTCTTTCATAATTTTGTGTGGACAATAAAAACACAGCGGTTGAAATATTGAATCTTCGACCACGAATGGTCAGTCATAATTGATTTCATTCTCAATCTGACATATAATTTTTATTGACCTTGCTCTTGCATACTCAAGAGTGTTTTGGTGTTTAACCAGTAAACACCACGGGTATCTTGAACTTTTATCCAGCCATCATCACCAATTCCAAGAACTTTAACAACGGGGCCTGTACCTAAGCTGGGGAGCCAACATTGGTATGTTTTGCCGATTTGAATGAAAGATGGTGCTGAACCGGCACTGGCAAGAGTTGCGGTTGCTAATGCAAATGCAAAAACAATAAATGCTACTTTTTTCAAATTAACCCACCTCCAGTTTGTTTTGTTAATTTCAAGCAACAGAATTATCTACCCTCTTGTTAATTTCCATTACTATAATTCTGCAGTGATGCTGATAGCTTTCCACCGGTAAATTTTTAAATATCAATATGGATTGGTTGTTTCTTGGTTTTTATTCATACCATTTAGTATACTCACCGTAACCACTTTCTGCTGGGTTATATATAATTTCACTAATTCTACCATACTGATTTACGATAACTCTCCCATTATCCTTATAAAAGTAATAGGTTTCTCTACTATTAGGTAGGAACCAACCTACAATGGGAATAAAGAGCATATAACTTAAATGGTGAAGCTCACTAGTTGCAGGCCCAATAAGATCAAGCATTTGTTTTTGAGGCATATCTATTCTTATTTTACTGAACAGTTTATCAGGTGGAATTGATTGTGGGGTTGATCCGGTAGACGATGGAGTTGATCCGGTAGATGCACATCCGATCATAGTAAAAATGCTTAGGATAACAATAAAAGAACTGATGCCAAATTTGATTCTACCCATGATTTTTCTCCTTGTTGAATTTGAATTGTAAGTGGTGTTTTTTTTATTTATCCTCACTGTTGTCATTATTGGTCATGATGTGTGCCCTATAGGCTACAAGATCCAATAGACAGTCTGATTAAAAATTTAAAAAATGAATCCGCCCCACAGGCTATTTTTAAGCTCAATTTAAATAACCCACTTACTAAAAGCATGCTACTTTTTATCCTCAGTAAACTCAACAACGTCTGCTGTAATAGTTATGCTGGGTATAGAAAATAAAAAATAATAGGTGCTGCCATAATCCTTATTAACATTTATAAGTGCTGCCGATTTGCCTTCCGTGCTGACGCCCCGGTAGAGGCTTGCCATTGCATTGCCATACGTAACCGGCACAATGGGTATAAAACCAAAAAGGTTGACTCCTGTATCCACACCCTGGGCAGCCTGTTTTAAAACTTTGTAATTGCCTCTGTTTAAATTTACACTTGTTGAATCTTCACGGTTAGCAGGGGAAGGAATTGAACCAGCGCATCCAAAAATAAAACAAATAACCAGCATCAGACAAAAATTTTTCATTGCATAGCCTCCTTAGTTAGTAGTTATTGAACACCTATATTCATCTATTAGATTGTTTCATTTGAATCCCGAAGGGCAAAACAGATAGTGCTGCTTAAATGGCGCAATTATTATTTATTAGGTATTGTATTTAAGTAAATCGTGAATGTCTTAAACTCATGCCCGCGGGTGACTATATGCCCATCGGTTTTATAATAATTATTTGATTGTGTACCATCAACATATTTGCAGTTTGCCCAACCCATATTTATATGAGCTTCAAAGGCCCCTTCTGTTGTTACCCTATAACCGTCAATGATAACGGCATGACCGCCGTTATCTCCATCCATAGTCATTAAAATCGGAATTCCTTCATTAATGCTTTTTATAATGTCATCCTTTTCACGGTCTAGCCGATTTAATTTTTTAATTTTGATTGTATTGTTAAAACGAAAACGGTCTATCAGAAGGTTCCGCATTGCATCCTGCAACAATATCCATCGCAACCACTCTTTTAAACTTGGTGTTTCGAAAAGGTAAAAAATACCCGCTCCTGTTGACCCTACCCCTCTCTCCAACTCAATAAATTTCGAATCCAGGCCCAAAGCAATATTCCAGAGGAATTCCCGCATTTTCTCCGCATCCTCATCATTCCTGTCATTTATCGAAGCTGCATAATGTGATTCTGTTATATATCCATCACCACAGTAAATTTTCTTTACACTAGTTTCTTTTTCTCCATTTCTCTGAAAACGGGGGTAAACTGTCACCCCCTCCAATATTTTTTCAAGCCATCCCGATCTATAACCTTTTTGAAAATAATAATTTATTAACTGCCCCACTGCTACCGCAGTACATCCGACAACATACTCTTCCTCAGTACCATCTTCATTGCTGTCATAAAAATATGTGTAAGGGTCTGACTTCTGCTTTAACTCTTGACAATATCCCGATGAGTCAGGGGCATATTGGCTCCAAGAAGTAGTTAGTAAAATTTTTGATAAAGTTGAGCCCCCCGGTATTGTTGTGGTAGAATTGGCAATCAGATAATTTACCCAGGCATTAAGGGTCTTTCCGGCTGTGACAGTGACGACTTTTTCATAAGTTTGATACCCCGTTTTGAAAAAGCTCAGAGTCTGTGAGCCAGGAGCTATGTCCGTAATCGTATATGAGCCATCTGTTGCAGTGGTGGTCGATTTCCCTCCGCAGGTAACTGAAGCACCGGCAAGAGGGGCGCCCCATAACCAGCCAATGCGCAGGGTTCCCGTAATGTCACCAGTGGTAGCATTGGCTACCAGATAATTGTCCCCGGCATTAAGAGTCTGCCCGGCTGTGATGGTGACGGTTTTGGAATAAGGTTCATAGCCCGTTTTGGAAAAGCTCAGAGTCTGGGAGCCGGGTGCTATGCCCGTAATCGTATATGTGCCATTGTATGAGGTGGTGGCAGGTTTCCCTCCACAGGTGACTGCCGCACCGGAAAGGTAAGTTCCGGATGCCGAGCCGATGCGTAGCCTTCCCGTAATGTCACCAGTGCCCTGCTGTTGAGCCGCAGCAGTAAAACTTCTCGGGTTAACACCTGAATCTACAACATCAAAGTCAAACCATGTGCCCTGATATTGCCCCCGCACTATTGCCTTATATGTCCCGGCAGGATTGGTTGTAAAAAGCTGATTGGTTGCAGTTCGGCTCCAGGTTCCATTTGCCGATACCGGCACATTGCTGTATGTGGCAAAATCAAAAACATCGGCA
>CAIWCT010000011.1 GCA_903911225.1 uncultured delta proteobacterium
TGAAAATATCGACCAATTCCCCGCAACAGTCAGTTTTTCGATCTCTATCGATTTCGACAATGAAACGCTTACCTACACCGACGATACACGTGTCATAAAGCCGGGCAAAAAAGCAAAATAAAAGGGAGCGGTTCAAGTTTCTAAATTTTTAATAAAAAAAGCGGGGCCGGTTTGGCCCCGCTTTTTTATTGTTGAACCTTAAGCTACAGGCTGTTCTTTTAATTCGCTGCGTACAGTATGCCGCCGCTGGTTACATAATCGTACAGGGCGTTTGAATAAATGCCCTCCCAGTCACCTGCTGCCGGAGTGGTGGCAGTTCCATCCATATTCGTATCTCCTCCATGAACGTCGTCTTTAATGGAGGTGAAAAATGCGCTATCGAGGTTTGCAATCTGCGCAGCGCCGCCCGTCAGGTCTACGCCGTAGCCGGGCAGGCTGAATTTCACGACCGTTCCCGCCTCCACCGTTAAGACAACATCCTGACTGACGGAAAAACCCTGGTCAAACACATAAGGAACGCCATTATTGCCCCAGCTGCGGTTCTCCGTGATTGCCGAGCTGTTAGGAAGCCATATTCCGTTATAGTCATTGCCCTCGGTTGAATCATCAGGGTTGTGGAAGGTGTTTGAGCCGTCGATGCTGAAATTGGGGCTCATCCATACAGGATGCGAGGTATCGTAGAAAATGTTGTTGGTAACGGTCGAGGTATCTTTGGCGCCACTGACATTCAATGCGGCATGCTGGCTGTGCGCAAAGGTGCAATGATCGATGGTTACGGGGACGGAAGATACGACAATAAGCATCGGGTAGTCCTCGTTCCCGCTGGCGCCGGAGATGAACCCGCCGTACAGGAAATCGCAGTAGGCGAAATTGCTTTCCACGGGGCTGCTGATGAAAAATTGGCCCCAATCGCCTTTAGCAGGCGCGATCTTCGCGCCGTCTGTATTGCCGCCCTTTGTGTCATCGGCATAGGAGGTAAATGTTATATGGGATGTTGCCGTACCGATAGCCTGAATGTTGCCATCCGTCGGGCTCACAATAAAGGGCTGGCCAATGGGAGCGCCATCTTTTTTGGCGATTTTAATGATGGTGCCCGCTTCGATAGTCAGAGTCGCTTCAACAAATACATTGCTGTCGACCACATAGAGGTTGTTCTTTGTCCAGGAAGTGTCCTCGCTTATTATTCCGGAAACATGGACCACATGGGCCCTTTTGCAGGACGGCAGCACGAGAAGCATCAACACCAGGCCAAGATAGAAAATTTTGTTTCTCACCATTACAGACCTCCTTTTATTATGGGTGGTTAGTTGAAAAGTTGCGAAACAAATCGTTTGTGCAATGGTATACAAAGACGGTTGCGTGTCAAGGTAAAAAAACACAATCAAGGACAATAGTCACCTATTAATAATGGGTGCTTCTTATTTTCGCTTATTTTCGGAGGGAGGAAGGAATCAGAATTGTGAGGGCCTTGCGCCGCAGGGCTGCCCGGCCATTTCCCTTGACGTAAATCCACCCACAGGATTATAGTCGTTCTTATTACTCAACCGGACACTAAGAAATAGGAGGCCCGTATGCATCAGGCACATCGAATCCCCTGCGTGTTTTCATGGTTCACCGGTATGCTGGTGCTGGCATTTGCGCTTACGGCTGCTGGCACGGCGCATGCTGTTATCACTGAACCCGCCACCACGACGACCATCTACGAGTGCGACACGACCCTCGATCCCGACAATGCCACGTTTTCGGCTGCTGCCGACAACGGCAGCTTCGAGTACCTGGGGTTATGCGGCGGCCCGATCCGGGTCTCCGATCCCTGGATAACCAATGTGGTGGCGACCCAGACGAACGGCCCCTTTACGGTCACTTTCTCCGTGGCGAAAAACACGGGCGCTGCGCGCAACGGCTACATTACACTTGTGCTGCTGCCCGGCCCTGACAATGCCACGTTTGCGGTGCACCAGGCCGGGGCTGCGGATCCCACGACGAGCTCCACCTCCACCACCAGCTCCGTAACGGTCACGACCACCTCGGTGCCGGAGTGTACGAGCCCTGCCGATTGCGACGACGGCCGGTACTGCACTATTAATTACTGCTCCAACGGAAAATGCACCGGCGAGTGGCGGGATTGCGGCTGGGGCCAGTGCGACGAGGAAAACGACAGGTGCAAGAATTCGTGGGGCCCCGAGGATTGCCCCATGCCGTCCGTGTTCGGCGAGACGTCCCCTGAGGTGAGCCTGCTGCGCCGCTATCGCGATGAAGTGTTGTCGCAGCATGGTATCGGCAGGCAGTTTATCAAAATTTATTACCTGATGTCTCCCCCCGCGGCCTGGCTCGCCGAGAGAAGCCCGCTGTGGCGCTCCGTGGTGGAAAAATCGGTCCGGATGGTCTTGCCGGTTATTGAAAAGCAGCTGCAGGAATAAATCTGGGGGCGTGGGCATCAAGAGCCAATCGGAAAACAATGAGGGCACCTGTTTGTATCAAAATATTGGGAGAAAGAGTATGGCTAAGCTATTACAAATCTCCTTTCCGTTTCGCGGGCCATTTGGCAAGCAGCTGGCTGAAACACTCTCAGGCCTGGCGCACTTAATTAACGAAGAGCCCGGTCTTGTCTGGAAGATATGGACGGAAAATGAAGAGGCGCAGGAGGCCGGAGGAATTTACCTGTTTGAGGATGGGGAAAACGCATCTGCATATCTTGAGATGCATACGGCACGGTTGAAGGGCTTAGGCATAACCGAAATCAGCGCAAAAATATTTGACGTCAATATTGATCTGTCTCACATTACCCGGGGGCCTTGTTGACCGCGAGTAAAAAGGGACCGTCCGTTCGCAGCAAGATCAGGATCAGGGTGCCATATCTTCATATGTCACATTAGATAAAATTTCAAAGAATTGTTTTTTCCCCGCCGCCGCATAATCATTTAAACGCAACCTTTCCTTCTGTCTTTACCAGCAAGCTACTGCTGTTTCGTCTGCGCCAGACCCCCGCTCAGAATCAATTTTTTTGACACCGCAGGCGGAGATGTTCCCCAAACCGTTTCAGAAAAAAGCGGGCAGGTTTTGAACCCTGCCCGCTTGTATAGCCGATGATTTAAGACCAACGCACTTACTGAATAGTTGTTGCCCGCGCATGGGTCATTCCGTCGATGATTTCATCGACCTTGTTGTTGTCAAACATCTTTTCAATGGCTACGGACAGGGCATTGTTTATTTCCTGCTCCATGCGCGACTGGCTAAAATAGAAATGCTTATAGGATGAAGCGCTATCAAGGGTGGTGGTATAGAGAATGCGCTTGTGCTGAACGTCGGCAAATACTACCCGCAGCTTCACTTTAGTATCATACTCGGCGCTCAGAAAGCCCGTGTTGCACACAACCTCAAGCTCTTCTATGAAACCGCCGACCACCAGGTTGCCCCACTCCTTCTGGATGGTGCGCTCAGTGCCGTCCCAGTCAGGCGTGCGGCCGTACACCGTATAGTCATTTTTCTGGAAGGCCGCCTTAATGGCAATTCCTACAAGCTCTGTGGGCAGCGCTGTTTGGGAGGCAACAGCTTTAAGCTCGCTGCTGTCGGCTTGAACCCGCTTGCCTATGACGGATTTGTCAAGCACGCTGCGCTCGTCATTGAATTGAGCGGCTGTAATAACGTACTGCTGCATGCTGATATCGGCAGCAAGGGGCGCCTTTTGCTGCACATACTGCACATTAAGACGATAATTTCCTGACATGGCGCAGGACATCAGGGCTGGCGCCAGCGCAAGCATGCAGCACAGCATGATAAGTTTTTTGTACGGTAGTGTACCGGCATATTTTTTCATTTTGTTTCTCCTTTGTGGAAAGTTGTTTTATCATACTATATAAATAATAGGGGTTGTGTCAAGCACGACCGTTCTGTGCTGTATAAAACAATGCACAAAAGGATTTGTTGCAGCCTCTGGTGCTTTTTACCCGCCTAAGAGCGGGCCGGATTTCTTGCAATCGCCCCATGAGGCCCACGGGAGCCGGGTTTGGTCGCGCACAGTGCCGCAGCTCTTGAAATGGCAATGTTTTTGGGGTTTTATCAGCTTTGTCGGTGAAAAGTATCTTGCGCGAAAGGGCGTTTTGCAGTAGTTTGCTTGCTTGACCGGGCAATAAAATTTCGTATTATCAACTTTGAGGAGGTTTTTTTCTGCATGGCTACAGAAGGCAATAAAATTATCTATTCCATGATCGGCGTGAGCAAATTCTACCATCAGAAGCCGATCCTTAAAAATATTTATCTTTCCTATTTCTACGGAGCAAAAATAGGCGTGCTCGGCCTGAACGGCTCGGGCAAAAGCACGCTTCTGAAAATTCTTGCCGGTGTCGACAAAGAGTATAACGGCGAGATAACCCTGTCTGCAGGCTACACCATCGGCTATCTCGAGCAGGAGCCTCTTGTCGATAATGAAAAAACCGTGCGCGAGGTGGTGGAAGAGGGTGTGCAGGAGGCTGTCGATTGCGTCAAAGAATTCAACGAAATCAGCGCAAAATTCGCAGAGCCCATGAGCGATGATGAGATGAACCGGCTCATCGAGCGTCAGGGCGAGGTGCAGGAGAAAATCGACGCCCTCAATGCCTGGGACCTTGATTCGCGCCTGGAAATGGCCATGGACGCGCTTCGTTGCCCCGCGGGCGACATGCCCGTAAAAATACTTTCGGGCGGCGAGCGGCGCCGCGTGGCCCTGTGCCGGCTGCTGCTCCAGAAGCCCGATATACTGCTGCTTGACGAGCCCACCAACCATCTCGATGCCGAAACCGTTGCCTGGCTCGAGCATCACCTGCAGCGCTACGAGGGCACTATTATCGCCGTTACCCATGACCGCTATTTTCTCGACAATGTGGCCGAATGGATACTTGAGCTTGACCGGGGCCAGGGCATTCCCTGGAAAGGCAATTATTCCTCATGGCTGGATCAAAAGCAGAAGCGTATGGCGCAGGAGGAGAAGAGCGAGAGCGGCCGGCAGAAAACTCTGGAGCGTGAGCTTGAATGGATTCGCATGAGCCCTAAGGGCAGGCATGCCAAGTCCAAGGCGCGCATTCAATCCTATGAAAATCTGCTCAGCCAGGACGCTGAAAAACAGGGCCGGGACCTTGAAATCTATATCCCGCCCGGACCGCGCCTTGGCGATGTGGTCATCGAGTGCAAGGATGTGAGCAAAGGCTACGGCGACCGCCTGCTGGTTGAAAATGTGTCGTTTCTTCTGCCGCCGGGCGCAACCGTGGGCATCATCGGCCCCAACGGCGCAGGCAAGACAACCCTGTTCCGCATGATAACGGGCCAGGAGCAGCCCGACTCGGGAACCATACGGCTTGGCGATACGGTGAAGCTCGCCTATGTCGACCAGAGCCGCGACGTGCTCGACCCGGACAAATCGATCTGGGAGATGATATCAGAGGGCTATGACGTGATAAAGCTCGGCACGCGCGAGGTCAATTCGCGGGCCTATGTTTCCAAGTTTAATTTTTCCGGTACGGATCAGCAGAAAAAAGTTGGCCTGCTCTCCGGCGGCGAGCGCAACCGTGTGCACATGGCGCGCATGATGAAAGAAGAGGCCAATGTACTGCTGCTTGACGAGCCCACCAATGATCTTGATGTGAACACCATGCGCGCCCTTGAAGAAGCCCTTGAAAATTTTGCAGGCTGCGTGCTGGTTATCAGCCATGACCGCTGGTTTCTCGACCGCATTGCCACGCATATTCTGGCCTTCGAAGGCGAAAGCGAGGTCTATTTCTACGACGGCAACTATACCGAATACGAAGAGCACAAAAAACAGCGGCTGGGTGCTGCCGCATCAGATCCGCACCGCATCAAGTACCGGCAGCTGACGCGGGCATAAGCTCCTGCCTGCCCGGGAGCATGCTCGGCAACAGCTTTAGGGCTACGATGATATCCCGCATCAACATATATGTGAAGGCCCTGCGTCTTTATTCATTTCCCTGCCCCGTGGCGCCGGTGCTTGTTTGCGCGGCGCTTGTGCAGAAAGCCGGCCCGCCGCTCAATGCCGGAGATGTCCTGCTGCTGCTTATCGGCGTATGCGCTCTTTTTTTCGGTGCAAACCTTGTCAATGACTATTACGATTACAAAAAAGGCGTCGACACTGCCGCCAGCATCGGATCAAGCGGCGTTCTTGTCCAGGGCCTTTTGACGCCCAGGCAGGTACGGGCTGGATATATGTTCCTGTACGCCGCAGCATGCGCCATCGGCCTCTATTTTATTGCAATCCGCGGCCTGCCGCTGCTGCTGCTGTTATGTGCAGGCATTTGCGGCGGATATATGTATACCGGCGGCCCATACGCCTTAAAATATTACGGTCTTGGAGAACCCCTTGTCTTCTGCCTCATGGGCCCGCTTTTGTTCACCGCCCTGCATAATGCGCTCACGGGCATGTACTCGCTGCAGAATTTTCTGCTTTCAATTCCATGCGGCCTTCTCTGTACAGCCGACCTGACCGCCAACAATCTTCGTGACCATGCCCAGGATGTACGCGCCGGCATTCGCACCATTGTCACGGTGCTTGGTTTTGCAGGCGCTCGCGCAGTATTTACCTTCCTCATTATTGCGCCATTTGTGTTTATTGCGCTGCTTGTTTGGCGCGAACTGTTTTCCGCAGGGCTTTTACTCTCTCTGGGCGCCCTTCCTGCAGCAATTATTGTCCTGGCGCCAGTTTGGAAAAAAAACCCGGACGACCGTTTAAAAACTCTTGTCCAGCGCGCCTTCGGCCTGCAGCTTTTTTTCAGTCTGCTGACACTTGTCGGTATTTTGTGGTAAACTTACTGTATGGATATTCTTAACATGCGCCGCATGCAGCAGCAAATCGACCGGGGCTTTGCGCCTCTTCTGAGAGGCCTGCGATCGCGCTACGGTTTTGAGAGGCTGTCGGCATATGCGGCTAGCCAGTTCGAGCAGTTCGGCCTGCGTAGAGGCAATCGTGTACGGTCCGTGATTATGCTGCTGAGCTATCTCGGATATTCCGGCAAGCGTCTCACGCCCGAACTCTGCTCATGGGCCTCATCCCTTGAGCTGATACAGAATTTCATACTCATTCACGATGATATTATCGACAATGCAAGCCTGCGGCGCGGCGGCCCGTCGCTGCATATCAGCCTGAACAGGCAGCTTGGCGTTACGGATGGGGGCAAGGTCGGTCGCGACATTGCCATGATCATCGGGGATATTTTTTATTCCGCAGGCATCGATTTATTTATCTCGATCAGGCAAGCGCCGCAGCGGAAGGAAAAAGCGCTTGCCGAACTCATGCAGGCAGCCGTTGCCACAGGCTGCGGCGAAATCAATGAGCTTCTGCTGGATATGGCGGATATCAATTATATAA
>CAIWCT010000012.1 GCA_903911225.1 uncultured delta proteobacterium
ATGTATATTTTTAAAAAATAATTTACTTTATTTTTTAAAACCGACTTAATAAATTCTTAAGCTATTGAAGTAAATACGAATACTTATGCACCATTATCCCTTTTTTTAAGCCTTATTGTTTGCTGGAAAAACCATGAAGACATATAAAATAATTCTTGCTGACGATCACACAATCCTGAGACAGGGAATCAGACGTCTAGTTGAAGAAATTCCGGGCATGGAGGTACTTGCTGAGGCAAATAACGGAATCGAATTGCTGGCTCTCATGAACCTGCATACTCCCGACCTTGTCATTGCAGATATTACCATGCCGGGTATCGGGGGCATTGAAGCGGCGCGTGAAATCCGCAGAACATATCCCGAAGTTAAAGTGCTTATCCTGACAATGCACAAACGCATAGAGTATCTGCAGCATGTTTTTGCTGCAGGGGCACACGGGTATCTGTTGAAGGAGGATTCAAACGACGAGCTGGCTCAAGCCATAGACACAATTCGAAAGGGGCGCAATTATATCACTCAAAGCCTTGCAGCAGAAATGGCTGATTACTTTTCGCGTTATCAGGAAAACGAAAACCCTCAGACTCGGGAGCCGATAACAATGCGCGAACAGGGTATTTTGAAAATGATTGCCGAAGGAAAAAGCAGCAGACAGATCGCCGCTATTCTTGGTATCAGCCAGCGCACAGTTCAAAATCACCGGGCCAACATTATGCGAAAACTTGGCGTAAAAAAAACCGCGGATCTGATCAAGTACGCGGTTGATAAATGCTACGTATAGATGCTGCCAACACCAGGCTAGGCAGACCCTTCTTTTACAGCCAGCAGTCTTTCAGCAATTTGTCTGCCAAGGGCCAGACACTGAGGATCAGCCTCCCACGAGGGCATGCGAAGCATATCTGCTTTCATAAAGGCTTCATCAAAGTTCAAAAACCCGATCACGTCAAGCCCCTGCAAAGCATGTAAAATAAAATCCCTGTCCTGCTCAGATCGTATTTTGTTGGCAATAAGAGAAACCTGCTTAAGTCCGATGTCACTGGCCAGATCAACAATCTTCAGGGCTGTGTCAATGCTTCGCTTGCCGGGCTCGACGACAATAATGAGCCGGTCAACTGCGCCTGCGGTTGCGCGGCCCAGATGCTCAATGCCTGCCTCCATATCAAGAATAACAGCTTCATTGCGGTAGACAAGCAGGTGCGCCATTAAAGCCTTCAGCACGCTGCTTTCTGGACAGATACAGCCGCCTCCGCCTTTCTGAACCGTACCCATGAGCATGAGGCGTATGCCGTTTTTTTCCTGCCAGAGCATCTCGGGCAAATCATCAACCTTGGGATTGAGCTTAAAAAACCCGCCTGAACTGCCTGCCTTTGCCCCTGTTCGCTCCTCAATGAGGTCCTTCATGGCAACAAGGGGTGTGATGTTCGCATCTTCGGCAAAGCCAAGGGCTGCGGCAAGGTTGGCATCAGGGTCAGCGTCAACAGCAAGAACGCTATAGCCCATGTCGGCCAGCGATCTGCACAGCAGAGCAGCAACGGTTGTTTTCCCGACTCCGCCTTTGCCGGAAACAGCCAGTTTAATTGGTTTCATTGTCGTCACTTACCAAAAAAAACCCCCCATAATAAAGGGGGGAACTAAAGAAAATATATAAACCTAATTATACTTCAAGCCACGAATCGGAAAACAGGGATTTTCCCGTAAGCACATTGAAAGTTTTGAGATGCCGCAACTGCTCTTCCGACAGGCCGGAAGGGTCAACGGTTTCACCATCCATAAGCCTTGCTACAAAAGCAGCAATTTCCGGCTTATCACCTCTGCACAGCGCCATCATTTCCTTATCATAGGAATCAACAATAGCTGCATAGAGGCCATACTTCTGGATCATTAAAAGGTATGTCTGGTTAAGATAATTACGCAGATGGCCCGGCGCGCCATTGGAAACATTGGAAAGGCCAATGTTTGATTTACAGCCGGGGGCCAAATCGGGAAGCATGGCCGTAAAGTCAAGGCAGGCAACAACCTGGTTGATTTCACCTTTTACAGGGGTCACGATGGGGTCAATAAAAATATCCTCATTGGGTATGCCCATTTCGTTTGCCTTGTAGATCAGGTCAACGGCAAGTGC
>CAIWCT010000013.1 GCA_903911225.1 uncultured delta proteobacterium
CGGTCGAGATGACAGTAAAAAAATAGTCTACAGAAAAAAGTTAAATGCTCTAAAGCAGGCCCGCAGACTTCTATTTCCAAACATATAAAAACCCCGCCGGGCCTGACAGGCGGGGCGGGGTCAGTGTAGTTGTATGAGGGATTGTGTTTACTTGTAAGGTTTTGCCCATAGGTCGTCGTCGCGCTTCAACCGCGTTTGCACTTCTTTCATTTTTTCCTTGTATTCTGCGGTTATGGCGGCAGCCTCACCGCCATTCTTCACAACATGGGGCGTCAGCATAATGATGAGTTCTGTTTTTGCAAGTACAGTAGACTTGTAACCGAACAAATAGCTTATAACCGGTATTTTAGAAATAAAAGGCAAGCCGGACCCGACTGATCCTGTTTTGTCCTTAATAATACCGCCTATAACAACCGTTTGACCGTTCTGCACGACAACCGACGTTTCAGCCTTGCGGTTATTAAAGGTGGGCGACTGTATGCCGCTGGTAGTCTGGTCAGCAACATCGCTCACCTCCTGGCTGATCTCCATGCTTACCAGGCCCTTGTCGTTGATGCGGGGCGTCACGTCAAGAATAACGCCTGTGTTGCGGTATTCGATGGAGCGCGAGGTTGAACTGTTGGTGACAGTATTGCTCGTATCAAGGGGCACATATTCGCTGGTAACGATGGGCACTTCCTGGCCGACCTCGATGTGAGCCTGCTTATTGTCGGCGATAAGAATATTGGGCGCGGACAGGGTATTGAGCTTCGAATCGCTTGCCTGCGCAAGCAGGAATGCCCTCAGCCGCTCTGATTCAAACAGATAGGTAAAGCCCTTGCCGGCCGACTTGGCCATATCAAAGCTGGAGCCAACCGCCGCATCGTAGAGTCCGGGGGTTTTGCTCGTCGGAAAAAAATCCGTCCCGGATTTTGAGCTGCCTTTATACCCGCCCAGCTTGTCATTGTTTTGCAGCAGCGACCACTCCACGCCAAACTGCATATCTCCTGCCAGTTGAACTTCGGCTATAAGCACCTCTATGAGCACCTGCCGCGGAATGATATCAAGCCGCTGAATGGTCTCTTTGATTTTAGCATAGTCCTGCGAGTTTGATTTAACGATGATGGCATTGGTGGTTTCATCTGTCACGATTATGACATCGTTATCCAACACATTGGCTTTACCCGATGCGCCGCTCTTGGTGGGGGTCTTTGTTTTACTGGCACTGCTACTGCTCCGGCTGTCGCTGCCGCTGCCGGAGCGTGAACTCCGGGAGTTTCTGGAACTGGAAGACGACGATGAACCGCTGCTGCTTTTGCCTGTAGTTGACTTGCGATCAGAGCTCGAACGTGACGATGACGAGCCTTCGCCGCCGTAAAGCTGAGTCAGAATATCTGCGATTTCCTCAGCTTTACCGTTTTCCACAAAATAGATGAATACCTGCTCGTCGGCATCCTTGTCGATCGTGTCGAGCACCTCGACCCAATGCTGAACCTGGTCCAGTACGTTCGGTATGGGGCTCACGGCCACAACCACACCTGCCCGCTCGACGGGCACGATTGCAAGACCGAGGCCCTTGCCGGTTGCCTTATCAATGCCTATGGACGTAAAAATACTTTCGAGCTCCTTGGCCAAATCTGTAACATTGGCGTTCTTTGCCTTAAAAAAACGAACTTCGTTCTGATCGAAAAGATCTGTATCAATTATATTGACAAGCTTAACGATTTTCTGAATATTGGCCGCCGTATCAAACAAAATGATAATATTGGATTTGGTAAATTCAACCATTTCACCATTTTTGCTTGAAAACGGCTTGATCACCTTGACGACTTCAGCCGTCGGGACGTATTTCAAAGGCATTATCTGAATGGTCATGCGGTCCAGAGAGTCGGGCTTTTCAATGTCGCGGCCAACGCCAACCTCTACCCCTTCTTTCTGAGCATCCTTGGAGGGCAAAATTTTATAAAATTCGCCCTGCTTTACCACGGAGATATTGTTCATCTCAAAAATCGTTTCAAGAATGGACAGCAACTGGCGCTTGTCTACTTCACTGGTGGTGTGGATATTAACCTTGCCTTTAACCGCAGGGTCAATAATGTAGTTTATGTCAAGAAAGTCCGACAAGGCATTGATGACCTCGAAAATATCGGCATTGTCAAAGTTGAGGGATATCATGCCCCCGCTGCCCGGAACGCTTGCATTGTCGGAGGCTGCCCGCAACCGCTTCTCCCCGTTGCCGGAGCCGGGCACTGCCCTGGCTGCTGGCTGGGAAGCTTTACCTTTCAGTAGGGTCTCTGCTTTGGGTTGGGCCGCATCGGATTTTTTCTCGGCCTGCGCAGGCGCTGCAGTACTTCCCGTGGGTTTGCCCTGATTGTCTCTTGAAACTCCAGACTCCAGAGGCTCATCAGTCTGTGCAACTTGACCGGTAAAAGCGCAGCACGCAGTAAGCGCACATGCGAGCAGCACTGCTATTGAAAATATCTTAAGTGAACTCATGAATCCTTAGTCTCGCCTTCCTACTTCCTTCTTGGTTTCCCCTTTTTTCATGTAGCCGGCAACCGTTAGCGTCACCGCTACATCCTGCGGTTTCTGTTCGTTTTTAACCCTTATTCTCAATTCCGGAATTGTCAACAGTTTCCGATCGGTTTCAATGCCTCGCATGAATTTCACGAGTCGCGTCAGATCGGAAGAAAAAGATATCTGGATGGGGATTACCATAAGGTCGTCCTTGGTGTCCGAGTCGAGCACCTTCACGCTCTGCATATCGACCTTGCTTGCCTTTACGAATTCGTCAATTATCTTCTGAATATCGGCTGCGGCAAGCGAGTTGGTTTCGCCCTTCAGAAGGCTTTGCTGCGCCAGACCCTCTTCTTTGCCCCGACCCATCATGCTTTTTTGAAAATCGGCCTGTTCTTTGAGAAACTTGAGGTATTTCTCCTTGGTGTTCTCTTTCTGCTCAATCTCGCTGCGGCGCTCCAGGAAGGTATCATACAGGGGAAAAAGCCCGAATTTGAACACGCAAAAAATAACCACGGCTGCGGCGCCGGCGGTAATGAATTTTTTATCGCGGTTGGAAAGCTTCATTGTTTGGCCGTCCCTGCGCTCATATTCATCTCAATTCTGAAACGCTCCTTCCCGCTGCGCGTATCCGAGGTGATGACGGTGGAAAACTTCACATTTTCAAACAGCGGCGATTCTTCAAGAATAGGAATAAGTTTGGCGGCAGACAGGGCAAAGCCGGCAATACGAATTTTTTTATCAGCCGCAGTATAGTTAAATTCGCTCAGCCAGCTGTCGTCGGGTATAAGGCGCGTCAGCTCTTCAAGCATGCGCAGCTTGCTCATATCATTGTCGCGTATGGTCTTCATGGCGGCGGCAAATTTTTCCCGGCGCAGAGACACCTGCTGCAGGTCCTCGATTTGCTGCACCTGCTTGCGCAGGCCGCCCACTTCCTCGTTGAGCGCACTGATCCGTTCCTTCATTGTCATGTTGCGCGCAGCCGTATAGGAACTCAGCGCCACCAGCAACACCAAAACAACCGCAACAGCGATCAGTTTGCGTTTGCTTTTTTTTCGTTTCGGACGCCGCGCCGCAGGAATCAGATTGATATCAAAACAGGTGCTTCGCAGGCCCTTGACGGCAACTCCTGCAGGCAGCCCCAGCAACGGCAGCGCTCCGGCGATGGCAGCATCTGGAAATTTCTTATGTTGTACCGGCAGCGTACGCTGCACGGAAAAACTGTCAATCAGCGATTGGGGCGCCGTATCCATATAATCGTGCTGCATTTCTCTGCCCGAGAGACAAAAACGAAGCGGGGAATTGTGCTCCTGGCCAAGCGACGGCAGATAGATCAGCGCCCTTACCCCCGCGTCATGGATCTCCTGTAACTGCAGGGCTTCGGGGCCTGCGGGGGCTGAAAGTGCCGCCACCTGTGAATGGCATAAGGTGCTGCGGGCAAGGATGGCGATTTCACAGCGGGAAGTGTCAAGAAACTCCACCAGCACATCGACTTTCGGCGCTTCTGTTTCCTGGGACTGCAGGCTCTGTAAAAATCGGACGGCCCTGGGGGATAGTTTTTCAACCAGGCCAAGCGTACGGTTGTCTATAATGCCGCTTTCCCGAAGCCAGGCCATATCCTGCAGCCGTTCCAGTGCACTGCGATACTTAAAAAATGAATTGCACAGTGCCGTGGTGGTTATCTCTATGCCCTGAGGCCTTATGTCGAGTTTGGCCAACAGGCCAAGATAGTAGTCGACAATCGTGCGCTTCATGGTAATGAGCATTACGGTAATCATGCCGCTGTCGGCCAGACGGTTGAGCACATGCCAGTCAAAATACACATCATCAAAGCTAAATGGCGTATAGCGGTCGATCTCAAACCCGAGCGTCGCGCCCAGGTTTTCTTCAGCTGCTGCCGGTATTTGCAGAAACTGCACCAGCGCCAGGTCTCGCGGCAGGGCAATGAAAAGATTATCCCTGCCCTTGGGATAGGCCTGCACAAACCGTTCAATATTATGCACAATGGCCTGCTCCCGCTCCTCATCCTTTAGATCAAGAAACGGCAGTATGCGGTATCCTTCGAGCTGGTAGTCGGCAATGCCCTGCTTCAGGGCCACCAGAACCATCTCTTCCTGTTTGAAAACGATGCCGATACTCTGCATAATGTACTATTATTTCATTTAAAATTTATTAATTGTACCCGCAAAGACTGTCAATGGCAAACATTAAATTCAGCTTCTTTCCTTCCAGCTGAGAAAGACATACATGTTACTGCTGAACAGCACCGTGCAGGTGATGCGCCTGCAAACCAGCCCATCGGGCTCGCAGCCGCGCGCGTTGATGCGCAGCATACCCCTGACGGTGGCGCCCTGCGTTTTCACCGTAATACTGTCCTTCCAGCGGAAAAAGTTTTTAAATGACGGCAAACGATCCTCTTTGCCGGCAAAGGGCCGACGCCTTCGCTCCTGCACGATATCGGCTGCAGTTTCGGGCGTCATGCCATTGAGCAGCAGCAGCTGATCTGCCGTTGCCGAGTTGATATCAAGTGTGATATCGCCCTTGGCGTTTACCTTGGCCCCGGTGCTAAAATCGGCAGGCGGCGCGCTGAAAATATCCATGAGTCCGAGACGCCCTTTGCTGGCCTGATCATCGTCTTCACCGGGAGCATCAAGGTCCTGCTCGGGGAGCGCTGCCCGGCCGCTCACAATATCATCCAGGTCATCCGGCGAAAGCTCTATTTTCTGCTGCGGCCTGCCCCGCTTCCCAAACAGTATCTGCTCATCGATGCCGCGCACCAGCAACAGCTCCTCGATAACCGGTATATCGCCGTTGCGGCACTGATGGGGCGGGTCGAGGCCCTTGTAATAATCATTCTCGGCGCCGTTGACGCCGGTTATGTTATTGTCGGCATCGTGCCAGTCGATCAGGCTATCGGCAACGATATCGACATCCTCACCCTCAAGGCCGATTTTATTGCGCAGCAACTGCTTCAGAGGTTCCGGATTTTTTTTGGCTTCCGTGAGAAATTCATTAATATTGACCTTGTTGCCCTCATCCTCAATCTCCACCTTGCAGCCCATATCGTCAATCGTAAACTCATAGGACCCGCCGGGCTTCCAGTATTCAATGTCGGACTGATCGCCTGCATCAGGATTATCGGGATTGGTACTGTCGACAGAGGCTGTTTTGTGCGATGCCCCGGAGTGTGACGTGCGCATGATCTCCATAATAGCCCGGTTGATGCCTGCCTCGGCTGCATAATAGGCCTGCTCGCTTTCCCTGAAATTGCGAGCCACAATGGTTTCCGTGCGCATGGTTGCCGAAAACTCGGCGCAGATCACCGCCAGCAGCATGATTATCCACAGCACCAGCAGCAGCGCAATGCCGCGTTCATTATGAAAGAGGAGAAAAGTTTTTTTCATGTCTTTATCGTACTATACCACTGCGCTATTTTTGCAGACTGCTCATAATCGGAATAATCAGTTGCTGAGTGATCGTTTCGCCCCGCGGGTCGGAGAAGGTAAGTGTCGCTTCGATAATTCTTGGCATATATCCACGGTGCTCAGCAGGGTCCCAGCTCTCTATCCATTCGCCCTGATCTTCGTCTTTTTTCCGGTCGAAGTATCGAAGCTGCAGGCTGCGCACCTCCCGGCAGATTTCCAGCGCGTGTTCAGCGCTGCGCAGCGGCACCTCGTCGAAATCCTCCTTGTTGGCTGCAAGAGCAGCAGCCTCCCCGAGCATCAGCCCCTTTTGTTCCGAAACCCAGAATTCAAGCATGCACAGTCCGCTGGCGCGCTTGTGCAGATTTGCATAAGAAACGAACCGGAGGGAATTTGACTCGCCAAAAAAAGCGACATAGTTTGTATGCTTATCAAGCTGGCTCGGCGTAAGAAAGTAGGGATAGGTCGCCGAAACCTCACGGAACATCAGCTCGGACACCGCTCGCATGCGCTGCTGGAACTCAATTCGCTGTTCACCTTTCTCCCAGGAACCGATGCCGACCCAGAAAGATGAAAACAGCACAACAACGACCATGGCAAATATGCTGACAGCCAGCAGCAACTCAAGAAGCGTAAAGCCCAGGCTGTCTCGAGCATGTGCCCGCCCTGATCCCTGCCGCATCAGCCCCGATCCTTTTTTTTAACTGCTTTAAGCGTTGAGAACTCCATATGGCGCTCCTGGCCCCCCGCGCCCCAGCCCACAATGACCGTCAATTGCAGAAGCTCAAAGGAGAGCAGGTTTTCATTTACTCCTGATTCTTTTTCCGGCAGCTCATACAGGCTCACACGGGTTTCCCAGGTATAGCCGTCGTCAAAGGTGCCGGCCTGCCCTGCCTGGCCGCTGTCGACAAAGGCTTTGAGCTCTTCCAGCTTTTCTTTGGCATGCAGCACTGCCTCAGTGATGTCGCGCGACTTGCCGCCCGCCTGCATGCCCACTGAAAACTGGGAGAGGATGGCGGTGACTGAAATGGCCAAAATCATGACGGCAACCAACACTTCCAAAAGGGTGAAACCCTGCTGGAGCAGCTGCTGTCGCGCCGGGGCATCAGGTGTTGTCGGGTTCTTCAAGAGAGACAATTCCTGTCAAGAAATCAACGGCAATTATAAAGGAGCGTTTCTTTTCATCGGCAATAGTTATTTCGCCGCCCATGGTGGTGCCGTCGGGAAAGAACGTCAGCTGGTAGATGCTCTGATCGCCAGGGTTGGCGTCCAGAACATCGGCAATCTCAATACGGCTGATAAAAATATCCTCGGGCAGCTCAAATATCTTCAGCGTCGGCTTGGGCAGGGAGGCGCCGGCAGTGTCATCCTCTTGCTGGCTGGCCCCGTCTCCTGCAGTCTGCACAAGCTTCGTGCCAGCGGTATCGAGGGCTCCCGCATAATCAGAAATAATGATGCGCTGCTCTTTGCAGTCAAATATCGCATTATAGGTTTTGCCTGTGCTGAGGGCCTGACTGCGCGTCCAGCGCATGGCTGCGGCAACCTGTTTTGCCGTTGTGCGCAGATGCAGAACGCCCATCTCTTTTGCTATGCGGGGCGCTGCCATACCGAACACCAGCGCCATAATGGCCAGCACGATTATGAGCTCGATGAGCGAAAAACCACCAGACGCGTGAATCCGGCGGCTTTTAGTCCTTGCCTTTTTTGAGGCTTTCCCAGTTGTTGATATCGGCATTTTCTCCATCGCCTCCGGGCTGCCCATCAGCGCCGTAGGACATGATGTCATAGTCCCGGCCTTCATCGCCCGGGCACTTGTAGATATAGGGGCGATCCCAGGGGTCTTTCGGAAGCTCTTTTTTCAGATACGGGCCTTCCCAGTTTTTGTCGTCCGAGGGTTTTTGTATCAGCTCCGTCAGATCCTTGGGATAGCGGCGCATGTCCAGCCGGAACGTGTCGCAGGCCGTGCCGAGCATCTCGATCTGAGCTTTTGCCGTGCCCCTTTCAGCCTTTTCAAATTGCTTGAAAATCTTAGGGCCCACGAGCCCCACCAGCAAGCCCAGGATAACCACGACGATCATGATTTCAACAAGGGTAAAACCCCGCTGGCGCAGCATCTTTTTTTCCTTTTTCATCTGCATTCTATCCTCCTTTAAAACGAAACCTCGTTGATGCTGAAAAGTGCAAGAACAATAGATATAACGATAAACCCAACCAGCATAGCCATGACCAGAATGAGCAGCGGCTCCAAGAGGCCCAGCAGCCGCTTTACCGTAACCTGCACGTCCCGGTCATAGGTGTCGGCCACGCGGATAAGCATCTCCTCCATTTTGCCCGTTTCCTCGCCAACGCGGATCATATGCACGGCAAGGGAGGGGAAAATCCCCAGACTGCGCATGGGAAGCGATACGCCTTTGCCTTCCTTCACGGCTTTTTGAATGCTGTTTATGGAATTTGCAATGATCAGGTTGCCGATGATTTCCCGCACAATTCCCAGCGCCTGCAGTAGCGGCACGCCACTGGTGATGAGCGTTCCGAGCGTGCGGCTGAGGCGCGCCACTTCTATTTTCAGAATCAGCGCATTGATCAGGGGCAGCTTGAGCATGAGTTTGTCACAGACCAGCTTGCCCTTTTCCGAAGAGGTGTACTTTTTAAACCAGACATACAGGCCGATGCCGCTGCCAATAATCAGCCACCAGAACCGCTGTGCGATCATGCTGATCGTGAGAAGCACCTGTGTCGGAAGGGGCAGCTCCTGATGCATCATTTCAAAGATACCGACAAACCGGGGCACGACAAAGATAAGCAGCACGGCCATCACTATGCCCATGACGAAAATCAGCACCAGCGGATAGATCATGGCGCCGACG
>CAIWCT010000014.1 GCA_903911225.1 uncultured delta proteobacterium
CCGCCAAGGTCAGCGATATTTTAGCAAAGATTGATCGTGCGAGAAAGAAACTCGAGAAAATCAAACCTGGCTGCACTCAACCTCCAACTCGACAACGGAAAGTCAATGCTGCATAACTATTTATGAAACACTACACTAGAACCAGAACTTCGCAGGTTCATTGATTTTACATTTTGCCCGCTCTTTATAAGCGGAGTGGGATCATATGCACTGAGGCCTGAAAAGACAGAAGGGTTTGCTTATGCATGTATCGAACTGTGCCGTCTTGCAAAAACCGTTGAAGAAAAATTGATAAGCGAGCACGAAGTGCTCGTTGGATAAGCCTTGATATAATGAAAGTTACGGCGAAGTAAACACATAACTGCCTTTTGCCTTGCATTATTCCATGGCAGAAACAGTATTTCTCATCCTATTTTAGGGACCTTTTTATGAAAAATTGTCCATTTTGCGGGAATGAAATTCAGGATGTTGCCATCAAATGTAAGCATTGTAAAAATTGGCTTCAGGAATCAACAGAAAATCAGATTCTACCGAAAAAAGCAGAGATCAAAAAAGATAACAAATTTTTTTATATTGTCGGTGGGTTCTTAGCATTGCTAATTCTATGTATTGCAGCTTTAAGCTTGCGTTATGAAGAGGTGGACTACGAACGTTTTAGGTTCCGTTACGATAGATTTACAAAAATCGTTGACTGTGCGTATATAGCATTATTAACCAGCCCCGCACATGCTAATAAAACAAATTTATGGCATAAAACTCAATATGTGAGTCTCCAGCAGGCAATATCAGAACAACAAAGAATAGCGCGGGAAAGTGCCATAGAGGAACAACGCCAAGCCATAGAGGAACAAAGACAAGCAATGGATGATGCAGCAGAAGAGCAACGCCAGGCCATAGAAGATGCCGCTGATGAACAAAGACAAGCAATGGATGATGCTGAATATAAGCTCAATGAACTTAAAAGGCATCAAGACGATATAGAATTTCAAAAGATGCTGCGAAGAAGATAGGGGGATTGCATATGAAAAAATGTCCATTTTGCGGGGAAGATATTCAGGAAACAGACGTAAAATGCACACATTGCGAAGAATTGCTCCCTAAGCTTGGGCAATATTCCGTCAATAATGATCAAGAAATAAAACCCAAGGCAAAATCTATCAACGAAACTGTAACAACAACACCTCCCAGCAAGCAAGCTGCTCCGCCTTCGCCTGCACAAACAATGACCGCCTCGCAACCCACAGCACAAAGCCCGGCACTTTTAGCTAAAACGGTGGTTTGTACGAATCCCGCATGTAGCCAAAAATATGAAGTCGCAGTTGAAAGGCTGGGGAAGAAAGTTCGTTGCAGTAAATGCAATACAGTTTTTATTGCGACAGAGGATCAAGAAGAACCGGAACTCCTTACTCTCGCCGATTCCTATGAAGAAACTGTAATTGTATCTCAGAACCAGGGGAAAAAAACCTCACCCGCAAAAGCGATTGCAGTAGATCCTGTCATTTTGAGCCCTAAAAAATCAACGCCTCAGCAAAAGGAAACTGCAAGTCTGCCAACTCGGTGGCTAAGTTTATATAATTATGGATTATTGCCGTTCTGGGCTTTTATGGCGCTAATTATGGCGGTGGGTTTTTTTCAATACAATTTTATATTTTCAGCTTTAAACTTAACCTATGTTATTTTAATAGGCGTACTTATTTATGGACTCCACAAACGTTTTTTTTGGGCATGGCAATGTAATTGGATTGTGCTTGCAGCCATCATTTTCACCCCCGGAATTTCAAAAATATCTTTGGGCGGTTATATTGTAGCAATAATATTGAAAGCGTGCCTGTTTACAGCACTTTTTTTTATATACTTTAAAAAAAGGCGTTCTCTTTTTTTGCATGGAATTTCGCCTTTAAAAAACAATATTATTATAGCTTTCTTCAGTCTGTTTTTTTTATGTATAGCTATCGACAATATTTATTCTGTTGCTACAGGTAAATATGTTGGTACGTTAGACTTTTTAAAAAAGGCTGATGCCGTTGCAAACACTGCTCCCTTGCCAGAAGCCAAACCCCAATATGAGACACTACCAGCAGCAGAGCCAGCCACTGCACCTGCTTATGTTACAAGTTCAGTTCCAGCCGCAACAACGCATGGTGACAGCCGGTTTGTGGTTGTCAATGAAGGAATTATAGAAGATACGGTAACGGGGATTATGTGGGAGCAAAACCAGACGTCAAGAGTAATGGGCTGGGGGGGCGCTATGAGCTATGCAGAAAGCCTGTATTTTGGAGGGTACGGCGGCTGGCGGTTACCGACAAAAGAAGAACTTGAAGGGCTTATAGATTATGCAAAAAGCAAGGGTATTAAAGAAAATTTCAACTTGTTTTACAACAATCTCGGGTTTAATGGCTGGATGGCGTCCGGTTATTGGTCGTCCAGTACCTATACGAGCAGTAACAGCCCCGCCATGCTCATCAATTTTCATAATGGCATCACGAGCCATGTTCGGAAGGATTACGACTATTATGTCCGTGTGGTACGTAATGGAAAAGCTCCTGCCCCGGCACCGGCCTCTGTAGCAAGTTCAGTGCCACCAGCCACAGAACCGAAACAAGCACCAGAGTATGTCGAGTGGAAGAAAAAAAATTCATGGTACGGAAGTGACCGAGAAAAGACAGCAATTGCTGATAAAGTTGCAGAAACAAACCGCGGGCTTCCACTGGTAAAGGTTCTTGAGCTTGTGGATAATCGAATAGCGGAAGTGTACGGAGCTACAAATGCTGGCCACAAAACAGCGAATGGTGACGGCAGGTTTAGGCAAGTGGGCAAAGAAATTTTGCAGGACACTAAGACCGGGCTTATGTGGGAGCAGGCGGGGAGTTTACCGGGAACGAACTGGGATGGCGCAAATGCCTATGCGCAATCATGCAACCTTGGGGGATACCACGACTGGCGGCTACCGACAAAAGAGGAATGGGAAGAACTTCTTACATATGCAAACAATCAAGGTATAACGCAAAATAAGGAATCTTTTTTTGATGCATCGGGGTTTAAAAATACAGTGTCCAGTTACTGGTCCTCCAGTACCTCCACTAACAGAACCGACAACGCCTGGTATGTGTACTTCAACTACGCCAATGGAGGGGGCTTAAGTGAACATAGTAAAGCGTTCTACGGCCACTCTGTCCGAGCAGTGCGTGGTGGACATCAAGGTCAGACACATGTCAAGCAGCCAACAACACCCTCATCCAACGGCAGTCGGTTTATGCAAACAGGCAATGGAATTCTAAAGGACACCAAGAGTGGCCTTATGTGGGAGCAGGCAGGGAGCAGCAGAGAAACGTCGTGGGCAAGCGCAAATAATTATGCCCAATCACTCACGCTGGGAGGGTATCACGACTGGCGGCTGCCGACTAAAGAAGAATGGGAAGAACTTGTGTCATATGCAAAAACACAAGGTGTATCGAATAATATGGGTAATTTTTTTGACAAGCAGGGTTTTAAAAATACAATCGACAAGTATTGGTCGTCCACGGCGGATCCAGGCAGCACGGGCTACGCACTTTGTGTGGACTTCTTCTACGGCAACGTGGGCAACAGGGGTAAGGGAGAGGGTGCTATTTATATCCGTGCGGTTCGTAGTGAACTTTCACCGAGTAAGTTGTCACCTCGTAGGAATAGCGCTATAGAAACCCATTATAATAGAGGTGTGCGGTGAGCCATGAAACGAGAAGGACGTGATTGGTTGTTTGGCAATTGGTTTATTTAATGTGTAGGGCGCGCACAGTGCATTAAATAACTAATTTATTATAGGAGAGGTGGGCCAAGTGCAACCTGCGCACCGTTGGCTTGACAAGGGCAGAAAGGCATTAGTTTTTTTATCTTCATCTCCTTAAATTGTTATAATAGGCATAGGGCAAAACTGCCCAAAAATATTTTAACTATCATCTTATCAGGGCAACATGACAAGAGAATTTATGGTTAGCCTCAGAAAAATAATGAGCATCCAATGAACTATGAGGGCAAAGGGAACATCGTTATGCCACGGCCCGAGACACATGCAACTGGGCGTGTTATAAGCACATTCGCCTTGCAGCATCTTATGGCTGCAACCCTATTTGCACGGCAAGCAAGCGCGCTAGAAAGGCAAAACCAGGGAATGCCCTTTGGAGCCTTTTTTGAAGACATACGCTCATATGTAAGCGGGGCAATTATGTGTTCCGCCGCCGCCTTAGAAGCCAATGTTAACGAGCTTTTCATAGCTCATGGCGGCCCGCTCAGATGCGCATTGCCGGACTTTGACACCCAATTTTGGGGTAAGAACAGAATAGAAATGAAACAAATACTGGAGAAGTATCAGAAAGCCCTAAAAATACTGGGCAAAACAAAGCTGCCCCAAAACGCACAGTTCTTTGAAGATGCCCAGTGCCTTATCGACATGAGGAACTCACTTGTACATTTCAAGCCTCTCTGGGATCCTCGGAGAGGGAAAGACGTTGATATTTTAGAAAAACTCCAGAATAAATTTGTATTGAGCTCGTTCTGTGACGAAGGGGCAGACTTCATTTCCATGAAATGTATGAGCCACGCCTGTGCTGCATGGGCGGTATCGGCTACTATTACCTTTGTTAGGGAGTTCGCCATCGCTTCTGGCCTGCAAGATAGCTTCCAGCCTTTCATGGAGAGGTTGCAGGTAAGCTGAATAAAAAAAGTCGGTTGGGCAAAACGAAGCATATTTTGACTGCAGCAACAGCCGAAACATCCCCATATTCATATCCTGCTTCCCGCCTTCCGCACAACGAGCCGCCAATGGAATACCCGTGCACATACTAAAACTGCTTGTAACGCATTGGGTTACATGCTATATACTGGTACATGATTAAATCATTCAGGCATAAAGGGCTGGAAAAGTTTTTCCACCACGATGACCGTAGTAAAATAATTCCGGGCCATGCTTCCAAGCTGGCCCGCATACTTGACCGCCTTGATGCGGCATCAGGCCCCGATGACATGAATCTGCCCGGCTATAAACTGCACAGGCTTTTGGGCAAAGAGAAGGATGCCTGGTCGGTGTGGGTAAACGGCAACTGGCGGGTTACCTTTCAGTTTGACGGCGCAGATGCCGTTATTGTCGATTATCGAGATTATCACTGAATATTTTCAAGGAGCATGTATCATGATGAACAAACGCAAGCCCACGCATCCTGGAGAAGTTTTGCGGGAGGATGTTCTAGCCCCCTTGGGGCTTACGGTGACCGAAGCCGCAAAACGTCTGCGAACGTCGCGGAAAACACTGTCGGCAATTTTAAACGGCAGGGCTCCTGTGACCCCGGATATGGCTGTCAAAATCGCCCTTGCAACAGGCACCACTCCGGAAAGCTGGCTGTACATGCAGTCAAAGCTTGATTTGTGGCATGCCGGGCAGAAGAAAGTAAAAGTTGGAGAACTGCGCGCCGTCGTCGGCGCATAAGCTTTAAACGGTTTGTTAATCATGATAAAAAGAGATATGGCGCCGATGCATCCGGGTGAAATACTGCGGGAGGATTTTTTGAAGCCCATGGGAATCACGCAGTACAGGCTTGCAAAATCTATCGGCGTATCGCAGCGCCGCATCGGGCAGATCGTTGCCGGGCAAAGGGCCATAACCGCCGACACTGCTTTACGCCTGGCCCGTTTTTTTGGAACCGATGAGCAGAGCTGGATGAATCTGCAGGCGCATTATGACCTTGAAACAGCACAGATAAAAATCTCGGAAAAGATCAACAAGGCTGTATTGCCGTACGCCGCGGCTGCAACGCATTAGATCAGCCAGGGGTCTGCATATTTGATAAGTAAATTTGGTGGACACACTTCGTGAGTCCACCCTACGCACAGAGAATGGTTAAACCGATACCATGAACGAAACGCAGGGCTGCCCCTACAGAAAAAAAACAAGCCGCCTCGGCGAACCGGCATTGAACCAATAAAACTAATTTAACCAATTCAACAGATTTTTTATGAGCATACTTTGCATAGATTACGGCAGCAAAACTCTTGGCATCGCGGTGAGCGATGACCTGGGGATGATGGGCCATGGCATCGGCACGATACGGCGCAGCACAAAGGCGCTTGACTTTGCCGAGCTGCGCAAGCATATACAAAACTATGAGGTTGAAAAAATCCTGCTTGGCCTGCCCTGCAATATGGACGGCAGCATCGGGCCTGCGGCGCAGAACGTGCTTGCTTTTGGCGAAGAGCTGAAAGTAGAATTCGGCCTGCCCGTTGAAACATGGGATGAGCGCTTAAGCACATTTGAGGCCGAAGACAGGCTGATCGGCGCGGACATGCGCAGCAAAAAACGCAGAAAAGTCATCGACACGGTGGCGGCAGCCATCATTTTACAGAGCTATCTCGACCACAAGAAACAGCAGGAGCCGAAGCAGTCATGAAACGGGCAGTTTTGTTTGTCTGCGTTATGCTTATTGCAGGAGCGGGGCTTGCAAGCCTGCGCTTCTACTTGTACTGCGTGACGCCCCACAGGCCCAATCAGCCCGCAACCGTCGAGGTGACCATCCCCGAAGGGGCAAGCTTCAGAAAAACGGCAGTGATCCTTGAGCAGCAGGGCATTATTACAGAGCCGCTTTTGTTTGTCATTCTTGCCAAAATCAAAAAAGTCGAATACAGCGTCAAGGCAGGCCAGTACAGCATTAACCTGCCCGTTGCGCCCCTTGACGTGCTAGACAAACTGGTGCGTGGCGAAGTGATTTTGATTTCGGTAACGATTCCCGAAGGAAGCAACCTGTTCGACATAGCCCGGATTCTTGAACAGGCGGGGCTTAAGCCTTCGGCAGAGGTGCTGCAAAAGGCAACTGACGGCGCTTTTGCCCATAGTATGGGCCTGGAAGACAATGAAACGATGGAGGGATTTCTTTTCCCCGACACCTACAGGTTTTGCCGCAGCATGCCCCTTGATCAGATGCTTGCGCGGATGGCCGTGCGTTTCCGGGATATGTTTGCCCGCGAGCTGCAGGCAGGGCCGGCTGCGGGAGGGCTTTCGCCCCGCCAGCTTGTCGTTCTTGCATCGCTTGTAGAGAAGGAAGCAGCCGAGCCTTCAGAGCGCCCCGTTATCGCCGGGGTTTTTTACAACCGCCTGAAACTCGGGATGCGCCTTGAGTGCGACCCCACCGTGGCTTATGGCGTCAGGCTCGAAGATCCGGCTTTCACGGGCAGGCTGCGTAAAAAGCATTTGCGGCTGGCCAACCGTTACAATACCTATAAAATATTCGGTCTGCCGGCAGGCCCCATCTGCAATCCGGGCCTTGCCTCGCTTCGGGCCGTTCTCAAACCGGCCTCTGTGGACTATCTTTTTTTTGTTGCCCGCAATAATGGAACCCATCAGTTCTCCCGCACCCTTGAGGAGCATAACCGCGCCGTCAACCAATACCAGAGGTAGGCTGCGGCCCTCCTGTAGCTTTAAAAAATCCTTGCGCTGACCGATATGTTGTTGCATAATCAGCGCCTAACACAATCTGTTGGATACGGACGGGATACACAAGCGTGAAAATCGGAGGAAGGGCGCATACCGCAGCCGATGCCGAATTAATAGCCCTGGCCGGGTTTCCGTTTGCTGAGATAAGCCTGCTTGATGCTCATGCTTTTCATGGCGGCGAGCTTGAGCGGCTGCAGGCCATAGCAGAAACCCATGGCATAACATATTTGGCCCATGGCCCGGAAGAAGGCGATGCGCTTGATCCTGACGGGTTGCGCCGTATGTATCTGCCTCAGATACGGTCTTTGATCGACTGCGCGTCTGAGCTTAAAGTGCAGGTCTTCACGCTGCATTTCTGGATTGACAAACGGTTCATCCCCGCGCCGGTCATCGAAAAAAAGATCACCCTGCTCCATGAGCTTGCAGATTATGCCCATGACCGCCGGGTGCAGCTTTGTGTTGAAAATTTAAGCGAGCAGGCCGCCGACCTGGGTGCTGCTTTCGATGCAATTGCAACACTCGGGATGACCCTTGATATCGGCCACGGGCAGCTTCTGGCCGACAGCAATACGGCCTATGAATTTGCAGGCCGGTACCCCGAGCGGATCAGGCATGTTCATGCTCATGACAACCGCGGCGGCAACAGCCCGAGCGATGATCTGCATCTGCCCATCGGACAGGGCATGATCGATTTTGCAGCGATACTGGGTTGCCTGAAATTACGGGGTTTTGACGGCACCATCACCCTTGAGGTGAAGCCCGAGCATCTTTCGGCCGGCAGTGCAATCTTGCAGCGCATCTGGCAGGAAGCAACCATTTAGATCACAAGGCATAGTATATGAAGGAATCAGCGATTCTTGAAGATCTGGAAAAAATTGCCGGGCAGCACAAAATCCGCATCACAACCGCGAACCTGAAGAAATACGCTTACTTTATGAAGAGCGGGTTGTGCAGGGTGCGCGGCGAGTACCGCGTTATTCTTGATAAGCACCTGCATCTTTCCGAAAAAATAGATGTGCTGATCGATGCGCTGCAGCATTTCGATGTTGAGGCGGCGCCGCTTGATCCGGTCGTGCGCAGGCTTCTTGAGAAGAAGCCGCAGTCTGAGCAGCCAGAGCTGTTTCATCCCGGAACAAAAACACACAGCGCAGCCGCAGTTAATTAGAGGGGTTCACCGCAGTAACCAGTTCGTCAAAGGAACGCCGCAGGTCGCGGGCAAGCACGTCAAGGCCCTTAAGAATGCCCTTGCGTGACTTATCATCGATGTCACGGGCAAGCTCGAATATGTTGTCAAGGCACAGGCTGCCGGCCGAACCCTTCAGCGAGTGGGCGGCCTCGTGAACCAGCTTGGCGTTTGCTTCTTGCAGGGCCTGCTCGATGCGGCAAAGATCAGTTCCGCCCGATGTGATAAAAAGATCGAGCATTTCCATATATTCATCTTCTTCAAGGCCCAGATTTTCCGAAAGCTCTTTAATGTTCATAGGCGCTCTCCCTGGCAATGCCTGCTGATGCAATAATAAAGAAATGTCTATACACGCAAAACATACAAGAAACCAGCCTCGGAAGTCAAGGTATAATGCCAGGCAGAAGACGGGCTGTCGATGCTCCGCGTTTGAGACAGAGTTTTAATTGCAGTTTTTGCAGGGCCGCGCTCGCCCGCGGCGGCGGATTCTCTGCGACGACGCAATTTCAATTATGTTGCCAAGTCTTTTTTAATTGTGGCACACTATCTATATGAAAGAGAAAAAAAAATACTATTTTGTCGGCATCGGCGGCAGCGGCATGAGCAGTCTCGGGCAGCTCCTGCGGCAGCGTGGCAGCTTCGTCTGCGGCTCCGACCGCAGCTTTGATCAGGGGCTGAACCTGCCGCTGCGGCGCAAGCTTTTGCTGCAGGGCATTGAGCTTGTACCCCAGCATGAGCAGTCTGTTACTGCCGACATCGATGAGCTCGTCGTCTCAACAGCCATCGAGGCATCAAGCGGCGAGATCAGGCGGGCGCGTGAGTTGGGCATACCGGTGGTGCACCGCTCCGAACTGCTGGCGCGGCTGTTCAATGATGCCCGGGGCATAGCCGTGGGGGGCACAAGCGGCAAGACCACGGTCACAGCCATGACAGCCACCGTGCTTGAAGCAGCGGGCCTTGACCCATCATTTATTAATGGTGGTTTCGTGAAGCAGTATATATCCCGAACGCACCCGGGCAATGCCCGCAGCGGCTCCTCGGCCTATATGGTCTGCGAGGCTGATGAAAGCGACGGCAGCATCGTGCGGTACCGGCCGGCCATCTCAGTCATCACCAATATAACCAAAGATCACAAGGACCTTCCCGAGCTGCGCAGCCTTTTTCAGACATTTGCAGACAATACCACCGAGACACTTATCACCTGCGGCGACTGCCCGGAAGCATCTGCTGTGTCCTGCCGAATCAGGCGCATTACCTATGGCCTGTCGGAGCGCTGCGACATACACCCTGAGCAAATCGACATGCAGCCGGGGGCGGCTGTGTTTTTTGTAGAAGGAGTGCGTTTCCGGCTGCGCGTTCCGGGCAGGCACAATGTGCAGAACGCCCTTGCCGCTCTTGCCGTGGGCCGCGCTCTTGATGTGCCCCTGCAGGCTCTGGCCAAAGGGCTTTGGGCTTTCAAAGGTGTCAGGCGGCGCCTTGATATTGTGGGCCGGCGTGGCGGCGTGCTGGTGGTTGACGACTTCGGGCATAATCCCGAAAAGATAGCTGCTTCCATTGCTGCGCTGCGGCCCATGGGCAGCCGCCTGATTATAGTCTTTCAGCCCCACGGCTATGGCCCGACGCGATTTCTTTTGCCGGAGCTTGCGCAAACATTTTCCGGGCAGCTGGGGCCGGAGGATATTCTTGTATGCCTGAAAATTTATGATGCCGGCGGCACTGCCGACCGCAGCATTTCTTCAAAAGATTTGCTTGAGCGCGTGAGCGGGCCCCGCTGCCAGTATGTGCCCGAAAGGAAGGACGTGCTTGAACTCCTGAAAGAGCAGACCCGTCCCGGTGATGTTATTGCCGTGATGGGCGCCCGCGACGACAGCCTCAGTGCTTTTGCAAATGCTATTTTTAAGTGCCTTAAAGGTCGATAATTTCCACGTCAAGGGATGTCAGATCCATAATCCCAACCGTTGATCTGCCCCGCAGCCACCCGCCCGCCTCGCCCGGATTTATGACAAGCGGCGCACCCTGCCGCACATCAATGTCATGGGTATGGCCGTACACGATGATATCCACTTCGCCCGATTGGGCCGTAGCCGCAACGCAGCCGTCTTCATGCATGAGCAGAAACCGCCTGCCTCCGAAAGTGAACTCGCGCGGGCCCGGCAGCAGTTTTGCCTTGTCTTTGAAGGCGGCGGACAGCCCCACGCGTTCGCCGTCATTGTTGCCGAAAACGATTTCCATGGGGCAGCGCAGGTGTTTAAAATCAAGTATGGTGAACGGCGATATCATATCGCCGGCATGCACCACCAGGCCAACGCCCCGCTGGTTGAACACATCAACCGCCTTCTGAATGGCGGGCCGGTTGTCATGGGTGTCTGCTATGATGCCGACAAGATGCTCCTTCATGGCGGTACCTCTTTGTCTAAGGGTGGAATGGCTGCGGCGGTGCAGCAAGTGGGATCACGGTAATAAAAAAAACGTTTAAAAACAAGCCCCTGTTTGCGCGAGCCCGTTGTGCAGAATCCGGCATATGTCTTTGCTTGACTTCCCACGGGCCCCTATGCTGTAATACTTTTTTAACAGCCGCATGAAAATGAGAGTAAAAAATTCAAGATTTTGGATTTAAAATTCAAGACAGAAATAAAAAGTTTAAAATCATAGGGGCGGGGTTGCCCCCAATACATGTGAATTAAGAGCTCCTTCTCCCCTTGCGGGAGAAGGTCGGGATGAGGGGTGATATAAAATGCCCCCTCACCTCTAATCCTCTCTCCCTCGCGGGGGCGAGGAAGAAATACGCTGCACTTAATTTATCTGTATGGGGGTTTATCACCTCCTGCGGGCGGGCATAAAGCCCGCCCCTACAATTTATTTTAAATTTTGAATTTTGAATCTTAAAAATAGGTAACTATCACGTGCTTGTCAATGCAAAAACAGACTGTTGCGCGGGGCTGCAGGGTTTTCCCGATAAATTTTCGTGTTTGGGCATTCCCCGGCCTTTTATTGCGTTTCCGCCTTCTAAATGTTATTGTTTAGCATGACATCGGAGCTTTGCCCGGGTTTCCTTCTGGCGGTATATTCCAGGAGTAGGGGCTGGCCCCTGTGCCTGCCATAAGGATTTGTTTCCTACATTTTTTATCCGGAGTAGTCAATGATTGCTAAACCATCAGACAGTCTGGCTCTGGCCTTTAAAAATAACCTCATCACCTACCGGGAGCTGCATGAAAACATTGCCGGCTTCAGCAGCACTTTTTCTCTTGCCCCGGGGCAGCGGGCCGTCATCTTCTCGGAAAACCGTCCCGAATGGGTGTACGCCCTGCATGGGCTTTGGCTGCACAAGGCGGCCGCCGTTCCGGTTGACTGTTTTTCCGCTGCTGCCGACATTGCCTATATCATAAACGACTGTCGGCCCACGCTCATATTTTATTCTGATCAGACTGCTGCTGTGCTGGAAGATGCTTTGAAGCTGTCTGATTGCACCCAGCTGAAGCTGAATTTTGACGAGATAACAACCCCTGCCGTTCCGCGGGCTGAGGCTGCATCCGCTGCCGATGAGCAGGCTACGGCTGTTATTATCTATACATCGGGAACAACGGGCTCCCCTAAGGGCGTCATGCTGTCGCACGGCAATCTGAAGGCTGTGCAAAATATCTATCTTGACCCGGCCTATTATGGCCCAACCGACAAAACCATAGCGATTCTGCCGTTTCATCACATATTTCCCCTGCAGGGCGCTATGCTTATACCGCTGCGGACGGGCGGCGCAATCGTCATCGTCGACCAACTGAATTCCGAGGCAATACTGCAGGCATTGCAGAAATACAGAATAACCATTTTTATCGGCGTCCCGCGGCTGTACCGCATGCTGTTTGACGGCATCACGGCAAAAATCAGAAAAAGCCGTGTTGCCGCAGCCCTGTACACGCTTTCAAAAGCGATCGGCAGCTACAGCCTCGGAAAAATTCTCTTTAAAAAAGTGCAGGCAGCCTTCGGCGGCAGCCTCAGGCTTATGGTTTGCGGCGGCTCGGTCCTTGACACGGAAATTCAAACAGGCTTCAGGGGCATGGGATTTAAAATGCTCGACGGCTACGGGCTTACGGAAACCTCCCCGACGATTTCAAACAATCCCCCCAATGATGTAAAAATCGGGAGCGTAGGGAAAACGCATCCCTGGGTTGAGGTGAAAATTATCGACGGAGAGATCGTTGCGCGCGGGCCCGTGGTCATGCAGGGCTATTACAACAACCCCGAAGCAACCGGTGCGGTGCTGAGGGATGGATGGTTCCATACGGGCGACAAGGGGTATCTGGATGACAAGGGCTACTTGTATGTGTCGGGCCGCATCAAGGAAATTATCGTGCTCCCGAACGGCAAAAACATAAACCCCGAAGAGATCGAGCAGGCCATTCTTGCGGCAAGCCCACTGGTGAAAGAAATCGGCGTGTATCAGGACGGCGATTCCCTTGGCGCCATACTGGCGCCTGATTTTGCCCGGGCATTGCAAGAGAAAATCATCAACCTGCAGGAAACGCTTCGCTGGACGGTGATCGACGCCTATAACAACAGCGTTCCGTCATACAGAAGGATTCGCGGTCTTACGATTCAGCGCGAGGGACTTCCGCGAACAAAACTGGGGAAGCTGAAGCGGTTCCTGCTGCCGGCGCTGGCACACAGGGCCGACACGGACGCAGCCGACATCAAGCTGCCGGATTTTGAAGAGTACGGCATCATGAAGACCTATCTGGAGTCAACCGGCAAAAGCGCATTTCAGCCCTGGCATCACCTTGATCTTGATTTGGGCCTTGATTCTCTTGATAAGATTGAGCTGCTGGTGTTCATTGAAAAAACTTTCGGCCTTCAGCTCGACGAGGCCAGGCTTGCCGAATTTCCAAATATTCTTACGCTGTGCGAGACCCTGCGCGACACCAAGACCCGCACCACCCGTGAGGATATCAACTGGAAAGAGATTCTGCGGGAAGAGATAAACCTGACGCTGCCGAAGCGCATTATTGTGCTAAGCCTGTGCCGGTGGATATTCAAGCCCCTTTCGCGGCTCTATTTCAAATTTGAAGTGCAGGGCCTTGAAAATATTCCGGCCAACGTTGCCTGCATCTTTTCCCCCAACCACCAGAGTTTTATGGATGCCCTGATCGTGGCAAGCTCTATCAAGGGCAGCATTATGAAGAAAACCTTCTTCATTGCCAAGGAAAAGCATTTCCGGTCGGCCTTCAGGCGGCTCATGGCGCGAAACAGCAATGTTATCGTTGCCAACATCAACAGCGGCCTGAAGCTTGCCCTGCAGCAGACGGC
>CAIWCT010000015.1 GCA_903911225.1 uncultured delta proteobacterium
GCTGTGCAAGGGATGCGGCATCTGTCATCGCGAGTGCTGGTTCGGCGCCGTCAGCATGCAGGAGGTTGAATAATGGATAAATACACACTCTACGCTGCTCAATTCTTACCGTTCAAAGAGCATTTCGCACCCAAAGGTCACAATGCCTGCAAGGGATGCGGTGTGGCACTTGCCGTACGGCAGGCTTATAAAGCACTGGAAGGCAGCAGTGCAAATATAGACAGCGCGCAGTGGCAGATACCGTGGCAGGAAAGCGTCATTGTAAAATCCGGCGCTATTGCTGCAGGCACACAGCCTGCGCTGCTGACGATTGCCAAGAAAGATGGCGCTCTGTATATCTGCTTCGACAACGAAAGCGCAGAAGGCAAAGTAGACGCGGATATTCTTTTAAAAAAGCTCCCGGCAGTGGCCAGCGCGAGCGGTTGCGACTATGCTGCCACAGCATGCCCAAGCCACCCCTTTGACCTCATAGAAAAAATCCACAGAGCTTGGGACTGCGCTGGATCAGCCTTTGTGCATATCCTCTGCCCCTGCCCTGTCGGATGGGGCTTTGAAGCTGAAAACACTGTCAAGGTTGGCAGGAGGGCTGTTGAAAGCCTTGTATTCCCGCTCTACGAAATAGCCCAGGGATACTACAAAATCACCTGTGAGGAAACAAAGCCGCTGTCGGTGGCAGCCTACTTGAAGGCACAGAATCGCTTTGCCGGTTGGAGCACAAAAAAAACCGAGGCTCTGCAGGTTGAAGTTAATGAAAGCCTTGCACTTCTGAAAAACAAAACACAGAAGGTGTTTTAAGCGCACGGCACAAGGGCAAGAAAATAATTTATTTTATTTAAGGGAGTTTATAATGTCAGAGGCAACTGCTATAACCTGGTCAGGCAAAAGCGAAGCCATGTTTGAAATAATGCTCGGCGAAGTGCCTGAGGCTATGAGGGGCATGTTCCGCGGAAAACTGTCTGCCGTGATCGCCCAGAAAGCCCAGGGCGGCCCTGCTGCAGAGGACCATGTGACCGCCGTGGTTACAGAAATCGTTCCCGAGCCTTTCAAAAGCAATATTCTTAAAAAATTCAAGGAACTGGGCGACTTCGACATCAAGGTCATCGACACCATCATTGAAAAACACGGAACGTCGCAGGATAAGCTTATGTACATCCTGCACGACATACAGGATGAAGTTGGATATTTACCTGTTGAAGCCCTTCGTGCCGTTTGCAATAAAACAGGGATCCATTTAAGCACCATCTACAATGTGGCTACCTTCTATAAAACTTTCAAACTCACCCGCCCGGGAAGTCACCACGTAAAGGTCTGCTGCGGCACTGCCTGCCATCTCAGCGACAAAAACGGTCTGGCACGGCAGATTGAAGACAAAGTGAACGCTTCGCCGGCTGTGAGCATGGAAAAAACCCTGTGCATGGGCTGTTGCGACTGCTCACCGGCCGTTGAGATCGACGGCAGAATATATAAGGGTGATGAGGCAAAAGCAAAGATAGCAACACTTGCATAAGAGCATTAACCGCGTTACGACGAGGGATAAAATGAAACTACAAACAGCAAAAGATTTAAATAAGGCGAAGGAACAGGGTAATAAAACACTCTTTCCAGGCAAAGTACGCATCAATGTCGGCATGTCAACCTGCTGCATTGCAAAAGGCGCCGACATGGTGCTGAATGCACTTGAGTATGGACTCAAATCACGCGCTATGGACGCTGAAGTTGCAAAAGTTGGCTGCAGCGGCCTGTGCCATATGGAGCCGACCATTGAAATCCAGCAGCAGGGCAAGCCCAAAATCATCTATGGAAATGTTAAAGATCAGGACGTGACTCGCCTGCTTGATGCCATAGCCTCCGATACTGTGGTGGAAGATCTGGCATTTGCCCGTATAGATAGCGAAGACCATGCTCTGGTTGGTGAAATAAAGTATCAGTATGGCGCTGAGGCAGGCGCTTATGCTTCCGTAAAGCCGATCGGTGATATCGATTTTATAAAGGCGCAACGCAAGGTGCTCTTGCGCAATGCCGGCAGCATAAATCCTGAAAATATTTATGAATACATAGCTCGCGGCGGATATGAATCTCTGGCCAAGGCTCTGGCCATGAATTCCGAAGCCATCATCAAGGATGTCATTGATTCAGGGCTGCGTGGCCGGGGCGGCGGTGGCTTTCCGGCAGGACTCAAGTGGAAGGCATGCCGTGAGGCCGCAGGCGCTGAAAAATATATTATCTGCAATGTAAGCGAAGGGGAGCCGGGCATCGGCATGCATCGCAGCTTCCTTGAATCAGATCCTCACTCGGTGCTGGAAGGCATCATCATCGGCGGTTATGCCATTGGGGCCAGTACCGCCTATGTGTACATTCGCGATAATTACCGTCTGGCCCTCAAGCGGTTCCAGAAGGCCGTTGATGATGCTACGGAGCTTGGGCTGCTTGGTGACAATATCCTTGGAACATCCTTCGGCATGACCGTAAAAATAAAGGAAGGCGGCGGACGTTTCGTCTGCGGTGAAGAAACCGCTCTGATCGCCTGCATCGAAGGCCGCATAGGTGAGCCCTGCCAGAGACCTCCTTTCCCCGTTGAAAGGGGCCTTTTCGGCAAACCGACCTGCATCAACAATGTTGAAACATGGGCAAATGTACCGGTGATTCTTGCCAAGGGCAGTGCATGGTTCAACTCCATTGGCAGTGCAAAGAGCAAGGGGACCAAAGTGCTGTCCCTTGCTGGAAACATCGCCCGGGCCGGGATGATTGAAGTGGCTATGGGCACATCGCTCAAGGATGTAGTATACACTATCGGCGGCGGTGTTGCCTCCGGCAAAAAGCTGAAAGGTATACAGACCGGCGGTCCTTCAGGTGGTGTCATTCCAGCAAACATGGATACTCTTACTGTTGACTATGATGCGCTTAAGGGTGCAGGATCAATGCTGGGCTCCGGCGGCATGGTCATTATGGATGAAGACACAGATATGGTTAAGGTGGCCAGGTATTTCACCGACTTCTTCGTACAGGAATCCTGTGGCAAATGCGTACCCTGCCGTGAAGGCGTCTGTAGAATGTGTGCAATGCTCGACGTAATCATAGCGGGCCGCGGAACTGCCCACGACCTGTCACTGCTGCAGGAAATGTCCGAGCCCATAATAAGTGCGGCAGCATGTGCACTGGGCAAAACAGCGCCCATACCTGTTCTCTCATCGCTCAAGTATTTCCGCGACGACTACATGGCCTATATAAAATAAAACTACGGCCTGAATAATCAAAAGCCCATCCCTCTTACGGGGTGGGTTTTTTTTGGTTCAAACGCTTGTTCGCAAAATCACCAAGAGATAGCTCATCAACACCTGCCTTTTATAAACTATTCCAAAATGATATACCGCTATTCCCTTATGGAACAACACCCCGTTAATTGTTCTGTCAAACATAAACTCGATCTATAAAAACCGGTGATATTACAAATTGTTACGTTTTTTTATAAAAAAAACTATACGGCACATTGCTTGCATTTATAATTTAAAAAGTAAAAAAATTCAAAGAGAGGCTATAATATGAACGCAAAAAGCGCTGATATTAACCAGGGGAACTTTGAAGAACTGTTGCTGGATACAACTGAGTGTCTCGAAGAGGAAGACGACTCTAATGACAGTGAAAAAGATGCTTCAGAAGAATCATTGAAACTGGAAGTTGCTGATAAAAGTTCACATGGAAATGTTATAACTGCCTATCTCAATGAGATAAAAAATTGGCCTATTCTTTCGCGCGAGAAAGAAATGGCATTGGCCACAGCCTACGCTCGGGAAGACCAAAAAAAACTCAGCCTCATCAAGACTTGGACACTTATTTTTTGCTCTATCATCGACTGGAAAAAAATAACAGCTGCAGCTAAACAGGCCCCCCTTGATAAACAAACGACCAAGGTTCTTGACTTACTGCAAAAAATAAAAATTGCACACCAAACCATAGTTGCAATTGAAGCCACTCTGGAAAAAGAAAAGCCCAGCTACCACGCAAGCAAAAAACTTTGCAGAGAAAAAGCGGGGGCGGTGCTTGAGACTCAAGATATTTGCATGCACTTTGATTTACTGCGAACCTACAAGTCTGGAGCTGTAAAAAGACTGTACGCTTTTCTTAATTCTGCAAAAGCGCATAAAGCCCGAAAACAGCTTATTGCGCTCCTGAGCGAGTACCTCAAATGTGACCATTCTGCAAAAAAAATAAAAAATGAGCTGGTAGGCTCAAATCTTCGTCTTGTGGTTGGTATAGCAAAAAAATATTCGACGCGTGGCCTGCCCCTTTCGGATTTGATTCAGGAAGGTAATATAGGGCTTATTCGGGCTGTAGAAAAATTCGATTACCGGCTTGGAAACCGCCTGAGCACCTATGCAAGCTGGTGGATACGTCAGACCATAATCCGCGCTATAGAAGACAAGTCATCAACAATTAGAATCCCTGTATATATAAACGATAAAATAAAAAAGCTGCTGCAGGAATCAAAACAAAATGCTCAGCTGTTGCCTTCGGAGATTATTGTTGATGGAACTGGTAATGAGGCTATAAACGTCAATTTTGCCATACAGATTACACGGGATCCTCTTTCTCTGGAAACACCCTATGGTGAAGACGGCAGCAACCTTCATGAGTGCATAGCTGCAACCATGCCCCAGTCTCCGATTGATCATGTTCTCCAGTATCAGCTTGTGCATGAAACAGAAGAAATGCTTAAATGCCTGCCGCCTCGAGACGAACGCATTATTCGCATGCGTTTTGGCCTTGGCGTAGATGGAGAACATACGCTTGAGGAGATTGGTGAAAAATTCGGCATTTCACGTGAGAGGGTCAGACAGATAGAAACAACTGCGTTGCAACGCATCAAGGCATCGCCAAGCTCTGAAATTTTAAAACCATTTCTGGTTAACCCCGCAATTTTGAATTGATGTCGTAAAATCTGGACAGAAAAACACTACAAGGTTATAGCAATGAGGCTCCGGGA
>CAIWCT010000016.1 GCA_903911225.1 uncultured delta proteobacterium
AAAAAAAATGCCGGAGCAGACTATTAAGCCGAGTTCTGTTCCCGCAGGCCTTTACAAGCCTGCGGGCAATGGTCATTCAGCTGGGACGGCTGTTGCCAGCCGCCTCGAGCAACCTACCCGAGAACATAAAGACGGGCCGCCTTCCGGGGAGCCGAAGCTCCCTCCGCTCTCTTATTTGGTCTTGCACCGGGTGGGGTTTGCAATGCCATCCCGGTCACCCGGGATGCGGTGAGCTCTTACCTCGCCATTTCACCCTTACCCCGCGAAGCGGGGCGGTATTTTTTCTGTTGCACTTTCCCTGGGGTCGCCCCCGGTCGTCATTAGCGACCACCCTGCCCTTCGGTGCTCGGACTTTCCTCCGGACCGCGCCAAGGCGCGACCGGCGACCATTTTGTCTGCTCCGGCAAGTTTCAATTGTTGCTTATTTCAGCAGGTCTGTCAAGCCGCTGCGCGACCGTAGGGCCTGGAAGTATGTTTTGGCCTGCCTAAATCTCTATTGTGCTGCTGTGGGTTACTATAACAATCCATGAAAAACCGAAATCTAGATAAACCAAATTACTGTTTTTACTTAACTTATTTTGGTTTTAGATTTTCTTGAAGTCAGAAGCTCTTTAGTGTGATATATATAATTGTACGTGTGACAAAGTTTTTTTATCATCATTGCCGGTTCTGCCGAAAAGTGTAACCGGACAGCAGGCAGCCTGTTCAAAAGGCTATAAGAATAGGAACATGAGATGCAAAAATTATGCGGTTGGGTTGGAAAGATTCTAAAAATTGATCTTTCGCACCATCAGATCGAATCGCTTGACACTATGGCCTATGCCGAGAAATTTCTTGGTGGTCTGGGTATTGGGCACAAGCTCTACTGGGATCATGCAGCCTGGGGCGCCGATGCCTTTGACGAAAGGCAGCCTCTTATATTCATGACCGGCCCTCTTGCGGCAACGCCTGCGCCAAGCGCGCCGCGATTGTCCATCTGCGGCAAGTCTCCCTGCATCTATCCCGAGACATTTGTGAGCGCAAGCCTTGGCGGATTTTTTGCAGCCGAACTGAAAAAAGCCGGCTTTGACGGCATCATGGTGCTGGGCAGGTCAGACGGAGCAGTGACCATTCATATCGAAGACGGCAATGTCGAAATACGCGAGGCTGCCCAGCTCTGGGGCCTGGGGAATCTTAAGACCCATGAAGTGCTAAAAAATGAGCTAGGCAAAAATGTTCGCATTCTGTCAATCGGCCCGGGCGGTGAAAACCGTACGCGCTATGGCATCATTTTTACCGATGTTGCGGGTGCTGCCTCCATGGGGTTCGGGTCTGTCATGGGATCAAAAAACCTCAAGGCCATAACGGTGAAAGGCTCGGGCTCTGTTGCAATTGCCGACCCTGTGCGCATCAAAGAAATCCGCAAACGCTTTTCGGAGATGACCGGCGCGGGGTATTACAATCTGTTCGGCAATCCCATACTGCTGCCGGGCATGCAGGTGATAAAAAAGGCGCATTGCCACGGCTGCCCGCAGGGCTGCTGGCGCACAGTGCAGCAGGGGCCCTCGGGCGCGCAGGACATCCGCAAGTGCCAGACCAATCTCTTCTACACCCTGTGGGACAGAAAGCTCCACGGTGCAATAACCGAAGCGAGCTTCAGCGCTGCAACGCTTGCAAATGACTACGGACTCTGCGTGATGGACCTGGTGCAGCTTATGCTCTGGCTCGACAGATGTTTTGCGGCGGGGCTGCTTTCTGAAAAAGACATCGGGCTGCCCATGGCGCAGATGGGAAGCCCTGAGTTTTTCGAAGCGCTTTTGCGCACAATATGCTCCCGCAAAGGGTTTGGCAGCGTGCTTGCCGAGGGCGCAATACGGGCATCGGAAAACGTGGGCGGAGAGGCCCGTGAAATCATCCGCAACATGTTCACGCAGACAGGCCGTGCCGTTGCCTATGGTCCCAAAGTGTTTGTGCTCTCGGCGCTCATCTATGCCCTTGAGCCGCGCCCCTTTATCACCGAGCTGCATGAGGTATGCGAGCCCCTCACCAAGTGGGGCCGGTGGTACACGAAAACCGATGAAAAGTCCTATATGTCAACCGATGTCATCCGCGGAATCGGTGCTGCCTTCTGGGGCGGTGAAAAGTCGGTTGATTTTTCAACCTACGAAGGAAAAGCCCGCGCCTCTTCCCTTATCCAGAACCGGCAGTACATAAAAGAATCTCTTGTTCTGTGCGACTTTGCCTGGCCGGTATATGATGATGCCTCAACAAAGCAGCATGTAGGGGATCCCGGGATGGAAGGCAAGCTCCTGTCAGCCGTTACCGGCTGGGATATTGATGAGGCAGGGCTGAACGGATTTGCCGAACGCATCATTGCCCTCAACCGCGCGATTTTGCTGCGCGAAGGCCGCCGTGGACGGCAGGATGACATTCTGCCTGAATTTTTCTTTATCGAGCGCGACGAATTTATCGCCGATGTTTTCGGCATGCACAACCCCCAGCTGCTGCTGCCGGGAGCAGGCGATGATGTTATTTCCCGGCGCGGTAAAGCCGTTGACCGGGAGCAGTTTGAAAAGCTTCTGGACGACTACTATGGCCTGCGGGGGTGGGATGGAAAGACAGGGTATCTAAAAAAAGAGACTCTTGTAAGCCTTGGCCTGACCGAATGCATCGAGCCGCTGGGGGATAAAGCGATATAGGTATTTTTTACCGGGTAACAATGACAAATTTTTTTGCTCGACTCAGGTGCGAAAGCGGCTATACACAAAAAAATTAATATTAAAAACAAAAAAGCGTATAATATTCAGGCCGAAGAACGCCTGAGTTATTTAGGCCTTTATTTTAAAAACGGATTGTGTTAAAAATATATGTCATTTTTTGAGAATACCGGGCTGCATGAAAATGCCTATATTACCCGCGATGGGTTTTTCATGCAGGAAGCCCTTGAACAAGCCATGGAAGCCCGGAATGCCGGTGAGGTGCCGGTGGGTGCGGTGCTGGTACACGACGGGCATATCATAGCCAGCGGCAGCAACAGACCCATTGGCAGTCATGACCCGACAGCACATGCTGAAATCGTGGCTTTACGGGCAGCAGGTCTTGCGCTGGGCAACTACCGGCTTGTGGGAACGGAACTGTATGTAACCATAGAGCCCTGCATCATGTGCATGGGCGCTATCATTCATGCCAGAGTGCGGCGCCTTGTGTACGGCGCCACAGACCCGCGGGTGGGTGCGGCCGGAACGGTATTCGACTTTAGCGGTGACACCAACCTGAATCACCGCCTTGAGGTGAAGTCGGGGGTTCTTGGGGAAGCATGCCGCAGCCTCATGCAGGATTTTTTTAAAGATAGACGATAAACTTCAGCGGAGAGATGGCCGAGCTGGCTGAAGGTGCACGACTGGAAATCGTGTGTGCGTCAAAAGCGTACCGAGGGTTCGAATCCCTCTCTCTCCGCCATATTTTTTCAAGGCTCTTTTTGCAGAAAAAAAATGGCCGGATCCCAAACAACTGATGACTTGCGAACCCCGCCAGGTCCGGAAGGAAGCAACGGTAGCAGGAAGTTTGTGTGTTTGGTGTATCCGGCCTTTTTTGTTCAGCAGAGTATCGGCAGTGCCGAAAGCCAAATGTTTTCTGACCGCATTATTCACCCAAGACGGCGAATTTTATGGCCTACAGAGTCATAGCCCGTAAATGCCGGCCGCAGACCTTCGACGAGGTTATCGGCCAGAAGCATGTAACCCGCACGCTGCGCAACGCCATCAAAGAGCAGCGTGTCGCCCATGCCTTTCTTTTTAGCGGAGAGCGGGGCGTCGGTAAGACCTCCATCGCTCGCATTCTTGCCAAATGTCTGAATTGCCATAAAGGCCCCACGCCCCAGCCCTGCGGCCTCTGTCCGTCCTGCCTGGAAATTACAAACGGCAATTCCATCGATGTGCATGAAATCGACGGCGCGTCCAATAACGGAGTCGACGATATCCGTGAGCTGCGTGAAAATGTCAAGTACATGCCGTCCCGCGACCGCAATAAAATCTACATCATCGACGAAGTGCATATGCTCTCAACATCGGCCTTCAACGCGCTTTTAAAAACGCTTGAAGAGCCGCCCGAGCATGTTGTTTTCATCTTTGCCACCACAGAGCCCCATAAAATACCCGACACGATTATTTCCCGCTGCCTGCGCTTTGATTTCAAACGCATACCCTCAGGGGATATTGTTGAGCATCTTGGCTCTATCGCCCAGGGTGAAAAAGTCGCCATCAGCCGCCACGGGCTCATGCTTATCGCCCGCGAGGCCGACGGCAGCATGCGCGACGCACAGACCATACTGGAGCGCGCCATCGCCTACTGCGGCTCTGATATAAAAGACGCAGACCTGCAGGAAATGCTCGGGCATATCGACCGGCAGATAATCTGCCGGGTGCTCAAGGCTGTTATCACCGAAGATGCCAAAGGCTGCATCGACGCCCTTGACGAGGTCTATCAGCTGGGCATAGATCTTAAGCAATTTTATTTCAGCCTGCTTGAAACGCTGCGGGATATCATGATGCTCAAAGCGGTGAAGGACCCGGCAAAGCTTGTGGATGCTGCCGATGAAGACATGGCGCTTCTGCAGGAGCTTGAAGCCGCAGTCAGCCGCGAACAGCTGCTGCGCATGTTCAGGCTCTGCTTTTCTTC
>CAIWCT010000017.1 GCA_903911225.1 uncultured delta proteobacterium
AGCCTCGGACCATACCATTATATTATACCAAGCGCCATCATCTGCCTTAGTCCACGAAAATGCAGGCTTCGAGGTTGCTGCGCCAGAAGGAGCTGTCAGATTGGGCGCCGGGCAGGGGCTTGTGTCTGCATTCACCGTGATTGTGACAACGGCTGTCGCGCAGCTGTTCGGGGTTGTGTAGGTGAAGCTGTCTGTGCCGGCGTAGCCGGGCTCGGGCGTATAGGTAAACGAGCCGTTGTCGCTTAAATGCAGCGTGCCATGGGCAGTCCCCTGCACAAGCACAGCCGCAAGCGCTCCGCCCGCCGAGTCGCTGTCATTGTCAAGCACGCCGGGAGCGGGAACTGCAAGCGCGGTGTCCTGCTGGGTGCCGTAGCTGTTGTCCTTAAGGCTGATAGAGGCTGCGCGCCACTGCAGCTGGGGGTATGTTGCATTATCGACCATGCACCAGGTGTTGGTAAAATCCCAGCCCGCATCGGTGAACGTGCTCTGCGTCATCATCTCCGCAGTGGTCTTGCCCGTGGCATTATAGTAAGCAGCGTTAGAGGTTCGGCCCGATGTCTCTATGTCCCAGAAGCAGTAGTATGCCGACGATGCATACCGAGGAAAAGCATACCCCTCCATGCCGCCGACATTGGTGCTGCCGGTCACCGGGCCCATGCTGTAACTATAGGTCATAATCAAGCCATTGTACCCCACCACGCCGCCGACTTTGTCGGTGCCGGTCACCGCACACCTGCTGTAGCTGGTGGTCATATAAGAATCGCGATCAGCCAGCCCCATCAGGCCGCCGACAGAGCTGGTGCCGGTCACCGAGCCCGTGCTGTAGCAGGAATTGACCTGCTGATGAGCATAATTATAGTTAAATTCTAAGAAACCTGCAAGCGCACCGACATAGTTGCCACCGATGGCCGTTACATTATCAAGACCGAGGTTGGAGACAGGGATGTACTGTCCCTGATAAATAAAACCAAAAAGCCCGACATAATCCTGCGCCGGCCGGTTGATATAGAGGTTGCGGATCACATGCCCGCCGCCATCAAGTCTACCCATAAAAGAGTTGGGATATGAGTAGTTGCTATATGTATTTGTGCCGATGGGCGCAAATCCGGCGCCGCCGTTCCAAGTGCGTGTGGCCGAGGCGTCGATGTCGTTCATGAGCACGTACTGGGCCGTGAGGTTGTCGCTTATATGCTGCAGCTGGTCGAGGGTATATATCTCGATTGTGGCTGCCGCAGTCCCCGGCAGGGCCAGTGCCAGCAGTGCTGCCAGCAATATTCCCTTCAGTTTCCATCCGTAAAAAACCTTCTTTTTCATACGACTTCTCCTTTTTCTGGTTGTTGGGTGTAAGCAAGCAACGTGCAAGCCGACGATTTTATTCATGCCCGTTAAAGGCGGGTTTCACCCGGCCTTTCGGGATCCCAGCGGCCTGAGGCCCTGGGATGACTGCAAATCCGCACAGGCGGACACATGCAAAAAAAAACGACTCCATTAACCCCTGTAAGAGCATAAAAAAAGCCCCTTCGTGTAATGCGAAGGGGCTGCCGCTTAAAAATTAAAAAAAATTCCCGACCGGCAGCCCCGCTATCCTAATATTTTAGGACCGGAGGTTTTGCGCCCCAGCCTCACGACTGGTTTGCTCTTTTCAGTGTTAATTTATAGTATAATATTGATGCCAATTTGTCAATACTTACGTTTAAAAAAATTATAAAATATATTTTTTACTCTTTTTCAGTAACCATGAAGGGCTGTGTTGATAATGGGCGCTTTTCAGTAGCTAGCGGTTGGGGGTTGCTTAATAAAACTCCACATTATGGCTCTTACTGCGAACCATTTCGTAATTATTTCACATTACCAGAACATAAAGTATTTGCTTTGCCAGATTATGTTAAATCTAAATTCTACGAGTATAGGATGAAACACGGGCTACTACACAATAATAGAGGCCGCATAGGCTTCTGACTCTTGGAGCCTATTCTCCGAATCCGCCACGGCGGGCACCCTTGCAATCTCAATTGTTTTTACTCCAAACTCCGAACCCGGGGCAGACACGCAAGTCTGCCCCTACTATCTTGAATCTTTACTCCTATCCGCCGCTGCTCATAGTTGCCATACTCGCCTCAACAGCTTTTATGGCATCAATGGCAGAACTGGTTATGCCTCCGGTATATCCTGACCCTTCGCCTATGGGGTACAGGTTGTTTATAGTAACTGATTCATAGTTTCCGCTGCGGGTAATTCGCACCGGGCACGACGTTCTTGTTTCTGCGCCTAACACTATCCCCTCACTTGAAACAAATAATGGGTACCCCTCTTTCCATGCAGTAAATGCGGCTACAAGCGCCTGATATACAAAGCCGGGCAATATTTCCTTCATGTTAACTGCCACGGCCCCCATCTTATACGAGTTTGTATTTAAATCCGCAGAAACCCTCCCTGATAAAAAATCCACCAAATTCTGTGCGGGCGCTTTCCAGTTTCCGCCAGCCGCGGCAAAAGCCTTTCGCTCAATATCCTTTTGAAACTCTATCCCGGCAAGAGAACCAGCGGAGGCATAATCAGCAGTATGACAGGGTACAACAATTGCAGAATTGGAGAAGGCTGATGCCCTGCTCGAATAGCTCATACCGTTTACACCCAGCAGCCCGTTTTCAGATGAAGCATTTATGATCTCGCCTCCCGGGCACATGCAGAATGAATAGACGCCCCGCCCCGCTTTTCGATTGGTGTAGGTAAAAGAATAATTTGCAGCGCCTATGCCGGGAAAGCTCTTATATTTTTCGCCGTAACGCAAACGGTTAATCGTTTCAACAGGATGCTCAACCCGCACGCCAACTGAAATCGGTTTTTGCTCAAGAGCAATGCCTTTTTTGTTAAGCATCTCAAACGTATCGCGGCTTGAATTCCCAACCGCAAGATAGATATGTGAGCTGAGATATTCACTCTCTCCGTTTATAACGACACCAAGGGCTTTGCCACCGTCTATCAGCAGATCCGTCATTTTTGAGCTGTAGCGTATCTCGCCGCCCCGTTCAAGAATATGGCTGCGTATATTGCCCACTATCCGGCACAGAACGTCCGTGCCCAAATGGGGCTTGCGGATATAGCCTATTTCTTCAGGGGCGCCAAATTTAATAAAAATATCAAGCACCCTGTTTGCATAGTTCGAATTGCTGACCCGGGAAAACAGCTTCCCGTCCGAGTACGAACCGGCGCCGCCTTCCCCGAATTGAATATTTGATTCAGGGTCAAGCACCCTTTCTTTAATAAACCGTTGAACATCAATGGAGCGCTCCTCTATTTTTTTACCTCTTTCAAATATGAGGGGTTTAAGCCCATACTCTATAAGCTCAAGAGCCGCAAACATGCCTGCAGGTCCGAAGCCTATTATTACGGGCTGCTGCCTGCTGCTTTTTGATTTTTTCTCCGGCGCTATTGGTTCAGTGTATTCGGGGAGGTTGTCCCTGTTGTCGAAGCTGTCAGGAGTATGCACCCACAGTGAAATTTCATAGTAGAACTGTTCCGTGTCGCTCGCATCAAGTGATTTGTTGAGGATTTTAACGAGGGTAATATGCTTTTCGTCGAGGTTCAGCTTGTGCGCAGCGGCCTTAAGATATTCATCCATCCCGTCTTTTTCAACAGGTATCCGCATACTGCTGAGTATTAAATCCAAAAAGCCTCCATTTCTTGCAGGCAACCACCCGGGGACATAGTGTTCGCAGGCACTTTAAAAAGTATACAATAGAGCCTCGAGCAGTGTCCAATGTAAACGGGGAGACCTTAAATCCGGTGAGCCTAAAGTTTAAACGATGCGGCGGTTGGCTGAAGTCGCAGAACCTGTAGATGAAAGGGCGAAGCGCTCTATCCGCACATCGGCATTGCAAAGGCGGATAGGCATATTGCAGCCTGAGCTTTTGACAGCATCTGCCCGGATCCTACATGTGTCGGGCGGCCAGACTCTAGCGTGCGGGGGCGTGCAGCTCCGAAGCTATTTCGCGGCTCAGCTTTTCAAGGGCCCTGTTCTGCGCCTGCACCAGCCCGTCGAAGCCTCCCAAATCGATCTTTTCAGTAATGACGGATTTGCGGTCGACGAGCATGGCTTCATCCCTGCCAAAGATGCTCCAGTACGCGACCAAAACCGCCTCTGCATCCGTTGTGCCGTCAAAACGGACAATACGCACCCGCACCTGGTAGTCAACGGGAAGCGAGGGGAGCCACGGATAGGTCTCGATACGTGCGGTATTCAGCAGCACGGAGAGGTTTTCCGAAAGCACGCGTGTCACGCATCTGTCCAGGGGCTCTGCCCAGCTGTTGAAATCGGAAAATAAAATTTCATTCTCCTCGATGCGATTGGCGATCTGCTGGCGCTTGAGATAGTCCGCAATTTCGACTGGCCCGATCCCGAACAAATACTTGTCCGGCGTCCGCATCTGCGTTGCCTGGCCGCTCAGCGGCTGCAGCAGATAAAAATGTGTCGGCGCCGTGCGCGCGCAACCTGCACACACAAGAAGACAAAGGCCGGCAACAAAAAGCGCTGAGGTTCTTTTCTTCATATTATTTTCCTCCTTTGCCGTATATAAGCGATTCCGGGTGCTGCGAAATAGTATCCGACATGGTGCGCAGCGACCGGGCCGCAGACGAGAGATCCTGCAGGCTGCGGGTAAGCTCGTAAACGACGGGCGAGTTTGCCGACGTAACGTCGGAGGTTTTTACTATAAGCCTGTTTGCCTGATCGGATGCCTTTTCAGCTGCTTCAAGCATCTTTGCCACGGCAGCTCCAACCCTGTCCAGCTCCTCGTTGGCGTTAGAGGCCAGCGCGCCGTACTCTTTGGCAAGGGGCGCGATCTTGTCGTCCACATTGCGCACCAGGGCCTGTATGTCTTTGATGGCTGCAGAAAGCGATGTAAGCGTCGTGCCGAGCTCGGGGGAGTTGATGATGCGCTCTATGCCCGCGATTGATTTAGTGAGCTTTTCGGCGATCTGGTCGAAAGGGATATTGGCCAGAGTCCGCGAAAGCTCATCAATGCTTGAGGCAACGGTGGGTATTTCGGGAATCGTGCCATCGCCCAGATACACGGCCGGTTTATTTTGATAAAAATCAAGCTCGATCATAAGCTGGCCGGTTATCAGACTCTGCATTTTCAGCTGCGCCCGCAGCCCCTTGTCGATAAGCCGCTTAAAGACCTTTTCAGGCTGCTCTATTGTACCGGCCCGATCGATCCTCTCGGGATAGAATTCGACAAGCACGGGAATTTTCGTGGACAGATTGTCCGGATTGAACTGCAGATGCACCTCGGTTACAGCCCCGATGGGGACTCCTTTGAAATTCAGCGGTGCGCCGATATTGAGCCCTTTCACGGAGCCGTCAAAGTACATGACATAGGTGCGCCGGTGCTGAAAAAACTTTCCCGAGCCGAAAACAGCCAGCGCTGTAACAAGCAGCGCAATCGCACCAACAACGAACCCGCCCACGAGTGTTTTATTAACCTGTTTGCTCACAATGCCTGTCCTCCTCTTGCAGAGCTTGTATCATTATACCGACCCTGCGCGGGTCAGAAATGTATGAACTTTCGGGTCCGGGCATTCCTTTAAAAGCATTCGCGGATTTCCCTGGGCGATCATGGTCTTGGAATCAGGGTCAAGAAATACCGAGTTATTACCGATGGCGAAAATGCTTGCAAGCTCATGCGTCACCACAACGATGGTTGACCCGAGGCTGTCGCGCAGCTGAATTATAAGATCATCAAGCAGCTTAGCGCTTACCGGATCAAGGCCCGCCGAAGGCTCGTCAAAAAAAAGAATCTCGGGGTCCAGTGCCATGGCACGTGCCAGTCCTGCGCGCTTTTTCATGCCGCCGCTGATTTCCGATGGATAGTAATCGTCAAAACCGGCAAGCCCGACAAGCGCAAGTTTGAGCGACACGATCTCGCTTATTTCAGATTTACTCAGGCGGCTGTATTCCTTCAGCGGCAGGGCGATATTTTCCGCCAAAGTCATGGAGCTCCAAAGAGCGCCGCTCTGGTAGAGTATGCCCACGCCGCGCATGATGCGGTCGCGCTCATCCGGGTCGGCATCCCAGAAACTGGTGACGCCGTACATCACTTTTCCTTTGGCTGGTTGTTTAAGCCCCACGAGATGCCGCAACAGGGTGCTTTTGCCACAGCCGCTGCCGCCCATAATAATAAAAATATCACCCCGGTTGACTGTAAAGTTAAGGTCGTGCTGCAGCACATAGGTGCCATAGGCCATGGTCAGATCGGTAACGGTGATATGTGGTTCAGGCTGAGGCATGGTTTTTCAATTTTAAATTTTGAATTTATTACTCCGAACTCCCAACTAACAACTCCGAACTTTTAAGCTGACTTCTGCTTTATATTCCCAGCACATTGCAGATCACGGTTATGATGGCCGTTGCCACAATGATGCACACTATCGATGTCACCACGGCCGAGGTGGTTGCCGTGCCCACGGCCGAGGCGCTTCTGCCGCACTGCATGCCCCGCAGGCACCCGCACAGCGCCACCAGAACGCCGAAAACAGCGCTGTAAAAAAGGCCTATCCAAAAATGGGTCAGGTTGAGCGAAATAACGGTCTGGTTATAGTATTCCATGACCCCGAGGTCGAGCATGCCGACCCCGACGACCAGCCCGCCCAGTATGCCCATGAGATCGGCATACACGCACAGCAGCGGCATCATAACGGTAAGGGCTATCATGCGCGGCAGCACCAGGAACTCCATGGGAGAGATGCCCATGGTCTGCAGTGCGTCGATCTCCTCGTTTACCTGCATGGTCCCAAGCTCCGCGGCAAAGGCAGCGCCTGTTCGGCCAGCCATAATGATGCCGGTCATGATTGCGCCCATAACGCGCACCATGCCGATGCCGACCAGGCTGGCGACATAAATTTGCGCGCCGAACATCTGGAGCTGCACGGCGCCGACAAAAGCAAGAATGAGGCCCACAAGAAGGCTGATCAGGCACACGATGGGCAAAGCCTCGGCGCCGCAGCTCTGCATAAGGAAGAACAGCTCTGCCTTACGAAAGCGCGCCTTGCCCGACATCAGCCGCCCAAGGGCAAGAGTTACATCGCCTATAAAAGTAAGCGCATCACGGGAGCCGGCCTGCAGATTGAATGTTGCATCGGCAACACGGACAAGAAAAGGATCGCGGATGGCGGTTTTACGGGCGCCTTTTCGCTCGGGAATTGCAATGGCCAGCGCCAGCAGCCGCTGCAGCCCTTCAGGAAGGCCGCTTGTATCAAGAGCAATATTTTGCGAGTCGCAGAGGGCGGCGATTTTGGTAAGCTGGGTCAAAAGTCCGCTGTCCCAGCCGGTGAGGGCTGTGCAGTCGAATATAATTTTTTTGACACCCTGCCCGCTCTTCAGCTTTCCAAGGGCCTCTTCAACTGACGGCAAGCCCTGCTGTATGCTCCAGGCCCCGGCAAGCAGCACCGTAAAAACGCCGCCTGTCGAGTCTGCAATCTGCAGTGTGCTGCCCGAGCCGTTCTGCATTGTGCTGTGCCGCAAAAAGATTATTGAATAAATTTTTTACACACTAACCGTGAACATCAGTCAAGTATAATGATTTGCGGAGCTCTAATCAACATCAGAGCGGGAAAATAAAAAAGCGCCCAGCCCGACCATGCCTGAGCAGAAAAGAAACAGCACGGCCGCATCGAAGAAGGGCGGAAATTTCGACATGCCTATGAGGCTGTACCGAAGGCCGTCGACCCCGTAAAAAAGCGGATTGACATAGCTCAGCCACTGCACCCATACGGGGAACTGCTCAATGGGGAACATGGCCCCCGACAGCAGCAGCAGGGGCACCATGATGAAATTCATCACAATGCTGAAACCCTGCATATCGCGCATCATGGAGGCGATGGCAAGGCCGAGGTTCACAAAAGACCCGGCAATAAAAATCATAAACAGCGGCGTCAGAAGAAACCCGGCAAAGCCCGAAAGCTTCAGCCCCGCGAAAAGCGCAACGGCAATAAAAAGAAAACCCTGCAGCAGAGCGGTGGTAACGCCGCCAAGCGTTCTGCCGAGCACGATGGCAACCCGCGACACCGGGGCCACCATGATCTCCTTTAAAAACCCGAACTGCCGGTCCCAGAGTATGGCCATGCCCGTAAACATTGATCCGAACTGAAGCACCACGGCCAGCATGCCGGGGGCAAGGAAGTTGAGATAGTCGATATGGGCGGGCATGCTCTCGGGCCTAAAATTTTTAAATCCCGTGCCCAGAAACAGCAGAAAGAAGAAGGGCATGCCGAGAGACCCGAATATTCTGCTGCGCGCCCGCAGGTAGCGCTTCATCTCCCTGAGCCACAGCGCATATATGACCTGAATATTAAACCACTGCTTCATCAGTGCGGCCCTCTCCGTTTTCGCATTCTGCCCCGCGGCACCTCTCCTTCAGCATCCTCCTCATCGCGTATTGTCTTGCCGGTATAGTGCAGGAACACATCTTCCAGAGTCGGCTTGCGCATGGATATGGCCTGTATTACCGTTCCGATTCTCCTGGCGGTTTCCACGGCCACGGGAATTTTTTCCTCGCCCAGCCGGGCGCTCACCAGCAGGCGATCGTCGTAGCGCTTCACCTCCTGCACCCAGGGCTCCGCTGCAAGCTCCGACATGAGGTGCTCAAGGTTTTCGGCCTTAATGGTCAATATATCATTGCCCATGGCGTTTTTAAGGGCTTCGGGCGTGTCGATGACCAGTATCTTCCCATGATCGATGATGCCGATGCGGGAGCAGAGCGAGTCTGCCTCTTCCATATAATGCGTGGTGAGGATGACGGTCACATGCTCCTTTTGATTGAGCATTTTTATATATTCCCAGATGTGATGCCGCGTCTGGGGATCAAGGCCCAGCGTCGGCTCATCCAGAAACAGCACCCGCGGATAATGCATAAGGCCCCGGGCAATTTCAAGGCGCCGCTTCATGCCGCCGGAATATTTTTTTAAAAGCAGGCCGGCCTTGTCCTCAAGCCCCACAAGGGCAAGCACCTCGCTGATCCGTGCGGTGCGCAGGTCTTTTTTCATGCCGTACATACGGGCGTGAAAATCGAGATTTTCCCATCCTGTCAGGCTGTCATCGACTGCCGGGTCCTGAAAAACCATGCCGATGGAGCGCCGCACATCATCCCTGGCCGAGCCGATGCTGAAGCCCCACACGGCGGCATCCCCCTCGGTGGGCGCCATGAGCGTGGAGAGCATTTTTATAATGGTTGTTTTCCCGGCGCCATTAGGCCCCAGCAGCCCGAATATCTCGCCCTGCATGACCTCAAAGGAAACCCGGTCAACCGCAGTGAGAGATTCAAACCGTTTGGTAAGATTGGTGGTGGTTATTGCTTGCATCCGTCACACAAAAAAAATTTGCTGTTTGCCCTTAATCTTCCTGTTTCGGGAAAAATGGCTTTGGAACCGGGCAACAGTATACGCCAATTACCACGGGTTTTGCAAAACACTTTCATCGCTGCGGGACAATCCCCTGCGTCTTGCTGCGAATGGGGCGTCAAATTTTTCTGCCGAGTGAGCGGCGCGTGAAGGCAAAAACCGCGCCGTAGAGCACTGCCGCCACGATAAAAAGGCTGCCCGGCATGCTCACATACATGATGACTGCGGGGATGAAGGGGCCGATAATGCTTCCCATGCCATAGGAAAATGTTGTGAGAGCATTGCCGCGCGGCAATTCATCAAATGAGAGAACCCCGGCAAGCAGGCCTACGGCAAGGGGATAGAGGGCACCGACCGCTGCGCCGCCGAAGGCAAACACCACCGCAAGGGCTTTGCCGCCGGACATAAGCAATACGGTGCCGAAGCTGACAGCGCCAAGGCCATAGGTAATTAACAGCACCCGACGCAGCCCGATGCGGTCGCCCAGTATGCCAATAAGCGGCGGAAACGACCCATGCCCGATCATGAAAGCTGAAAGCAGCAGGCCTGTCTGCGGCTCGGTAAACCCTTCGCTCAGAGCGTAAATGGGGATGAGGGCGATGAGCCCGCCTTCCATGAAACCTGCCATGACCATGGCGACCATGGAAACACGGACGCGACGCACGAAATGAAAATCGATTTTGGGGTTTTCCGGCTCCTCTTTGAACTCGGGGATGGCTGCATATACCACCGGCGCCATGGCAACACAGAAAAGGCCGGCCACAAGAAACGGCAGCCAGACGGCGAATTGCAGCAACCACAGGGCAAAAGGGCCTATCATCATGCTCAGCGAGAAGGTAAAGCCGTACAGCCCCAGGTTGCGGCCGCGGTTGGCATCGGTGCTGACGCGGTTGATGAGAATTTCAGCGGAGGTAAATGCGGTTGATGCTGCAACGCCCAGAACAAAGCGCAGCACAAACCACGACGGGAGCCATACCTTCAGGCCGATGAGCACCAGCATCAGGCCAGAAACTACCAGCCCTGCCGCCACCGTGCGCCTGATGCCGAAGCGCTTGATGCACCAGCCCGAAAGCGGACCGCCTACGGCAAAGCCTGCAAACATGATGGTGGCAACAAGGCCGATGATCGGCGTTGCCACATCCATTTTTTCAAGCACCACCGATGAGACGGGCACGACCACGCTGAAGCCGAAACCCGAAATAAAGGTGGCAAGCAGCACTGCCGGCAACGGACTATTGAACAGTTTCACGGCCGCCTCATGGCGCAAACTCGGTCTTGGAGACTGCTTCGGACTTAACGCGGTCGAGCAGTTCGGCAAGCACGGGCTTGACATTTTCCCGAATATCGCCTGCTACGATTATAAACAGCAGATCATCGCCCGGCTTGAGCCTGCCCTGGCATGCTTCAATCAGCACGCGGTGAATGCCGGGCTTTTTTTCATACTCGGCGCGGAGCTGCTCGATGCGAACGCGGTCGGGCCGAACCTCGATCTCGCCCACGGCAGCACCATCCTTGCGAGACCAGCCGCGCACCACGCCGTTATGCACCAGTATCATGCCCACTTTTTCAGTAAATCCGGGCTCCTGCTTCAGCTGCGCAATAGTTTTGCTTATATCCAACAGATCTCCTTTATAGCTGGTATCTCTTAAAACACCTGCTACAATAAACAAGTACGGGTCCCGTGGCAACCCTTAATGTGTGCCGCGCGGCAAAATTGTTTTTGACATGGCCTCCGGGGCTGGCAAATACTTTTTTAAGTATATGCCGCATAGTCTGAAGCCGCCATGAAAAAATATGATTTTTTTGATCACACCGCCGACATGGGTTTAATCGTGTACGGCCAGAGCCTTGCCGGGCTTTTTGAAAACGCCGGTTTTGCCCTGTTTGACGTGCTGACCGATACGGCCCGTGTGAAGCCACGGCAGACCCGGCGCTTCGATCTGCGGCGCGACAATGTGGAAGAGCTGCTGGTGGAATGGCTCGGCAGCCTGCTGTATGCCTTTGATGCGCACGGGCTTCTGTTTAGCGAATTTTCCGTCGAGCATATTGACAGTCTCTCGCTTGCGGCCAGCGCGCACGGCGAAAAATTTTTGGCAGGCTGTCACGAAATAAAAACCAGCCTGAAGGCTGTGACCTATCACGGGCTGTCGATCAAAGAGGAAAACGGCCTGTGGCAGGCAACTGTGGTAATTGATGTATGATAGTCGGCAACAGGCACGCACATAACAGGGCCAGGGGGCTATGACACAGGATCACAAAACAACGGAGACCCACCTTACGGAGCACATTGCCTCCCTTCGCGGCCACCTGGCTGAGCTTGAGGCCCACGACAATCCGCCGCAGAAAGCGCAGGCTCCGCAGCAGGCTGAGCCCGATTACCGGGCTATCGTACAGAGCGCCAACAGCATTATCCTGTGCATGGATATGGACGGCACCGTCCTTTTTATGAACGATTTCGGCCTGGGGTTTTTCGGCTACAGCGCAGATGAACTGCTTGGGAAAAACGTTGTCGGCTCCATCGTCCCTCAAGCAGATACTGCCGGCCGCAACCTGGCCGACATGATCACCGACATCGGCCGGAACCCTGAGCAGTATGTAAAAAACGAAAACGAAAACATCTGCCGCAGCGGCCGCCGTGTCTGGGTGTCCTGGACAAATAAAGCCGTGTATACGCCCGAGGGCGAGTTGCGGGAGATACTCTGCGTTGGCAGCGATATTACGGCAAAGCGCAATGCGGAAAAGGCGCTTGAACAGCGGACCCGGGAGCTTGACGAGCGCGTCAAGGAGCTCAACTGCCTGTACGATATTTCGCGGCAGCTGAATCAGACCGGGGCCGGTTTTGAGCACATTATGCAGGCTGTGGCCGACAAGCTGCCCGGGGCCTTCACCTATGCCGATATGGCCTGCGCCAGGGTGACAATAGGCGCCAGGGAATTTGTCTCCGGGCGCTATCAGGATACACGCTGGCGCTATTTATGCCCTGTCATTGCAGGCGGCATGCGCCGGGGCGCCATTACGATCAACTACCTGCAGAAAATTTTCCTTGAAGACGGAGAAGTGCTTTTTTCCGATGAGGAAAAAAACCTCGTCGGAGCCATCGCCGAGATGGTCGGGCATTTTGTCGTGCGGTGGGAAGCCGAGCAGGCTCTCAGCAAAAGCGAGCTTAAATATAAAACCCTTTTTGAAAGTCTGCCCCAAAAAATATTTTACAAGGATGCAGCCTCTGTCTACATCTCCTGCAACAGCAAGTATGCCGCTGATCTGGGCATAGCGCCCGATGCCATAGCCGGCAAGACCGACTATGATTTTTACCCTGAAGACCTGGCCGACAAGTTTCGGCAGGACGACCGCCGCATTATCGAAACGGGCAATATGCTCGACATGGAAGAAACCAGCATGCGCGACGGCCGGGAGATCGCCATTCATACCATCAAAACTCCGGTCTGCGATGAAAGCGGCACGTGCATCGGCATACTGGGCATTTTTCGCGATATCACCGGGCGCAAGCGCATGGAGCGTGAAAAGCTGCTCATTGAATCGACCCTTCAGTTCAATCAGGCCGAAATCAGTCAGAAAAACGAAATCAGCGAATTGCTGCTGAGCACCCGCGATCTGCATGAGATACTGCATATGATACTCATTGCCGCCACAGCCAATATCGCTTTGGGGTTCAACCGCGCTTTCCTTTTTCTCATGAAAGAAGATGAAAATTTTCTGCAGGGCATGGTCGCTACCGGCGCACTTACCGCTGATGAGGCCTACGAGACCTGGGCGCGCATGGCTCAGGAGCCAAAAACACTTACCGAACTTTTTCAATCTCACAAACGCGATATCTCCAGTCATGATGCAGCCATAACAAGCCTTGTGCGGCAGATAAAAATTCCGCTCACCACCCAGGACAGCATCTTTACCCGCGCCGTGTTCCGGCAGCAGTCATTTAACATCCTGCACACCAACGACCTTGACGTATTTGACCGCAGCGTGCTCGGCTGTCTGGGGGCCGTGCCGTTTGTGCTCGTGCCGCTCATTTCCCGCGGACGCACCCTGGGCGTGCTCATCGCCGATAATTTCGTCACGGGCAAGCCCATCGGGCAGAATGATGTAGTGCGGCTGGGGGCTTTTGCCAATCACGCCAGCCTTGCCATTGAAAACTCGCGCCTGTATGAAAGCCTCAAGGAAAAAGTCGGTGAGCTCAGCCGGGCCAATGAAGAGCTGAGCATTAACCGCGACAAGCTGATACGCTATGAACGGCTGTCGGTGGTTGGTGAAATGGCTGCAAAAATAGCCCATGATATTCGCAACCCCATGACCGCTATAGGCGGGTTTGCGCGGCGTATGCTAAAAAAAGGTATGGGCGAGGGCATCAGCGGCAATTACCTTCATATTATTGTTCAGGAGGTTGACCGTCTGGAAAAAATACTGGGGGATCTTTTAAGCTTCAGCAAACCGGCTGCGCCACGGTTCAGGCCCAATGACATTAACCAGATCATTAATGAGGCCTATGCTGTGTTGGCCCTTGAACTGGAACAGCATCAGGTGCAGGTCGTCAAGCAGCTCGATCCCGGCATTTCACCAATGCTGCTTGACAGGGATCAGATGGAGCGGGTCATGATCAATCTGATCAAAAACGCCATGGAGGCGATGCCCGATGGCGGCGCCATCACAGCAACAACCGCGCTGGAGGGGCAGTGGGTGCGGATTGAAACTGCCGATACGGGCCAGGGTATAGCCGACGAGGATATCGACAGAATATTTGAACCGTTCTTTACCAGTAAAGCCACGGGCTCGGGGCTCGGGCTAACCCTGGCGGCGCAGATCATCAGCAGCCACGGCGGCTCCATGAATGTTTTCCGTCATGAGCCCTGCGGCACCACGATCATTATCCATCTGCCGTTACTTCGATCTGACGAGAGAAAAACTTTATAGATATTCCGGGGCCCGGCGTGGCGGATTAAATCTCTTTATTCCTGAATTCCGGCTTCTGACACCTGGTTTTTATGCCCCGCAGATTTTGGACAGGATATTTTTTTCTTGAAAAATTTTTTTTTCGATATATACCGTCTATGCATAGACACAGAACAAACACAATCATCTCAACACTAATCACACATAAGGAGAATTTCTATGGCAGACAAGGCAAAACCCATGACCAAGGCACAGCTGATTGGCGAACTGGCGGAAAAACTCGGCGCCACCAAAAAAGATGTAGGCAATTTTTTTGACACGCTGTCGGAAATTGCATGCAGGGAAACAAAGAAAAAGGATGAATTCACATTGCCCGGCTTTGGCAAACTGGTTATTGCAAAGCGCAAGGCGCGCATCGGCAGAAATCCAGCCACAGGCGAAGAAATCAAAATCAAAGCCAAAACGGTCGTGAAGTTCCGCGTGGCAAAAGCCTGCAAGGACGCCATCATTTAGCCCGGGCAATAAAGGGCAAACCGAATCACAATAAAAAAGGCAGCGCTCGTATCGGCGCTGCCTTTTTTATAAAAAAATGCTTTTACTTTTTCTTTGTTGCGCAGCCGGCTTTTTTAGCTGTGCAGCATGCGGCCTTCTTTGCAGGAGCTGCCTTCTTCGCAGGGGCTTTCTTTGCTGGTGCTTTCTTTGCTGTAGCCATCGTATTCTCCTATAAGTTTGGTGGTGGTGTGTTCCTGACTTTTGTCAGGCATGTACAAGAAGAATTCCAGATGCTCTGCGGCCTTCTGTTGTTTTTTAGATGTACTCAAAAAAGGCAGGATCGAGCATACGACCCTGCCTTTTTGTAAAAAGCTGGATGCAGTTATTTTTTCTTAGGAGCTGCCTTTTTCGCAGGAGCTGCCTTTTTCGCAGGGGCTGCCTTTTTCGCAGGAGCTGCCTTTTTCGCAGGAGCTGCCTTCTTTGCAGGAGCGGCCTTCTTCGCAGGGGCCTTCTTTGCAGGGGCTTTCTTTGCTGGTGCTTTCTTTGCTGGTGCTTTCTTTGCTGTAGCCATCGTATTCTCCTATAAGTTTGGTGGTGTTGTTAACTTTGCTATTGTCAGCTATGTAAAAAAGAATGCCTGATACTCTGCGGCCTTCTGTTGTTTTTTAGATGTACTCAAAAAAGGCAGGATCGAGCATACGACCCTGCCTTTTTGTAAAAAACCAGGTTCAGTTATTTTTTCTTTGTAGCGGCTTTCTTGGGTGCAGCCTTCTTGGTTGCGGCCTTCTTTGCAGGAGCTGCTTTTTTCGTAGTTGCCATAGTTTTCCCCTTTCCTGTTATATTGGGTTTGGTGGTTTTCCTCCGGATTGCCGGAGGTGTAAAAAAAGGGAGAATGCATGTCTATTTATAAAGCTGTCAAAGATCTGCCTTTTATTCTTCTATTCGGCTACTTTTTGCGTAACTTTACAACAAAATGACGGAGAAGCAAATAAAAAATTTGCATTCAACGAAAAAAAATTTAAAACCCCCTGCTTCATGGTGAAAAAAAGCAAAACAAAACCCCCTTTTTTGGGCAAAAAGGGGGTTTTTCAAGGTTTATTAGAACGTTACTTTTTCTTCTTAAGTTCTTCATCAACCATTTGCGAGAAAACCTCTATTGACCGTCCTTTTGGGATAATACCGTTGATATATATCGTCGGCACAGCCCGCACTCGCGCCTGTCGGCCAGCCTGCTGGTCCTGTTCCAGGATGTCTTTCACCGTGGCCCCCGCTATATCTGCGTCGAACTTCTGCATGTCTGCGCCCGCATCCTGCACATATTTACGGATTGTTTCGTCGTTGAGCGAGCCGAAATTGGTGAAAAAAAGTTCGGTAACCTTTTCAAACTTATTCTGCTGGGCAGCTGCAAGGGCTGCAAGAGAGGCTTTCTCGGCAAATTTATGCATGGGAAGGGGGTTGTGCTTTATCACAAGCTTCACATCATTGGGATACTTTTTCAGCAGTTCCTGCAGCAGCGGATAGACCTTGGCGCAATAAGGGCATTGATAATCAAGGAAGGCCGCAACCATCACCGGCGCATTCACATTGCCGATAACGGGCGATTTGCCGATTTCTATAGTGTTGACAATAGAAAATTGAATAACGGCAACCTGCGGCGCGTCCTGTGCCGTAAGATAAAAGCTTGATTCATCTGGCGACAGGGCAAAGCGGGAATAGGCTTTCGTGAGCGGTATCGTGTCGGTTACTTTTGCCTCCTGGACCGAATAGATCATGATGTTTTGCTGGCCGAGAATATAAGCCGTTGAGCCGTCACGGGAAAGTATGATATCCTTGGGCGTTTCCTGAAGCTGAATGTCCTTGGGCGTCTCATGCTTGATTTTTCCCGATACCGCAGTCGAAGAGCCTGCCGTGCTTTTTACCGGCTCTGTTTTTTTAGGGCTCGGGGTTTCTTGTGACGGAGAGCAGCCCGAAAACCACAGGGCGCACAGCACTGCACAGAGGAAACTTATTTGTTTTTTCATGAAAGCGTTCTCCTTAAAAAGTTTATACCTAGTAACTGACGGTATTGGTATTGATACTTAAATGAAATTGTCGCCTAAAGCAAGTTTTATCATGGGCTGTTGTGCAGCACTGGCGCTGCTGGCATGCTGCGCAGAGCAAGCAGATTGCGCCCCGGATGCTCTGCCATCGCGCAGCCCTGTGGATCATTATCCTTATGTTCTGCGCATGGATGAGATGATCGCGCATGCCGAAGATATGGCCCGCACGGGCGGCCCCCGGCGGCAGGAAACCCCGGCAGTGCTTCCCGCCTATCTTGAAGCGCTGCTTGCCGACGGCAGGCTTTCAATAGGCCTTGGCATCGGCACGGAAGACCTTGGCGCAGTTCGCTTGCCTGCACAGCCTGAACTGCGGGCCACCAGGCGGCAGCTGCGCATCTGCGGAAGGCCCGTGCTTGTTGAGGCACGGCTCATCCTTACGCGGGAAGAATTCAGGCAGGGGCTTGCGCAGTGCGAAATACTTTTTGTCACATCGCATTCACGCTTCGGCGCAGGCCCGGTGTTTCTGCTCGACGGCAAGGCATACCCTTTTTTGATGCAAAAAACCAGGGGCTACGAAATAATCATGCCTGATGAAGAAATCTGCGGCTATCAGGGAAAGGTAAAACGGCAATTTTATAATCACGACAAAAATAAAAACTATACCGTCTTTGAGCCCGACGGCTCCGATCTGGATAATGCAAGGCCCCTGCACGGCTATCAGCTGCTGGCGCTTTCCACCTGCACGAGCCTGAAGCATTTCCGCGACGAGATAGAAGCATTTCGTTCTGTCTACCCGACCACTGCGATTTTCACCAAGCGGGCAGCCTGCATGGACACGGGCATGAACATTTTTATGCGCATGCTTGCCGACATCTTCCAGGCCCGGCCGCTTCCAGACATTGTCTCTTCCATGAATCGGGAATACAAGGATGTTGCCACCCGGCAGGTGCGCAAAGGTTCTGCCGCATGGAAAATAATCGATGAGATGTACACCCTGGGGATAAGTACGCTGCATTAGCAGGGTGTTGAAAAAGTCAATAGGGGAAGGCTGTTCAAAAATGCTCAGATGCAAGGCGTGCGTTGTCTCTGACACCTGCTCGCAGGCAATCATGAGAAATGAGGCGTACTTTTTGTACGCCGCAATGAAGCATGATGAGCACAATCCCGCTCCAGCGGGACAGATGGGCGTTTTTCAACAGCCTGCCAGGCTTCTCACAGATGGCGCAGGAGAAGCTTACTGACGGCCGCAGCGGGGATAGAAAGCATTACGACCGCGTCAGCTGCCGGTACTTGATGCGGTGCGGATCTGAGGCGGCAGCGCCCAGCCGCTGTTTTTTGTGCTCTTCGTATTCGGTATAGTTGCCG
>CAIWCT010000018.1 GCA_903911225.1 uncultured delta proteobacterium
ACCTGTTGGGGAGTTCCATAGGCTTTGGTCCATTCTTCAAGCAGGCTTCTGTCAGCGGCATTCAACACGAGTGGTTTTTTCATTCCCCCAAACTAACATAGTCACCCAACTATGTCTAGTTATTTAAGATACACTAGACTAATTAATATTGACAGTACGGTAGGAACGGGCTGCTTTTTTTTCTAATAGCAGCAATTGCAGTGCCGGGATATCCGTGGTAAAGGAGTAATTGATGAAAAATATATTTTTAATTCTGCTGCTCCTCGCATGTACCGCAAGCTGCACCATCAAGCAGCAGTTTGACGCTCCGATACTGCTGCGCGCGCGTGCGCTGGGGTATGCAAAGCAATATGCAGCGGCCGATACCATATATTTCTGGGGCGGTCAGGATCCTCTTCGGGTGATACGAATCGATTGTTCGGGGCTCGTGGTGAGGTGCTACAAATACGCGCTGGCAGGCACCGGCTATGCGCTTCAATTCAGCGATGCAACCGCCGGCTATATGCACGACAATTATTCCCGCGAAACAGATAATCCGCTTCCGGGCGATTTGGTGTTTATGGGCAGCGCCGACGAAACAACCGTATCTCATATAGCGCTGTTCAAAGAGAAAAAAGACGGCAGGATTTATTTCATCGATTCAACCGAAAAGGATGCCGAAGGCGAATACCCTGCAGTAAACGGCGTAAGCGAGCGCAATTATCCTGAAGACGATCCGCGGTTTAAATCTTTCGGCATCATGCAAATAAAAAAAAACAGGTGACTGCCCGTACCGTTTAAAAATGCGCGGGTGAGGCCGGGGGATTAATCGGCGGAAAGTATGTGCCGGGATATCCGCATTATATTGTACAGCGGGGCAATCGCAGGCTTGATGTGTTGTTCAGCGATGAAAATCACCATGCCTGTATTGAGCTTCTGAAAAAAACCTGCCGGAAGTATGGGCTTCTTAGTCGTGTTTGCTGCCGGGGCTTTTTAGCTTCTCCCTGGCGTCGATATCATCCTCATACATGATTGCGGCCTGGCCACGCTCGCCCGTGCGTATGCGCACCACATCCTCTACGGGATAAATGAATATTATGCCGTCGCCCGGCCTGCCGATTGCAGCGGCTTTTCGAATGGCCTCAATTGTCTTTTCAACATTGTGGTCGCTCAGCACTATATTGAGCTGCAGTTTGGTGAGCATATCCACCTGGTAAGTTCCGATCCGGCCGGCAAGCGTAACGCCTCCCTGGCGGCCGTGGCCCCGAACCTCCAGCACGCTCATGCCGACGATGCCGATATCGCGGAGCGCTGCTTTTACATCATCGAGTTTTTCTTCGCGGATAAATGCTTCGATTTTTTTCATTGTGTATCCTCCTGCGCTGCCGCCAAGGCAGCGAATTTTATGAGTATGCCCGCTCGCCATGCTCGCCTATGTCAAGCCCGACTATTTCTTCATTTTCCGTTACTGCAAGGCCCAGGGTCCTGTCAAGTGCTTTGGCGACTATATAGGTTATCCCGAATGAATAGAGGGCCGTAACGGCAACCGCTTCAAGCTGCACCACGAACTGATGCGGATTGCCGTAGAAAAGACCGTTTGCGCCGCCGGAATTTACGGCTGTGGTTGCAAACAGGCCGGTCAGAAGCGCGCCGGTTACGCCGCCCATGCCGTGGCAGGCCCAGACATCAAGGGATTCATCAAACTTCAAATGCTGACGAAGCTTAATAGCATAATAACTTACCGGGGCTGCTGCGGCTCCGATGGCAATTGAGGCAAGCGGGGTGACATAGCCCGCGGCGGGCGTGATGGCCACCAGCCCCACCACCGCCCCGGTTATGATGCCGAGCACGCTTGGTTTGTCATCGCGCCAGGAAAGCGCCATCCAGACAAGCCCTGCCGCGGCCGCCGCTGTATTGGTATTGACGATGGCGGAAACGGCAAGCCCGTTTGCCGCAAGCGCGCTGCCCCCGTTAAACCCGAACCAGCCGAACCACAGGAGCCCCGCGCCGAGTATGCTGTAGGGGATATTGTGGGGCTCCATCGTGACGCTGCCGAAACCGTGGCGCGGCCTGATGGCCAGCGCCAGGGCCAGCGCCGCAAACCCGGCGGTTACATGCACAACCGTGCCGCCGGCAAAATCAAGGGCGCCAAGATTATGCAGCACGCCGCCCACACCCCATACCCAGTGCGCCACCGGATCATATACCAGGGTTGCCCATACAACCGTAAAGAGCAGAAATGTTTTGAACCGAATCCTTTCAACAAAAGCGCCGGTAATGAGCGCGGGCGTGATAACGGCAAACATCATCTGATAGGCTGAAAACGCCAGATGGGGAATGGTCGGCGCGTAGTCGGCATTGGGAAGGCCATCAACGCCGTTCAGCCCCAGGAAAGCGAGACCGCCGATAAGGCCTTTGCAGGTTGTGCCGAATGCCAGCGTGTAACCGATCAGAACCCACTGAATGCTCACCAGGGCCATGGTGATGATGCTCAGGTTCAGGGTTGATAAGACATTTTTCCGCCGCACCATGCCGCTGTAAAAAAATCCAAGAGCCGGGGTCATCACCAGCACCAGTGCCGTTGAGATGAGTACCCATGCGGTATCGCCTGCATTGATTGTGGGTTCCATTGATTATTCCTTCCTAAAATTTTTAGTGAGCGGTCAGGCAGTTCTGTCTAATTGGTCTTGCTTTAATTATGCCAAATAAAAAATGATATATTTGAAATAAATTTTTTTCAATTTTAAAAAATTAATTAATCAAAATATTACATATATGTAGTAATTTGCACACAATAATACTTTTTTGATATTTAAGGAATCCGAAGGAATTGATTCTGTACGGCGCAGCAGCCCGGGGCAGCGGCCACTGCCCCGGGCGAAAAAGAAGAGCATAAGGCGCGGGCTGCGAATCTTCCTGCCATCAGGCAGCTTATAGAGCAAAACCGGCTTTCCCCGCATGAAGCCAGTTATTACAAACCCTATGTTGCGCCACCGGAGGAAGAGGAGCCCTAGAACCTATTTTAACTGGATGGAAAGTATCGAGAGAAGCAGTGAGAAGTCAGGACCACAGTGTCCGGCGGGGCAGGCAGGGGGTGTTTTGACGATGCCCCTGTGCGCTATGCTGAACAATATAAAAGGCGGAAGGCATTATGTTCTTTTAAACCGCCGTTCAAGCTCCTGCCGTGGAATGGTAAAGAAGGTTGGCCTGCCATGGGGGCAGACATGGGGGTTTTCAGCCGCGCCGAGCCGCTTAACCAGATGCTCCATATCGGGCATACTCAAAGCCTTGCCGGCCTTGACCGCGTAGGTCTTGCAGGCAAGAATTGCTGCAAGCTCCTGCAGGCGGCTTTCGAATGCTTTTGCGGAATGGCCATCCAGCAGCTCATGGATCGTATCACGAACCACTGCGGCTGGATCAATGTCTGTCATGCAGGCAGGCACGGCATCGATTGAATAGCTGCCGCCGCCGAGGGGGTTGATGCCGAAGCCGAGCTGCTGAAAATAGTCAACGGCGCCTTCCATGACCGGCCCTTCATGTATGTCCAGGTGCAGCATCACCGGGAAAATCATTTTCTGCGACGCGCCCGTACTCTGCACCAGCATGGCCAGCAGCTCTTCGTACAAAATCCGCTCATGGGCCGCATGCTGGTCAAACACGGCAATCTCTCCGTCTTTTTCCGCAAGAATATACATGCCCAGCACCTGGCCGGTCACCCTGACCGAGTCGAACTGATGCGAATCAGCTTGCTGACGGCGGATGGCCTCTTCGAGCAGGATGGCAGCCGACGGACTGCTGCTTCCGGCGCCTTCTCCTGCGGGAATAATCGTTTTTTCCGGCGTCTGCCAGGTTGCCGCTTCTTCCCGCAGCGAGTTGAAATTTAATGAAGGACTGCTGTCGAAGGCGCGCTCCCGGGGCATATCCTGCGGTATACGGCTTGAAGGATCTTCAAGAAAGAAGCCCCTGCCATGCAGCTCTTTTTTTATTGCCTGAACAATAAGGTCCTGAAAATAGCTTTCCGTGCGCAGCCGGACCTCGCGCTTGGCCGGATGCACATTCACATCGACAAAATCGTGCGGGATGTCGAGAAACAGAAAAGCCACAGGGAAACGGCCGCGTGGCAGAAACTCGCTATAGGCGCGGGTAAGGGCCATGCTGAGCCCTGCCGACTGAACGGGCCTGCCATTGATGAAGAATTTCTGGCCGGTGCGGTTTACGCGCGTAGTGTCGGGGGCGCTTACATAGCCATCAAGTTTGAAATCGGTTTTGTCGATGGCGACGCGATACAACTTTTCGGAAAAGCCGGGCGAATAGAGCTGGCCGATGCGCTCAAGAAGGCCCGCACATGCGGGGTAGTCTGCAACCAGTTCATTGTTGCGGCGCAGGGTAAAGGAGACGTCGCTGCGGGAAAGGCAGATAGTCATGAAGATTTCGGCAATGGCATTATATTCTGCCGGGTCGGATTTCAAAAATTTCCGGCGGGCAGGCGTATTAAAAAAAAGATCCGCAACCTCGATGGTTGTGCCGGGCTCTGCCACGCACTGGCTCTCCGACTCGACGATACCGCCTGCTGTTTTAATAATGGCTGCCGCGTCATCGCAGGGCCTGCGGGTTATGAGCGTGAAACGCGATACCGAGGCGATGCTCGGCAGGGCCTCGCCGCGGAACCCCAGTGACGAGATGTGTTCAATATCGGCGGCATCGGTTATTTTGCTTGTGGCATGCCGAAGCAGGCAGGTGCGGGCATCGTCAGCGTCCATGCCGCAGCCGTCGTCTTTTACCCTGATGAGGCCCTTGCCGCCATAGCCGGCCCACACGGCGATGGATCGCGCTCCGGCGTCAAGGGAGTTTTCAACCAGCTCCTTGACAATTGATGCAGGCCGCTCCACAACCTCGCCCGCGGCAATTTTATTGGCAACGATTTCTGAGAGGACATGTATGGTACCCATAATTTATTCCCCCAGCAGTTTCCAGAACCTTTTGCGAAACGCTACCGTGCGCCGCAGCTGCTCTTGGCAGGTTTGCATAAACTGCTCTTCATCGCGATAGGCGCGCAGGAACAGTTTCGTATCATCATAATGCACGGGGAGGCCTTTGCCTGCAAGCTTTATCATGGAGCGGCAGAAGCGAACTATGTTTGCCATACGCCGGGTATCACTCAGCCGGTTAAAGCGGTGCGACTTGTCCCAGTCTATGATGTAGAGGCTTTCGGGGGCGGCGGAATCCACAAGTATGTTTTTCATATTCAGATCCGCATGAAAAAATCCCCGGTCATGCATCAGTCTTACTAGAGCGGCAGCGCGTTCAAGGGCGGCACGCTTTTTTTGTTCACATGCGCCTGCAGCTGGCAGCCCGCTTAGATAGCCGGGCAGATCGATGCAGCCGGTCAGCTGCCTGGTAAACAGAAAGCAGCGGTAGAGCGGGCCTGCAGCTTTGCTGCTGACTGCGGCAAGCACCTCCACCGTGGGCACGCCGCAGCGTGCGGCTTCAACGGTTATGGCAAGCTCGCGAAATGAGCGCTCAGCGTCAAGATAAAGGTCGCGGTTTATGAAGCGCATGAGCCCCCCGCGCAGATACTGCCGCGCCATCATGCACTCCGCGGGAAAACCGCTGATGGGAAGCGATGGCACAGCTCCCCTGCCGCAGGGCGACTGCTGCGACGCGGCAGAGCGCAGCAGCTTGTCGGGATCGTCAATGCCCTGGCCGAGCAGGCAGTCGCGGTAGCGCTCATGCACGGCAATAGACGTGTTGCCTTTTGTTATCAGCTCGTATCCCTGAGGCAGGGTAAACATGGTATGTATCCTCACAGTTCAATCATGTCAGCCACCATGCCTGCGATGGCAAGGCAGGAGGTGAGGCCCGGTGACTCGATGCCAATGAGATTGATGAATCCCGGCAGCCCCCTGTCAGCCTCATGGCATATAGTAAAATCGCGGCTGGGCATACCCGGGGCTTGCAGCTTGGGCCTGATGCCCGAGGTGTCCGGCTGCAGGTCGTCGCGCGCGAGAAACGGCAGATAGTCTTTTACGCCGGTGAAGAATTCTTCAATATGGCCCGCATCGACATCATAGTCAAGCCTGTCGACATAGAAAGCATTGGGCCCGAGCTTTGTCATGCCGTCAAGTGATTTGGTCACATGAATGCCGAGCCCCAGCAAATCTTTGTAGGGCGGCGGGTAGACAAGGTGCTCGACCAGCCGCCCCTTGGACAGGGGTATGCGAAAATATTCACCCTTGCAAAAGTACAGCCGGTAGCCTGCCGCAGCAATATCAATGCCGGCATATGCGGCAATGCGCTCGGCTCCCAGCCCTGCGCAGTTCACCACCCAGCAGCTGTGCAAAAAATCCTGCGTCCCGTCGGGGCCGAGAAAGCGCACGTCATACCCCGAGGCAGCTTTTTCGATGCCCAGCACCTCATGGCGGCAGGCAATCGTTGCGCCGTGCTCTGCAGCGCACCATGCAAGCCGGGCTGTGAGACCGTGTGAGTCGATAATGCCGGTGGAGGGTGACCATACAGCGCTTATCGCCTCCACCCGGGGCTCCAGGGCTTTTACCCGGCTGCGGTCAAGCAGCTCAAGATCTTCAACGCCATTGAGCCTGCCGCAGGTCATCAGACCCTCAAGGGTCGCAGCCTCATCAGGGTTTTTGGCGACAATCAGCTTGCCGATACGGCGGTGCGGAACATCCCAGCGCCTGCAAAACTCATAGAGCAGCTCTTTGCCCTGCCCGCAGAGGCGCGCCTTGAGGCTGCCGCCGGCATAGTAGATGCCGGCATGAATCACCTCACTTGAGCGGCTCGAAGTTTCCTGCCCGCATGCGGCATTCCGCTCAAGCAGCACAACCGCCCGGCCCGGAAATCGCCCGGCCAGTTCCGCTGCAATGGCAAGCCCCACAACGCCGCCGCCGATAATAACACTGTCTACCGTCTGCATGTATAAAATCCCTGCCTCGAAAAACAATAAACGAAGCTATCACAGAGGCCGGCGCGGGGCAACAGGAAGATGGTATGCGCGCTTTCAGAGGGGGCTGCCCGTCTTTTGCCTTGAATGATTGTTTTTTGTTATATATACTAAAGGATATAAATCGCAATAAACCTTTTCGGGGGAGCCGGGCATGCTGGAGAAAAAAACCTATATTGCTCTGAGCGCGGGCATAGCCATTGTGCTGCTGTATCTGCTCAACATGCTCTATTTTTCGCTGCTGCCCGATTATTTTACTGTTGATAAAAAGACTGGTTCGCCCTCGGGCATTGCTTTCGTCAATACGACGATAAGCCTGATGGGCAATGAACTCAACAGCATCGGCGGCTGGCTTCCCAATGATACGCCACTGTCGCCCACCTGGCTGCTTGATAATAAACAGAATTTCCAGCTCGGCGTTCTTGAGGTTGTTCGCTACAATACCCGCGTGCTTCGCGACGGACTGTCGCGCCAGCGCAGCACAGACTCAATTGATGCCGACTGCGACAAGGCCTTCACCAGCTTCAGCAATGACCCGCTGAAATGGATATTCCCCAGCGCCGAGGGTAAATACCAGGAGGGCATCGACCGCCTTGAAAATTACGGGCTGCATCTTGAATCAGGAAGCGCATATTTTTATCCCCGCAGCGACAATCTTATTCAGCTTCTGGAGCAGTACGCTTCGCTGCTGGGCGGGGTGAATACGCGCCTGCTGAATGCCTCGCGCACGCGGCCGGCCTCCCCTGATAATGCCTCTGAGACTTCAGGTGTGCCCCGCTTTACACGTGTGCCGTGGTTGAAAATCGACGATAATTTTTACTTTGCCCGCGGCGTGGGATATGGTTTGTATCACATGTTTAAAGCAGTGCGGATTGATTTTGCACAGGTGCTGAAAGATAAAAACGCGGATATCATTATCGCCGAAATTATTGCCTCCCTTGAGGAAACAGCCTTTGATCCGCTGGTGGTTACCAATGGGGGCAAAAGCGGCATATTTGCCAGCCACAGCAGCAACCTGCGCGTTTTTTTGGATGATGCGCGGCAGAAGATCAATTCTCTTGTCAACATTCTTGCTCAGGGCTGATGGCACGCGCAGGGTATTTTTATTGAAACACCGGCCGGCCGCAGCCCATACTCTGTCCATCAATTAAAAACCCGACAGTTCACCAGAGTGCAGCCATGACAGAAAAAAAAGGACATGAAGACCCCCTGCAGTTTGCCGCCCTTGTTGCCCACCAGCTCCGCTCACCCGTTGGCGCTGCGGCATCCCTTTTAAAAACAATACTGGGCGAGTACGCCGGACACCTTAATTCAAAGCAGAAAGATCTTGTGTCGCGCGCCGACAGGCGCATCGAGGAGGCCCTTGATGCCGTTACCAGGATGCTGGCCATCGTGCGGCCTGAAACAAGCATCGGCGACGGCAAAGCAATGAGCGAAGCCGCTGCCGTGCTGCGCCGCGTGCAGCAGCAGGCAATGGAGGACGCCCGAAGCCGCAATATAGCCCTGTGCCTTGATGTCTGGATCGAGCCCGCCTATGTTCGCATAGCAGAGTCAGGTTTTGCCGAGGCGCTCAATGCCCTGGTGAACAATGCTTTGAAATATACCCCTGAGAACGGTAAGGTGCGGCTGACCGTCGCCTCCTCGGGTGAGAATGAATCGATCTACATTTCCGTTGCCGATTCGGGCATCGGCGTGCCCGATGACCAGCGCGACAGGGTGTTTGAGCCCTTCTACCGCTCGGCAAGCGCGCAGAATACCTCCCTGCCGGGCGTGGGTCTCGGACTTGCCTTTGTGAAGGCCATAGTGGATGCCGCGGGCGGCCGCATCTGGGTGCAGAAGTCGGATCTCGGGGGGGCTGAGTTTTCCCTGGTGCTGTCCCGTGTGGCCGACGACCAGATTCCCAGCGAGTCTGAGATGTCAGCGCAAGACCGCATGAAGGTCGTCATCATTGGCGGCGTTGCCGCCGGACCCAAGGTCGCATCAAAGGTCATTCGTCTCCAGCCGGAAACAGATGTCACCATCATCGAGCGGGGCGAGTTTCTCTCCTATGCCGGCTGCGGTCTCCCCTACTATGTCTCGGGCATTGTGAAGGACCAGAAGGAGCTCATGAGCACGCCGCTGGGGTGCGTGCGCGACCCTGTTTTTTTTCAGAATCTTAAAAACGTTAATGTGCTGAACCGCACCGAGGCTCTTGAAATCGACCGCACGGCCAAGCGCGTGCGAATCAGGAACAACCTTTCAGCCAAGGAGGTCTGGATACATTATGACAAGCTCATGCTTGCAACGGGCGCTACGCCCATCATACCGCCTCTGCCCGGCGCGCATCTGAAAAATATCTACACCCTGCACGGCGTGCGCGATGCCGAAGGCGTGCGCACCCATCTTGCCAGCCGCAAGGCCCGCGACGTGGTTATTGTCGGGGGCGGTCTCATCGGCGTTGAAATGACCGAGGCGCTGGTGGCTCGCGGCTGCCGCGTGACAATCGTTGAAGCGCTCAATCAGATCATGCGAACGCTCGACTGGGAAATGGCGCAGCTGCTGGAGCTGCACATGGAGGCAAACGGTGTGCGCGTTATGACCGATACCCGTGTTGTCTCCTTTGCAGGCTCGGAGTTTGTGGAGGGCGTGGTGACCGACAAAGGCACGCTGCCTGCCGATATGGTGATACTTGGAGTGGGCGTAAGCCCCCAGGTTGAGCTTGCCCGCAATGCAGGCCTTGAAATCGGCCCCACGCAGGCCATCAGGGTGGATGACCGCATGCTTACCTCCGATCCCGATATCTATGCCGCAGGCGACTGCGTGGAAAATATCGATATCATTACGGGTTTGCCCATATACGTGCCCATGGGCTCTACTGCCAACAAGCAGGGCCGCATTGCGGCCATCAATATCTGCGGCGGCAATGATACGTTTCCCGGCGTGCTCGGCACTGTTGTCTGCAAGGTCTTTGACTACTGTGCCGCGCGAACGGGTCTCACCGAGGCCGACGCCCGCGATGCGGGCTTTGATGTGGTGACGGTGCTCACCGGCGCCTCCGACCGAGAGCACTTTATGCCTAATGCCAAACCACTGATGCTGAAACTGATAGTCGATTCTACGACGCGGAGGCTTCTGGGGGTTCAGGCCGCCGGGCCGGGCCAGGGCGACAAGCGCATCGATGTTGCAACGACCGCAATTACCGCGGGCATGACGGTCGATCAGATCGCAAATCTCGACCTCTGCTATGCGCCGCCCTATTCCCTTGCCATGGACAATCTCATTACGGGCGCAAATATTGCCAAAAACAAGCTCGCGGGTGTTTTTGAAAGCATCACGCCCATGGAGGTGTTTAGCAAGATGCAAAACAGGGAGGATTTCGTGCTGCTGGACGTGAGCTCGCCGCAGGAGTATGAGGAAACGCGACTTCCGGGCTCGGTGTTGATACCCTCGGGTACGCTGCGCTCCCGCCTGTCTGAAATTCCCAAAGACAGGGACATTGTCACGTTCTGCCGCCTGTCAATCCGCGGCTACGAGGCCGCGATCATTCTTAAAGCAGCAGGTTTTACTCGGGTTCGCGTCATGGACGGCGGCATTATGATGTGGCCCTATGAGAAGGTGCATGGGATGAAGTGAAGACGCAAGTCAGGAGATGGTAGGATAGTTTGGAGTTGTGAGTTCGGGAGGGGGTAAAACAGTTCGGAGTAATGAGTTCGGAGTTCGTAGTAGGGGCAGGCCACCATGCCTGCCCTAAGACCGGAGTTCGGAGTGAAGAGATTCAAGATTCCGGATTCCGGATTCAAGATTAGAAAAACGAAAACGAGGATAAGGGGAAAAAGGATTCAGGATTTGGTAAAACAGTTCAGAGTAATGAGTTCGGAGTTCGTAGTAGGGGCAGGCCCCTGTGCCTGCCCTGAGGCCGGAGTTCGGAGAATTTAAATCAGAAGTCAGCATGGGGAAAACTGGGAGGTTTCCGGATTTGATTGTCTGGAAGTAACAGGTAAACTGCTTGAGGCCCGTGTTGAAATTATGAGCAGGGGGCTGTCCAATTATCCAGCCCCCTGCAAAACTGTTAAATTCTGTCAGATCACTTCTTTTTGTACAGCGCGCCGCTTATGTTACCGCCGGCGCTCATGATATGACCTGCCGCACTGTCAGCCTTTTTGAAATCACTTTGCCATACCAGTAAAAAATTATCCTTTTTCGGGTTGTGGGCAAAACGAACAAAGCGCTGATCATGCTCGCCATTGTAAATATCAATGATGGAGCCATCGGGCTGGCCATTGGCGTCAAGCCACATGGCCCCTATATCCAGCTGCGCGTTAAGGTCCTTAAAATAAAAATCATCCACATCGTTAAAGTCGCGCTCAAAAGCTATAAAGTATGTATCGTCCTGCGGCAGATACAGGCTATGGCTAATCATCTGCCCGCCGGTCGCGTCAACAAGCGTAAAATCTCCCGCCGGCATGCTGCCATCGGCATTGACGATCCGACCGACGATGCCGACGTTTTGCAGGCTGGGGCGGGTATCGGTCCAGCTGACCAGAAACTGGTTGGTTTTCGAGTTGTAGGCTATGCCGTTAAAGCGCTGGTCGGCATTTGTTCCGTTGTCGTCGACGCACATTTTAATATCATTGACCAGAACTGAACCGTTATCGTCAAGCAGCGCTCCCTCGATATTGGTCATAACATCAAGGGTTCCGTAGGCGCCGAGACCGTCGCCGTACTGCCTGAAATCCTCCCAGTTTACAAGATAGGTTTTATCCTGCGGGTTGTAGCAGACAACGGGGTTGACTTGATGGCCCACTGAATTGTTGATGACGAATTCGGGCTTTACCACCTTGCCGGTCTCATCAAAAATAATCCCGAAAACATCGCCTGCTCCGTTTCGGCTGTCGTTGTAGGTTATGAGAAACTGATTTTTTGTCGAGTTAAAGGCCATGGTGTAATGAAACTGGCTTGCCGACACATCGGTAACCTTGAAGGACTCGCCTACGGCCTGGCCGTCTGCATCAAGTATGACGCCGTGAATATTCATTGCGCCTAGCATTACACCGTAGATGACCAGGTACTGATTTTTGTTCGGGTTGTAAAGCACGCGCGGCATCGCCGCCGTATTTTCAGTAGTCAGCACGTCAACGGGCTTGCCTATCTTTCTGCCGGTGCTTGATATTTTCTGTCCGGAGATATAATAGGTAGTGCTCTCGTTGTCAGGGGCAGCAGCCCAAAAAACAAAGAAATTATCATCAACTGAGTTATAGGCGACATCAGGCAGTGATTTTTTAAGGGTATTGTCGGCAATTGCGATTGGGTTTTTTTTGCATGCGGCCAGCCCGCTGCAAAGAACGACGGCCATAATAAACAGCAATAGTTTTTTCATAAAGCTCCTTCAGAAAGATTATAGTAAATAAAACGAATGTTTTATTCTAACATATTTTTGTTAAAAAATCCCGGGTGTCGTTACGATTTTTTTATAAAAGTCAGAATGAAGGAGTCAGCTGCCGGAATTTAGAAGACAGCACATGCGGAAAGAAACTTTGAGTAAAGAGATTCAAGATTTCGGATTGGAATTCGGGGTCGTAGGGGCAGGCCTCCGTGCCTGCCCTGGGTTCGGAGTGCAATGATTCAGGATTAAGGAATCCATCCGCAGCAGCGGACAAGATTGAATCGATGTATGATCCTTAATGTAGTGGCGGGCTTTATGCCCGCCTGCGGGAGGGGATAAACCCCTCCCCTACGGTTGGAAAAATATTTAATTCATGATTCAATATCCAGGCTTCTTTCCCAAAGGACGTTTTCAGCTATTTCATCTCGCGCCTGCCATCAAGTGCGCATCTGAGCGTCACCTGATCGGCATAGCCGATGTCGCTGCCGGAAGGAACGCCCTGGGCAATGCGGTACACGGCGGCTCCGGTATCTTTAAGCTTGTCTGCGATATACACGGCAGTTGCATTGCCGCTCATGGTAGGGTTGGTTGCAATGATGACCTCGCGTATCTGCTGTTGCCGGATGCGCTGCACCAGCTCTCTGATGCGCAACTGGTCAGGGCCGATGCCGTCGAGGGGCGAAATAACGCCGTGCAGCACATGGTAGCGGCCTTTAAAGGAGGCCGTGCGCTCAATTGACATGAGATCACCGGGTGTTTCCACCACGCACACGATATGCCCGTCGCGGCCCGCGTTTGTGCAGATTGAGCACAGCTCCTGTTCCGTGTAGTTGAAGCACTGGGAGCAGAAGCATATCTTTTCCCGCGTATCGATGATGCTTTGCGCGAGCTCGCGAGCGTGATCAAGCGGACAGTTAACAAGAAAAAGCGCAAGCCGCGTGGCCGTTTTTTCGCCGATACCCGGCAGCCGGGCAAGGCTTGTAACCAGTTGCTGGATGGGATTTAGCTCTGTCATGGGCTTACAGATTAAGGCCGGGAATGCGCAGCCCGCCGGTAAGTTTTCCAAGCTCCTGCTGCATCATCTCTTTTGTCTGCCGCAGGGCTTCGTTGACGGCCGATGTTACCATATCCTCGAGCATGGCCACATCCTGCGGATCTACGGCTTCGGGGGCTATTTTTATCGACAGTATGTCCTGCCTGCCGTTTGCCTTAACCGTCACCATGCCGCCGCCGACGGTCGTTTCAACGATCCTGTCTTCTAGCTCACTGCTCAGCTTCGCCATCTGCTCCTGGATCTGCTGTGCCTGCTTCATCATGCTGCTTAAATTCATGTACGCCTCCTTCGGCCAGTGGGAGTATGTCCACAATAGAGCCGCTGAATGTTTCTACGATCTTGCGAATGACGGGATTATTGAGCACCTGCTCGCGGGTCACTCTGTTGTGTTCTTTGCTGTCGTGTTCAGCGCCCTTTTTTTTTTCGCCACCGGCTGCGATGGTCACCTGAACGGGTTTTCCGAAAAACTCGGCAGCCAGCACTTTGAGCCTTGCCTCGCTGTCGGCATCCCTGAGCTGATCCATATGGAAAGAGCCTGACGCAAACAGAACCCGCATATCCCCGTCAGCGCCGATTTCGACATGGCTATGGCTCAGGCATGATCCCATGAGAGGGGCCTTTTTTTTGACAAATGCGCAAAAAGCTTCTGCGCCTGTTCCCTGAGCCGACTGCTGCGGGGCTGCCGGTGTTTCGGCTGGCGCAGCAGCGGAAGCCTGACGCTGCGGTTGCACCGCAGGGCGTGCGGCTGACGGGGCGCTGCGCTGGGGCGCAGATGGCGCATACGCCGCAGGCTGTGATCCAAAGCCGGGTGCGCGCTGCAGGGCTTGAAGCTGAGCCATGACTTCCTCAAGGGGCAGAGCACGCTTCAATTCCATTATTTCAAACAGGCACACTTCCAGCGCGATACGCGGACGAGCCGAGCGTGCGATATCGTTTTCCGAAGAAAAGCAGAGCCTGAACATGCGCAGCAGCTGCTCGCGGCTGACTCCGGCTTCAAGGTCCTGCAGAAGCGCCATGTCTTCATCTGCCGCGTCCACAAGTTTTGCCGGGTCCTTCACCGCTTTGAGCATCATGATATCCCGCAGCGTTTCAAGCAGGCTGAAATAAAATTGCTTGAGATCTATGCCGAGCTGATAGACCTCGTCAAGGGCGTCAATGCAGCCTTTGGCATCTTCGGTGATCACAGCCTTGAGCACCCGGCAGATGATCTGCCTGTCGATATGCCCGAGCATTTCCTGCAGGTCTGCGTCCTTTATATCAGAGCCGCAGTAGGCGATGGCGCGCTCCAGTATGGTCTGCGCGTCGCGCATGCT
>CAIWCT010000019.1 GCA_903911225.1 uncultured delta proteobacterium
CACGGGCAAAACAAGTTATGCCCGCGCCGTTGCAAAAGAGCTGGGTGTTCAGGCCTTTGAAATAAGCAAAGGCGATGAAGACAATGAAACAGAAAACCGGCGCACGGCCCTCATCGCCTGCAGCAATATGACCAATAACGGCGACGGCTCGCTCATACTGGTGGACGAGGCTGACAGTCTGCTCAATACCGAATCATCATGGTTTTTCAGGGGCGAGACGCGCGACAAGGGATGGCTTAACAAGTTTCTCGACGAGCCGGACCGCAGGATTATCTGGATCACCAACCGCATAGACGCAATAGATGAATCGGTGCTGCGGCGTATGTCGTACAGCCTGCATTTCAGGCATTTTTCGCAAAAGCAGCGTGAAATTCTCTGGCGCACCGTGCTTGAGCGCAACCAGTGCAGCCCGCTTGTGGAGGCCGCAGAAATTGAGCCCCTGGCGCTGAAGTATGCAGTGAGCGCGGGAGCTATAGACCTTGCGGTAAAGAAAGCAAAGGAAATTACGCCGAGCGACAAAGAGGGCTTTTTAATGGCCGTTCATCTGGGGCTGCAGGCGCATCGAACCGTTACTAATGGCGGCAACCGGCCGGTTGACAAAGAATTAATTGAGGCCAATTACGGGCTTGAAGGGCTTAACATTAAAGGCGATCTGCCTGCTCTGATGCAGCAGCTAGACATCTATGACAGTTTTTTGAAAACCGCTGATTTCTCCCGCAGAATTTCCATGAACCTGCTTTTTTACGGCGCACCCGGCACCGGCAAAAGCGAACTGGGCCGCTACATTGCACGGAGGCTGGGCCGGGAGCTTATGGTGAAGCGCTCAAGCGATATATTAAGTAAATGGGTCGGCGAGACAGAGCAGAATATTGCTGCTGTTTTTGCCGAGGCCGAGGCAAAGGAAGGTGTTTTAATTATCGATGAGGCAGACTCATTCATCTTCACCCGTGACATTGCGCAGCGGTCTTGGGAAACAACACAGGTTAATGAATTTCTTACACAGATGGAGCGCTACCGGGGCCTTCTTATCTGCACGACAAATCGGTTTGCAGGGCTGGATGACGCCTCAATACGGCGGTTCAACCAGAAGATCGGGTTTGATTTCCTGACTGTGCATGGCACTGAAATTTTTTATGAGAGGTTTTGTACGCCCCTTGCCGGAAGTGCACTTGACGGGGCAAACCGCGAACGGCTTCGCAATATCCGCGACCTTGCGCCCGGCGATTTCAAGGTGGTGCGCGACCGGTACTGCTTTTTCAAGCCAGAGGAGCTTTCCCACGATATGCTCGTGGCCGCCCTTGAGGGAGAAGCGGATATAAAGCGCGCGCAACATAACAAGGCTGTTCTTGGATTTAAGTAAACGATAACGTAGCTATGCAGGTAAAAAGGTTCAAGAAAACTGAACATCTAATATCTAACACAAAACTGCCAATGATTAAGGATAATAAAATAATATGGTAGGTGCAGGCCATGCGCTTTTTTAAGCTTTTGTTTTTTCTTTTTCCCTCCCCTGGTGGGTGGGATACAGGGAGGGGGTTTAAATCCTAAATTTTGTCCGTCGCCGGAAAAGTAGCTATAGGGTACATTGACATGGAGTAAAACATGTTTTAGGCCCCCTCCCTCAGTCCCTCCCACAAGGGGAGGGAAGAACGATTACCCAACAAAGGTCGGGAGGGGCTGAATAGTTACACGACAACAGCACAATGGAGGCAAACACAATGATTGATCGGCGCAAATTTTTAATAAGCGCCGCCTTTGCGGCATCCGGGGCACTGATGCCATTAAAGGCTGTAAAGGCAGCTGTTACCGGAAACGATGCTCTTGAAAGAATTACCGCTGCTATGAATGAAAATATCTCCTTGAATAATTGTACGCCTTTGGATGAAGACGACTTGCATGCGCTTGCCTATGCCTACAGGACGATCAGGCCGGTGAGCCATGTGGAGCATGCTGTCGTAGTTGCCTGCGGCAGGGCCAGTATTCTTCAGTGGGGCATCACTGATGAATATGTCCGCAGAAAAAAAGGTGAAGAACCGGAATTTTTTAACCATCCGATATTGCACCTAAAGAAACTGGGCGTCCCTGATACGCAAGGCTTATTCATCTTTAAAGAACAAGTGGACTGGTTTCTGGCGGAAATTATTTCGGAGAAAGATGCATTCAATTTGAATGACGGTATACTGCTGAGAAAGAAAATCGGCATGGGCAAGATGTGTTTTGCCGAGTTCTACAATTATATCCATCCGAGGTACAGAGCGTACATGAGCGACCAGGACGTCTACGATCTGCTTGATCTATTAAGAAGTTATCTGTGGTGCGATGTGTATATCTGCTGCTCGGCAATTGTAGCGCGCGCAGGGTTTTAAGGCCTATATAAAAAACAATATCTGGTTATCTCCGAAGCTGAAACTGCTGTCAGAAACGGAAAGACTATTTAACCTGAGGCTTGGCAGTGCTTTTTTCGCGTATGAAAAATTCGGCAAGCAGCAGGAGCACGGCGGCTGCAAGAAACCATTGAAAACGTTCCTCCCAGCGTTTCTTGCGCGTTGAAGTCAGCTCTTTCTGCTCCATGTTTTTGCGGATTTCATTTTTGTAGATTGCCTCAATGTCCATATCACCCGTAACCGAGCGCACATAGCTGCCGCCGGTTTCAAGGGCGATTTTTTGCAGGGTTTTTTCATCCGGTC
>CAIWCT010000020.1 GCA_903911225.1 uncultured delta proteobacterium
AGGCAGACAGGCAGCACTACCGGCTCTGGATAAAGCATGCTCTGGAATCAGCTGAAAACCTCACCATCAAGCAGGCCATCGTTGAAAAAGTCATTGTCTCTGATGGCCGGGCAGCAGGCGTTGAAACCTTAATCGGCGAGCGCTTCATGGGCTCTGCCGTTATTATCGCCACCGGCACATTTTTAAATGGCCTTATCCATATCGGCCTTACCCGTTTTGCCGCAGGGCGCCTCGGTGAGCTGCCATCAGTGGGCCTTGCCCAGAACCTTCGGGATATGGGGTTTGATGTCGGCAGGCTTAAAACCGGCACCACGCCACGGCTTGATGCACGCACCATCAACTTTGATGTCATGGAGCGGCAGGAGGGCGACATACCGCCCCGCCCCTTTTCATTCTCAACCGGGCGCATCGAAAAACAGCAACTGCCCTGCCATATCACCTACACCAATGAACGCACGCATGACATCATCAGGGAGGGATTTGATCGCTCACCGCTGTATACCGGCATCATACAGGGAACAGGTGCGCGCTACTGCCCATCTATAGAAGATAAAATAAAGCGCTTCCCTGAAAAAATCCGGCACCAGATGTTCATTGAGCCCGAAGGCTATGATACCTGCGAAGTCTATCCGAACGGCATTCCAACAAGCCTGCCGCTTGATATACAGATACGCATGGTGCAAAGCATTCGGGGCCTTGAAGAGGCCGAAATCATGCGTCCGGGCTATGCCATTGAATATGATTATGTAAATCCCGTGCAGCTCACGCCCGACCTTCAAACCAAGCGCCTTGCCGGGCTTTTTCTTGCAGGCCAGATCAACGGAACATCGGGCTATGAGGAGGCAGGCGCTCAGGGGCTTATGGCAGGCATCAACGCGGCGCTCCGTGTAAAAAAGGAAAAGCCCTTCATTCTTGACCGCTCAGAGGCCTATATCGGGGTGCTCATCGACGACCTGGTTACCAAGGGTACTCTTGAGCCCTACCGCATGTTTACCTCACGGGCTGAATACAGACTGATGCTGCGCGAAGACAATGCCGATTTGCGCCTCACTGAAAAAGGCTATCGTTTGGGGCTTGTGGGAACGGCGTCCTATGATCGGTTCTTAACAAAAAAAGAGCGCATTGTTTGCGAGCTGCAGCGTATCGAGAGCTCAAAAATTCAGCCGACTGAGGAAATTCAGCAGTGGCTGCAGAGCCACGGCACAAGCCCGCTCAAGGAGCCGGTCATGCTGCGGGAGCTGCTCAAAAGGCCCGAGATCGACTACAGCGCGTGCAGAGCTTTACAGCTCGTACCTGACGACATACCGGCAGATGTATACGAGCAGGTTGAAACCGAGGTGAAATACAAAGGCTATATAGACCGGCAGGCGCTGCTCATTGAAAAATTCAAGCGTCTGGAGGATGCGCGCATCCCCGAGGGCATGGCCTTTGATGCAATCCCCGGCCTCACCGCCGAGGTTCGTGAAAAACTTTTGCGCGTTCGTCCGGCATCGCTGGGGCAGGCATCGCGCATCTCCGGTATTACACCTGCGGCACTGTCAATTCTCATGATCTTTATAAAAAAGTTTCAGGCTGAAGCTGCGGCAGCCTGACAGGCGGAGCGCAAACCATGGCAACTCCCACAGACAGGATTACGCGAAAATCCCTCCTGCGAGAGCTTAAAACAAAGGTTGTGGGCAGAACACTCCACTGTTGTGAAAGCATCGACTCGACAAACAGAATGGCAAAGCAGCTTGCCGAACAGGGCGCCCCTGACGGCACCGTGGTTGTTGCCGGACACCAGACCGGCGGCAGGGGAAGGCTTGGCCGCTCATGGGAGGCGCCACCCGGCTCCTGCATTCTCTGCTCGGTCATCTTCTATCCGGATATAAAGCCTGAATTTCTTTTCAGGCTCACCATGATGGCATCGATTGCCATAGTTGATGCACTGCAGGCGACAGCGGGAATTTGCGCCGGCATAAAGTGGCCCAATGATGTGTATGTCGGTGATAAAAAAATCTGCGGCATACTTTCGGAGGTCGACTGCAGCTCACAATCTGTTCGTTATGCCGTGGTCGGCATTGGCA
>CAIWCT010000021.1 GCA_903911225.1 uncultured delta proteobacterium
CCATAGCTTGGTTTGGTTGCATTGTCACCGTGGAAAGACCATGTGCCTAACCAGTCGTTGCATATGCCTGCGTTAACTGGCATTGAGGTTGTTGTGGTTACGATCTTGCCTGAGATCAGATTCGTCGGCTCTAATGAGGTATCGGCAGTCGACAGGTCGGCCGTGAATATAGTCTTATAGAAGTCCCCGTTGTTGATCTGGGCATAAGGATCAAACGGGCCTATTCCTGAAAGGTCTGAGAGCAGATAGTACCGATAAAAAGTTTCGTTTGTTCCATCGACGTTTTGCATGGCGATAGACACGGGTGTGCTATCGGAATCCCGCGTGCCCTGTGCTACGCAACTATAGGTGAAATCACCAATTGTTTGCGTTGAGTTATCGGCTGACGTTATTGTTATATTATCATATACGAATCTGCTCGTATTATCGACATCAACAGCTTTAATCGTCCACCTGTGCTGCCAGTCTTTGCAAGTTGCTGCAGCAAGAGGAACGGTCGTTGCGGTGCGTCTGCCTTTTGTCAGGCCGGAGTTAAGCCAATAGCAATTCCCAGTTCCTCCGGGATAAAAACTACAAATGCCATTTCCATTACCGGACTCCAACGGTTTGGTGACATTGTCAAAATACGAGCCGGTATAGGTGGTTAAATTAATGCGGTCATAAGGGGTTGCTGCACCAGGTGAATAGGTTTCATAATAGCCCAGGGTGGTTGGTGCGTATGGATATTCCGTCGCATTTATAGCCCCTGCTACCAAGACCTGTTGACCGTCAGATCGTACACCATAAGCCCAGCAGGTGAACACGCTGTTTTTATGGCCCCCATTGGTATCAAAATCGTTTACCGAGGGTATATACACTGTTTTGTTGTCGGAGCCGCCATAGTTAAACGTCCAGGTGCCTTTCAGGCTTTGGCAGACGGTTGAGGCCATGGCTGCTTGCGTACACAGCATGACTATCCCTGCCGCTAGTAAAAATACCACTCTTTTCTTCATACTGCCTCCTTCATCGTTTTTGTTTGTACTGCAAAAAATAATCGGGCATTTATGAGCAAACAAGCTTGTCCAAACCGCGTTTCAACAAACAGCACAAAGGGGATTAACTATCCAGCTTCAATCGCAAAACTAGGGTTGGCACAAACTTTTAGTTTTTACATGGTGATTCTTATTAGGGTACTGAAGTTTTAATACTCTGAAAATCTTTTGAAAGCAAGTTTTTTTTTATTTATATATATTACAGCCGTTCAGAGTATGGATCCGGCTGCAATCAGGTATTTAGGAAACCTTATTTGTTTTATTATAACATATACTTTTATCGGAATCCAGCAAGGTTGCTGGACTAGGAGAGAGTTGTCTGATATGTACCTACAATAGAATGATTAATAAAAAATAGCAATTTTTTATTAATTAAGCTGGTCTAGCGAATGATTTTCTTTAACGAGTCTTAGTAATTAATGCTTGCTAGGCAATTTAAAAAACCTCAAAAACGTTATTTCTGTCTTTTTGCAAAGTTATATACTTTTTGTACTGTGAAACTTAAAAAAAACCTCAGGGAACGACATTTCTGCGAAGCTGTGCTGGTATGAAAAAAATAAAAATCAGGTAAAAGCTGAACCGTAAGCCACCGATTTTTTTATTTGTTGATGATAGTTGAACCTGTATGTTATTATTTGTAAGACTTTTGTAACAGGGGCAACCTTGGAATAAAATTATTCATCCAGCACGGATATCTTACTGTAGCTGGTAATAAAAAAATAAAAATTTTAGGATATTTGCATGCCTCTTGAATTCAGTTCATCAGCTGATGTTACCTTCGGATGTAAGCACATATTAAATGTGTGCACTGAAGGTATAATCCTGTCCGGCACGAAGGGCTTGATTACCTTTTGCAATGAAGCATTTCTGCGAATTGCAAGCTGTATGGAAAATGAAATTATCGGCAGACACCTTTTTGAAGTGCTTGCGCCCGGTGATCATGTCGCTGCATATCCCCCTGATGTTGCCGCAGGGCTTACTGCTACTATCAACCCGGATTTAGATGATCAAAATTATTTTTGTTTTTACAGGCGGCATATCGGCCACGCCATCTATGTTTCGGTGCATGTAACGCGCTTGTTTAATGAAGCTAAAGTGTGCAGCGGAATTCTAGCCGTTGTTAACCCTGTCGGTTCAACTGCGATAACAGGTCATGAAATTGCGAAATCTGATGATTTTCTTGAAAATATTTTCAAAACCATGGACGATGGCCTGTATGTTACCAATGTCGATGGGTATGTACAGCGCGTGAACCGCAAGCTTGTTGCTATGACCGGCTATAGTGAGCAGGAGCTTGTGGGGCGGCACATTGCTGAATTGTCGGCGCTTGAGCATAGCTTTGACACAATACCGTCGATCATCCAGAATCTTTTAACCATAGGATCGATTAAGGATTACGAGTCGCAATGGCGCCGCAGGGATGGCACGGTGTTTCATACGGAGGTCAATATTTCTTTGCTCCATGACGGGCAGGGCACTGTAACGGGCTCTGTCGGTACGGTGCGCGACTGTACTGACCGTAAACGCGTTGAGTCTGAGCTTTTTTGCGCCAAGGAAGCTCTCGAGGCCGCTAACAGGCAGTTGCAGCAGACATTGGTCGATACACGGGTGCTGGCTTCCAGGGCTGAGGACGCGAGCCAGGCAAAAAGCGAATTTCTTGCAAATATGAGCCATGAGATACGCACTCCCATGAATGCAGTGATCGGCATGACGGGCCTGCTCATGGATACGGAGCTGACACGGCAGCAGCATGAATACCTTGAAACCGTTCGCTCAAGCGCCAATGCTTTGCTTGCCATTATTAACGATATTCTTGATTTTTCAAAAATCGAGTCGGGCAAGCTTGATCTGGAGGTTTTTGATTTTGACCTGCACTCCATGGTTGATGATATCATGGAATTGTTTTCCTTCAGGGCACAGGCAAAAGATCTAAGGCTTTCCCGTTTTGTAAATCCACGGGTGCCGTCACTGCTGCGTGGCGATCCGGGAAGAATTCGCCAGATACTGGTAAATTTACTGGGCAATGCCGTCAAATTTACCAGCGCTGGTGAAGTTGTTCTACGGGTGAAAGTAAAAGAAAAGAGCGCCAAAAAAGTAACGCTCCATTTTTCAATCAGCGATACTGGTATCGGCATACCTGAGCAGAAGCGGTCATGCCTTTTTCAATCTTTTTCCCAGATTGACGGTTCATTGGCCAGACGTTTTGGTGGTACGGGACTTGGACTTGCCATTTCAAAACGATTGGTTGAGCTTATGGGTGGGGAGATCGGCGTTGAAAGCGTTGAAGGCCAGGGCGCAACATTCTGGTTTACCGTCGTTCTTGAAAAACAGCCGGTAGAGCGGAAAACTACTGCCGCCCCTGTTGATGATATCCGTGGCAGGCGAGTGCTTGTCGTATGCGAAAACCCTACAGACCGGCTTGTGCTAAGGGACCAGCTTCTGTCGTGGGGATGCAGCTGCTGCGAATCCGTTCGGGGCAGTGACGCACTTGCCGTGCTCAAAAAAGCAGCCCAGGATACTGTGCCGTTTGATATTGCCATAATCAGCTCCGATCTTCCTGATATGGAAGGGCATCTGCTCGGGGAAATAATCAAAACCAATCCCACTGTGCAGGATACGCTTCTTATCCTGCTGTCGTCACACGGTATCCGGGGAGAGGCTACGCATACCCGCATGATCGGTTTTGCCGCATATCTGACTAAACCTGTAAAAAGCTCACAGTTGCAGAACTGCCTTGCCATGGTGATTGGCAGCAGACAGCTGAAAGCCTGTGACCGTCCGGGTCAATTTATTACAAGACATCTTATTAATGAAGAGTTGCGTCGGCGCACCAGGATTCTTGTTGCTGAAGATAATATCGTTAACCAGAAGCTTGCTCTTAGAATACTTGAAAAGCTCGGGTTCAGGGCTGATGCAGTTGCAAACGGCAGCGAAGCCGTTCAGGCTGTAGAAACGATACCCTATGATCTTGTTTTTATGGATGTGCAGATGCCTGAGATGGACGGGCTTGCAGCCACGGGTATCATTCGCGAGCGCGAGAAGATAACCGGTAAGCGTTTGCCGATCATAGCGCTCACCGCCCATGCCCTGTCTGGCGACAGAGAGCGCTTTCTTGCAGCCGGCCTTGATGATTATGTGGCTAAGCCCTTAAAGCTTGAGGCTCTCGTGTCAGCCATAGACCGTCAGCTCGGGAAGAAATATGCATCGCGTGACAGGGAACTTGGCCTGCTTAAAGAATAGGTTGTACCCATGGCTTTGCCGGCACCGCAGCTAAAAAATAATTTCAGCGATTTTGACCCCGGCAACGTTTCTGTCGACAACGGCAATATTTTTGCGCTGCCGTTTACAGCCGATGATGCTTCGCTCGTGATTATTCCTGTGCCATGGGAGGTAACGGTTTCCTACGGCACAGGCACAGCCCTTGGGCCGGAAGCGCTGCGCAAGGCTTCATTGCAGGTTGATCTGTATGATGAAGAAATGGGGGATGTCTGGAAGTATGGTTTGTATATGCAGCCTCACCCGCTTTCTATATATGAAACCAGCCTTCGTTTGCGTGAAAAGGCAAAAGCTGTGATTGACGGGCTTATGCGGGGTAAGAGCCACACGCACTTTGCAGCAGAATATGCTGAGATTGAACAGCAGTTTGACAGGCTGTACGACCGGCTGGAAGCTGACGTTTTGAGATATCTGCAGAGTGGTAAAATTGTCGGGATTGCAGGAGGTGACCATAGTGTCACACTCGGATCACTACGGGCTTATGCCCGTCATTTTCAATCATTTGGCATATTGCATATCGATGCCCATGCCGATCTGCGAAAAGGGTATGAAGGCTTTCTCTATTCCCATGCTTCAATTATGCATAATGCACTTGCGATTCCCCAAATAGAGCGTATCGTACAGGTCGGGGTGCGCGATTTCTGCCGTGACGAGGCTGATGTTATAAGCGGATCCGCAGGCCGTGTGAAGCTCTATGCTGACACTGCCTTGAAAAATGCTCTTTACAGGGGTATTACATGGGAGAGTCTCTGTAACGAAATTATTGAGAGCCTGCCTGAACTTGTCTACATTAGCTTTGATATTGATGGGCTTGATCCAGCTCTTTGCCCTCATACCGGGACACCTGTACCGGGAGGTCTATCATTTTCTGAAGCTAATTTTTTACTTAAACAAATAACTGAATCAGGCAGAAAAATCATAGGATTTGATCTTGTCGAAGTGGCTGGTGCAGAAGATGCCTGGGATTCTATTGTCGGAGCGCGGATGCTCTACGCACTCTGCTGCGCATCGATTGTATCATGCACATAGCTGTCAGTGGCTGACATATTGCCGCAGGATTGCTTCTCTGACGCTATTCTGTATTCCAGAGAAAACCACGCAGACTCATTTTATAAGGTGCTTTTTGTGATGCCATACACTGTGCATTTTATGCCTGCTGATATATATGTGCAGACCCGCACGGGCGATAACCTCCTGCAGCTTGCCGTTGAGGCCGGTGTTCATATTAATGCCTCCTGCGGCGGTGATGGCGCCTGCGGTAAATGCCGGGTCATGATTACGTCTGGCGAGGTATCATGCCGAGACAGCGAAAAACTAACGCCTCAGGAATATGCACAGGGGTGGCGGCTTGCCTGCAGATCAACAGTTCAGAGCGATCTTGAGGTGCTGATTCCAGAGCAGCCGCCTCTTCACGGTCAGGCAGTGCGCAAGGCGCGTATCCATGCCCATGAAACGCGCCATGCGACTGCTTCAACAGAAGCAGTGCAGGGATTTGATCCACCGGTTCATGTGTATAAACTGCAACTTACGCCGCCAACCCTTACCGATAATGCCAGTGATTTTACACGCATCCAGAGAACCCTTCGCAAGGATCACGGCATTGAAGTTGAGGGTATTGAACTTAATGCTTTAAAAAAACTACCCCACGCAGCCCGGGAAGGGGTTTGGCAATTGACAGTTGCTATTGCAGGGCGGCGCATCATACGCATTGAGCCGGGTGCTGCATCTGCCGCTCACTACGCCGTGGCCTTTGATATAGGCACAACATCGCTGTGGGGCCATTTGATTGATTTGAACACAGGATCTCTGCTTGCCGAGGCATCTGCCTATAATCCGCAGATTTCCTGCGGCGATGACGTGATTTCCCGCATCATCTATTCTCAAAAGCAGGGCGGCCTTGCACATTTACAGATGGTTCTGGTTCATGAGCTTTCCGCGCTTATTGACGAACTGCTGCTGAAGTCCGGAATAATAAAAGACGATATTTCTCATATAACAGCAGCAGGCAACACCGTCATGTCTCACCTGCTTCTTGGCATTGACCCCAAGTACCTGCGTGAAGCACCCTATGTTCCTGCGGCGTCAATTATTCCCCGTGTCAATGCCTCGGATATCGGGCTTTCTGTGCCGGGGCCTGTTCCGCTGATTGTCCTGCCATGCGTTGCCAGCTATGTGGGCGGTGATATTGTTGCAGGTGTTGTGGCAAGCGGCATGCACGAAACAGACATGCTTACCTTGTATATTGATATTGGCACCAATGGTGAAATTGTGCTCGGCAACCGCGATTGGCTGATGACAGCCTCATGTTCAGCCGGCCCTTCCTTTGAAGGCGGCGGACTTACCTGCGGCATGCGCGCAATGCCGGGAGCAATTGAGGGATTCAGTATAAGTGACGCTGATTTTGAGCCCATGATCGTTACCATTGGCCGTAAGCGCCCGGTGGGAATCTGCGGCTCGGGCGCCATCAACATTCTTGACGAGTTCATGGAGACGGGTATAATCGCCCGCAATGGCAAGTTCGACCGCGGGCTGCCTACACGGCGCATTCGTCAGGGGGCAGGCGGTTTTGAATATGTGCTGGTAGAAAGCCCACTCTCCGGCACGGGAGCCGACATCGTTATAACCGAGGCCGATATTGATAATATAATGCGGGCCAAGGCAGCCATGTTTGCCGGTTGCCATGCTCTTCTTGCTAATGCGGCCCTCACATTCAGCGACCTTGATCAGGTTATCATAGCCGGGGCTTTTGGCGACTATATCGACCTTGAAAAGGCAGTGGCCATTGGCCTGTTTCCCGATATACCACGGGAGCGCTACACTTTTATAGGCAATGGCTCACTTGCAGGGGCCAGGCTTGCTGCGGGTTCACAAAAGTATCTTGAAACAGCCGAAGATGTAGCCCGCAAAATGACCAATATCGAACTTAGTGAAGACCGTTCTTTTATGGATAAATATATTTCAGGCCTTTTTTTGCCGCATACTGACTCGGGGCTGTTCCCCACTGTTACAGCACGTCTTGAAAAGACGAAAGGGGGATTTTCTTGAGCACTATTATTGCTGTTGCAGGAAAAGGCGGCACTGGCAAAACCACGGTTTTGGCGCTTCTTACCGGTTATTTGCTAAAAAAAGGCAAACGCCCGATTCTTGCCGTTGATGCTGATGCAGATGCCAATCTGGCCGATGCGCTGGGTTTATCGGGCGACCGGTCACTCAGCACAATAGGCAAAGCCAGGGAGGATTTTTTTCAGACCAAAGGTGAAGTGCCTTCCGGTATGCCCAAGGATGCCTACTTTGAGCTCAAACTCAATGAAGTACTGATTGAGAGCCGCGATATTGATCTTCTCATTATGGGAAGGCCTGAAGGTGTCGGGTGTTACTGCTTTATAAACAATATTCTTCGTAAGTATCTTGAAACACTTGGGAAGAATTACCCCTATGTTGTCATTGACAATGAGGCAGGCCTTGAACATTTGAGCCGCCGCACTACAAATGATGTCGACTGTCTTTTGATTGTATCCGATTACTCTCTTAACGGGCTACGGGCTGCAGCACGTATTAGAAACCTGGCTCAGGATCTGAAGCTGAATGTTAAGAGGTTTTATCTGATTATAAACAATGCTCCTTCCGTGCTTTCAGAGCAATTTTTGCATGAGCTGGGAAAGCTGGACATAGAGGTGGCCGGCTGCGTGCCGGAAGACACTTTGGTACCGCAGTACGACATCGAGAAGAAGGCGCTTCTTGTATTGCCGGAAGATGATCCTGCAGTGGTGTCTATGGAGAAGATTGCTCGAAAAATTTTAATATAGTTCAGGAAAAGTACGTTTTTTTAATTTAATTATTTATATTTTTTTATTTAATTGCTTGATTTTGTTATTTTCTATTGTTGTTGCAAGTGCGTCTACATGCTCTATCGAAAAAGTAGACTTTTTTTCAAAATAAGCTTGCATATTTGAAATATTCAAGTTATTAATAAAATATTATTGGTTCAGATACACTGACTTTTAGCATGATGGAGAGCTGACATGCCCATTGAAATCCTGAAACAACAATACGCCGGTAAAGTCAAAACCCTCACGTTTGGTTCAGGCGGGAAGCAGATAAGCCTGGGCGGTGAGGAGATATATCCTTTTTATACATTTGAAGGCTCGATGCCATGGGCTCCACGTATAGCCATTCAGGTGCTTGACTACAACCCTGAAGAATGGCCCGAAGCTTTAAAAGAGCCCTATGCAGATGTGCTGCACGATCCTGTTGCATGGGCAAAAAAAGCTCAGGATGTATATAATGCAGATATGATACACCTGTGGCTTAAAAGCACAGACCCCAACGGTCTTAACCGCAGCGCGCAGGATGCTGCCCTCACCGCAAAGGCTGTTGCCGACGCTATCACAGTTCCGCTGATTGTCTGGGGTACAGCAAATTCGGACAAGGACGTAGAAGTTCTAAAGGCAGTTGCTGAAGCCTGCCATGGCAGAGAGATAATTATCGGTCCCGTTGATGAAGCAAACCATAAGCAGCTTGGCGCGCAGGCTCTTGCAAACAACCTGACGCTCATAGCCAATTCACCCATCGATATCAATCTGGCAAAGCAGCTCAATATTCTGCTCAGCAATCTGGGCGTTCCCATTGAAAAGATTATTATCGATCCGACTACCGGCGGCCTGGGCTATGGTATTGAGTATACCTATTCAGTCATGGAGCGGATTCGTCAGGCAGCCATTACGCAAAACGATGAAAAGCTGCAGTGCCCCTTTTTCTGTAATCTGGCAGAAGAAGTCTGGAAGACCAAGGAGGCAAAGCAGGAGTCGGGTGAGTTGATGGGCGATGCGCGCAAGCGCGGTATCCTCATGGAAGCCATTACTGCTTCGACGCTGCTTAATGCCGGCGCTGATATTGTAGTGATGCGCCATCCCGATGCCATTATGCAGGTGCGGCGCTATATTGCCGATCTCGGTGGCTTTGCTGCGCCGAAGTCTGCAGAACTGCCAGTAGCGGATACAAAGAAAGTATCAGTGTCATACACCCCTGGCGCCTCTGTTCAATCAAGCGTGGCAACATCTCTGAAAGCAGGCTCGCTCTGTAAAATTGTACAGATTATGGACATGCCAGCGGGGCTTGCTCCAGGATATGCTATTGCGCTTATTAAAAGTATCGACCATGACGAAGAAGGCGAGGGCATCGTTCTTTCTACGCATGCCGAGGCAGAAAAAATTCCTGAGCCGGTAAAACAGGCTGAAGAGTCTGTTACCTCAGCGCCTGCCGGCCGCAGGGAAAAAAAGCCGGAGTTTAAGCCCGCTGCCGCATGGATACCCCTGCAGGAAGCAGCAGGAAAGGCGCAGCCGGGCGTGCCAACCGAGAAACATGACTGGCGCGCAAGGATCAGCGATCGCGACGAGATGCTCAAGCAGGCAAAGACCGATCAGCGCTACTGGTATAGTGAAAGCCACGGCAGCGAAAAACGCAAAAAACCGGCGTGACGATTTTAGATTTTGGAATGCGGATTTTGAATTGAAATGCAGGGCTGGCTGTTGAGCCGGGTACATTGTTACAAATAAACATGGTAAGCACAGCCCACCCATGGGCTAACAAAAAATTCTTAGAGGTTTTTATGGCTGAGAAGAAAAAGCCTGATGCGATTTTGACAGTCTGTGATGCCACTCAAGTCATGCTTAATGCTGCGAGGGAGCAGGGCGTTGAGACAATATTCGATCGTGCTGCAAAGATGAAGCCATGCCCGATAGGTGCTGAGGGCATTTGCTGCAAGAACTGCGCTATGGGGCCGTGCAGGGTCACTCCGCCGAAGGGTGATGAGCCTGCTAAGACCGGCTTATGCGGCGCAACGGCCGAGACGATTGCTGCGCGAAATTTTGCCCGCATGGTAGCTGCCGGCTCTGCCGCACACTCAGACCATGCCCGCGGCGTTGCCGAGGTGTTTCTTGCCGCTGCAAAAGGAGAAATACCCGGCTACGGTGTGAAAGACGTGCAGAAGCTTCTCCAGCTTGCCATGGATTTCGGCCTTGATAGTGAAAATATGGAATTAAGTGATATTGCTGTCGAGGTTGGCAAGCGCTGTGTTGCGCAATTCGGACAGCAGGAAGGTGAGCTGGTGTTTGCCAAACGGGCGCCGCTCAAGCGTCAGGAGCTATGGCGCAAGCTCAATCTTATGCCCCGAGGTATTGACCGCGAAGTTGTGGAGCTGATGCATCGCACGCATATGGGTGTTGATCAGGATTACAAGAACCTGACCGCACAGGCAGCTCGTGCTGCGCTTGCAGATGGCTGGGGCGGCTCAATGATTTCAACAGAGCTGCAGGATATTATGTTCGGCACCCCTGTGCCGATCACTGGTACAATTAACCTTGGCGTTCTCAAAGAGGATGAGGTGAATATCATCGTTCACGGCCATGATCCTCTCATGTCCGAGATGGTCGTCGTGGCCTGCCAGGATCCCGAGATGATTAAACTGGCGCAGTCAAAAGGCGCAAAGGGGCTTAACCTTACAGGCATGTGCTGTACGGCAAGCGAGATTCTCGTGCGCCATGGCATTCCGGTTGCCGGCAATTTTTTGCAGCAGGAGCTTGCCATTGTGACCGGCGTGGTGGATGCCATGGTGATCGACGTGCAGTGCGAGATGCAGGCCCTGCACCGCGTGTCTCAGTGCTATCACACGCAGCTAATCACGACATCGCCAAAGGCAAAAATTTATGGCGCAAAACATATTGAATTCAATGAGCACGATCCCATAAACACCGCAAAACAGATTGTACGTGAAGCCATTGAGGCATACCCGCGTCGCAAGAGTAAGGCCGTAATTCCTGATATCCGGCAGGACATGGTGGTGGGCTTCTCTCATGAAACTATCACGTATCTGCTTGGCGGCAAGTTTCGCGCATCCTACAGGCCTCTCAACGACAATATCATCGGCGGCCGCATCAGGGGCATTGCCGGAGTTGTAGGGTGCAATAATGCCCGCGTCGGGCATGACGAAGGCAATCTTCAGCTCATAAAAGAACTTATCAAGAATGACGTCCTGGTTCTCACTACCGGCTGCAGCGCCATGGCCTGCGGCAAGGCAGGGCTGCTGGTGCCGGAGGCCGCTGCAAAATACTGCGGCGCAGGGCTTGCCGAGGTTTGTGAAACAGTAGGCATACCGCCGGTTCTCCACATGGGCTCCTGTGTTGACAATAGCCGGATCCTTATGGCCGCCACAGCTGTTGTGAAAGAGGGCGGGCTAGGGGATGATATTTCAGATCTGCCCGTGGCAGGTGCTGCCCCTGAATGGATGAGCGAAAAGGCGCTTGCCATTGGCCATTATTTTGTGGCCTCGGGTGTCTACACCATTTTCGGCGTTACATTTCCCACCTCAGGCAGCAAGATTTATCAGGATTATCTTTTTAATGAACTTGAAAATGAATGGGGCGGGAAATGGGATTTTGCACTTGACCCGCTTGAAATGGCCCGTAAGATGATTGAGCATATCGACAAAAAACGCAAAGCCCTTGGCATTGATAAAGCCCGCGACCGTGTTCTCTTTGATATGGCGATGCGCAGGGAACTTGATGCGGTGTAAGGCCAATACCATAATTTAAAATTTCTAAATTAGAGGTTCGACGTGTCAAAAATCATTGCATCAGCAGCAATACGGGGCGCTCACAAGATAGCCTGTCGGGTTGAACAGAAATATAGCGGGGTGCTCAAGAAATATGGCCCGGCAAAGGAGATAGGCTTCCCCGACACTGCCTATTATCTGCCGGTTATTTATGCCATGCTGGGCATTCCGGTTCGCACGCTTGGCGACTGCCAGATCGTTTTTCAGCAGGCCCGCACGCTGCTGCCGCAGCTTGTGGCAGACCATACGCATTTGCCGTATCTGGCCCCCGCCCTTGACGCCGGCATGGCCACTCTTTTTTATGAAGAGATTGAAGAGGCAATCAGGTATCTCGAACAGCCGGGCTTTTATCTTGCCGGAGAGGATGTGGGGGACAATTCTATCTGGCTTGGAGCTGCAAACGATGTCATTTTGCGCAAGCGCGGCGTTGAGTTTGTTGATGGTACAGCCCCCGGCTTTGCCGCAATTCTTGGCGCTGCGCCGGACAAAGAGACAGCAGCCCGTCTTGCACAGGAACTTCAGACAAAAAATCTCTATGTATTTATGGCCGGCGACAATAATGGAAAGCACTTTTCTCAGCAGCTTGTTGATGGAAATGTGCAAATAGGCTGGAATACACGTCTTGTGTCATTTGGCCCTGACACGTCAGCAGCGGTTTTTGCCCTGGGCTTTGCCGTGCGCGCTGCCATGGCTTTTGGCGCTGTGAAGCCGGGTGATTTCAGGAAGAACCTCATCTACAACAAAGACAGGATTTTTGCCTTTGTTCTTGCCCTTGGTCCGGTGTCTGATGAATGGTACGCTAATGCTGCCGGAGCTATCAATTTCGGCTTTCCGGTTATCGCAGATACCGCCATTCCGCAGATTCTGCCAACCGGTATTTGCACGTATGAGCATGTCGTATCAAGCGTGCCCTATGAACAGATGGTGTCACGGGCGGTTGAAGTGCGCGGGCTTAAAGTTACCATGACCGAGGTGCCCATACCTGTTGCCTATGGCCCTGCCTTTGAAGGTGAGCGTGTGCGGGGTGATGATATTTATCTTGAAGCAGGCGGCGGACGTACGGCAATGGTTGAGTATTCAGTTCTTAAGAATATGAACGAGGTTGAGGATGGGAAAATAGAGGTTGTCGGCCCCGATATCGGAGACATCAAAGCGGGCGATAAACTGCCGCTTGCCATTTATGTGGAGTTTGCCGGCCGCCAGATGCAGGAGGATTTTCTCCCGATTCTGGAGCGACAGATTCATCACCTTATAAATTATGCCCAGGGCCTCATGCATATCGGCCAGCGCGATATATCGTGGCTGCGTGTAGCAAAACAGTCAGTCGACAAGGGCTTCACTTTGAAACATATCGGCTCTATTCTGCACACCATGTTCCATAAAGACTTTGGCACCATATTTGATAAAGTTCAGATTACACTGCATACCCTTGAGCCTGCTGTGCGCACTATTTTGCAGGATGCCCGCGTGGCTTTTAAAAAACGCGATGAGCGCATTGCAAACATGACCGACGAATCTGAAGGCATTTTCTTTTCCTGTACGCTTTGTCAGTCATTTGCCCCCTCTCATGTGTGTGTAGTAACTCCCGAGCGCACGGGGCTGTGCGGCGCCTATAACTGGCTTGACTGCAAAGCATCCAATGAAATAAATCCCACAGGCCCCAACCAGCCGATTGAAAAGGGGGAAACCCTTGATGAGCTGCGTGGCAGCTGGGAAGGCGTGAATGCATTTGTGAAGCAGCATTCGCGCGGCAAGGTCGAGACCGTCAACGCCTACAGCATAATGCGCAATCCCATGACATCGTGCGGTTGTTTTGAATGTATTGCAGCTGTGCTTGACACGTGTAATGGCATCATGGTTGTTGACCGCGACCATAGCGGTGAGACGCCTTCGGGCATGAAGTTTACAACGCTTGCCGGCTCTGTAGGCGGCGGCGCGGTTACTCCGGGCTTTATTGGCCACAGCAAACATTATATCGGCTCCAAAAAGTTTTTGAAAGGCGAAGGCGGAATAAGCCGGCTTGTCTGGATGCCCAAGCGCCTTAAGGATGAGCTCAGTGAAAAAATAAACGAACAGGGCAGCCGCTTAGGTGTTGAAAATCTGGCAGATCGTATTGCCGATGAAACCATCGGAACAACGCAGGATGCCATATTGCCTTTTTTGAAAGAGAAGAAGCATCCTGCCCTTGAAATGGAAGGTATCGTGTGAGGTCTATGTGACAGCCGATATGAACAGGCATATTTATATGAACGGTGCCAGCAACTTATCAGAATAGCTTAATAGCAGGAGTAGAGTATGGCTTTAACCGGAATGGATATTTTTAAACTGCTGCCCAAGACAAACTGCCAGGAATGCGGTGTTGCAACATGTCTGGCATTTGCTATGAAGCTTGCCGCAGGGCAGGCTGAACTTGACGCATGCCCGCATTTATCCGCCGAAACCAGAGAAAAACTCGAGGAGGCATCTGCCCCGCCCGTGCGGCAGGTGATTATCGGTACAGGTGAGCATGCACTCAAAGTCGGCGGCGAAACGGTTCTTTTCAGACATGAAAAGACTTTTGTGAACAATCCGGGCATCGGGCTTTTTATAAACGATGCCATGAGCGATCAGGAAATTTCACAAAAGCTTGAAGCATTTAAAAAGCTTGCCTATGAGCGTGTCGGGCTGATTTTGAAGGCTGATATTATAGCCGTCAAGTCACAGACCGGAGATGCACAGAAATTTACAACGCTCATAAAAAAAGTCATTGATGCCGGTATTGTCACGCTTGCTCTCATGGCTGAAAATCCGGATGTGCTTGCCGCAGGCGCTCAAGCCGCTGCTGCCTTTAGACCGCTGCTGCATGCTGCGACGATTGAAAATTTTGATTCCGTTGTAAAGATCGCCACTGACAACAAATGCCCTCTGGTTGTTAAGGGCACTAGCCTTGATGAGGTTGCAGAGCTTGCAGGAAAGCTTGCAGCATTGAAATTCAAGGATATTATTCTTGATTGCGGTTCGGAAAGTTTTGTAAAGTCTTTTCAGGACAATGTTATCGCTCGGCGCTGCGCGGTTGTACAAAAGCTGCGAACACTGGGCTATCCAACCATAGTGTTTCCCTGCTTGATGACCGATGACCCCCTCTATGAGGCTGTTATCGCGTCTGCCTTTATAACCAAATATGCAGGTATTATTATTCTTTCAGAGGTACAGGGGCACAACCTATTCCCTCTTGCCCTGCAGCGCATGAACATATATACTGATCCCCAACGGCCTATGGCGACCACTGAGGGTATTTACGAGGTTAATAACCCTGATGAGAATTCTCCGGTTGTCATTACGAGCAATTTTTCTCTCACATATTTTATCGTTTCATCTGAAATTGAATCAAGCCGTGTTCCTACATGGCTGCTGATAAAAGATGCCGAAGGCCTCTCAGTTCTCACAGGATGGGCAGCCGGCAAGTTTTCGGCCGACTCTATAGCACCGTTTATAAAAAAATCAAGCATCGAGGAGAAGATCAAACACCGCAAGCTTATTATTCCCGGAGCAGTAGCCTCCATCAGCGGGGAGCTTGATGAAGCCCTGGAAGGATGGGAAATTCAGATCGGCCCGCGTGAGGCTTCTGCCTTGACGCCGTATTTAAAAAACTGGAAAGCCGCATGAGCGTTATATCAGAATATTATCCATGGGGGTGAGTATGATTCTTACAATCGCTGAAAGCATCAATATCATGTCAAAAACCATCGGACCTGCGATGAAGGAGCGCAATGCGCAACCCATTCAGCAGATGGCCATAGCCGAGGCTGAAGCCGGCGCCGCATATCTGGACGTTAATATCGGGCCTGCAAAAAAAGACGGCGCTCAGATGATGGAGTGGCTTGTTACTATAATTCATGAAGTAGTAGATCTGCCGCTGTCCCTTGATACTACCAATATTGATGCCATGGAGGCAGGGCTTAAGGCCCACAAGAAAGGCGGGCGGCCGCTTGTGAACTCTGTTTCCTGTCAGAGCGACCGTATTGAAAACGGTCTGGCTCTCGTGAAGAAGTATAATGCTCTTATGGTAGGGCTTCTCTGGGGCAATGACGGCATGCCGCGCGATGCAAATGAGCGTGCAGCACTTGCCGTTGACCTGATCTACAAGGCAAACGAAATCGGCATACCCAATGAGGATATTTTGATTGACCCCATTGTGACTCCTGTAAAGGGCGAAATCAACCAGGTTGTTGCCTGCCTTGAGTTTACGGCGATGCTGCCTGATTTGGCCCCTGGCTGTAAATCAAACATAGGCCTTTCCAATGTTTCCAATGGCGCACCTGCCCATTTGCGCAATTATCTTAATCAGACATACCTTCTGATGCTCCAGAAACATGGCCTGTATGCCGCGATTATCGATTCCTATGATAAGGAAATGATGGCGCTGTGCAAGGGTGAAAAGCCGGAACTGGCGGCTTTTGTTTCAAGACTCATGGATGGGGAAACAGTGGATATGGCCGGGCTGTCCGATGAGCAAAAGCGGCATGTGAAAACATTCAACGTGCTCACCGGCAAAGCGCTTTTTTCCGATTCATGGCTCGAAGTATAATGCATCCATTAAAGCTTGCCATTTCAGGCAAAGGCGGCGTCGGCAAGACGACGGTTGCTGCGCTGCTCTGTCGAGCTTTTGCGGATATGGGCTACAGTGTTCTTGCCGTTGATGCCGACCCCGATGCAAACCTTGCATCAGCCCTTGGCTTCACAGAAGATATCTCCATAACACCGCTTGTTGCCATGAAAGACCTCATCGAGGAGCGCACCGGAGCAAAGGCCGGAAGCACTGGTGGTTTCTTTAAGCTCAATCCCAAGGTTGATGATTTGCCGGAAATGCTCTGGCAGGAAAATAACGGCATACGCCTCATGCTCATGGGCACGGTGCAGAAAGGCGGCGGCGGTTGTATCTGTCCTGAAAGCGCAGGGAGGCGACCATTCGGATTTGATCATTGCTGTGTTGCGTGCAATTCGAGATATTTCTAGCGAAGAAAATCTGCTGAGCTTGATTGATAGTTCTTGTGGTGTTAGTGAAATCTTTGTTGGTTTGAAAATCGACAA
>CAIWCT010000022.1 GCA_903911225.1 uncultured delta proteobacterium
CCCCGTATTTGGTGATGAGGTCTGAGAAGAAGAGGATATGGGACATCTCGTCAAGGGCCGCGGATTTAAATGAATCCGACAGCACTTCGTTTACGCCTTTTGCCGAGATTCGGTGGCAGATGTATTGAAGCGTTGCCTGAAACTCTTCGTTCATGTTTTCCGTAAGACAGTTCAGCACTTCCTGCCGGTCCTGCTCGTTTTTAAATTGCATCATGGCTAACGGCCCTTTTTGAATTTTTTGTATCCATAATAGCGCAATGCACATAAAAGGCAAGCTTTCCGCTGACAGGGAAACCCCTGGCGAGGCTTTATCGTTGACATATCTTTAGAGCACGCCTTATACTGAAAATCTATTGTATACTTATCAAGGGAGCTAACCGATGCTGAGTGATAGATTCCGGCTGCGATTTTTTTTGATCATATTATGTGCGGTGTTTGTTCTCGGGACGTTTGGATTCATGGTAGTGGAGCAGGTTTCTCTGCTGGACGCCCTCTACTTTAATGTAGCGACCATCGCAACAGTGGGCTATGGCGATATCCATCCCGTCACACCGGCAGGCAAGCTGCTTGTTATGGCGCTCATCATTTCGGGCGTTGGAGTTTTTCTGGCCTTGATTGCCACGGTGACCGAGAACATGCTCAAAAAGTACGAAAAGCAGCAGCGGATGGAACGGCTCAATGTGGCCATCGGACTTTTTTTTAGCGAGCTGGGCACCGGGCTGCTTGCGCTTTTTGCCCACCACGATCCCCAGATCGACCGCATAGAGCAGAACCTTATAATCGGCAACAGCTGGACAGCTTCTGATTTATCAGCAGTGCAACTGCGCCTGCAGGACTATGACTACATGGTTGATATCAACAGCATGGAGCTTGAGGAGCTCAAGGGGTATTTTCTGGCCAAAGAGACCCTGCTGCTGCGCCTGATGGAGAACCCTAATCTGAGCGAGCACGAGAGCTTTACCGATACGCTCGTAGCTGTATTTCATCTGCGGCAGGAACTGCATGCGCGGGCAACATTAACCGGCCTTCCCGCTTCTGACATGGATCATCTGGCATATGACATCAAACGGGCCTACGGCATGCTCGTGAAACAATGGCTGCACTATATGTGGCATCTCAAGCAAAGCTATCCCTTTTTGTTCTCTCTTGCCGTGCGCACCAATCCTTTTGACCGGAATGCCTCGGCCATTGTCGGCTGAGGCTGCTCAGTTTTTTGTCTCGTCTATGGCAACCACGAAAGTGCCCGGATACCCGTTTTGCTTCAGCCTGCCGACCTCCTTTTGCGCTTCCTGCAGGCCTTTGTATGCCCCGACCTGCACGCGGTAATACCGTTCATTTTCGCGGTCGCGCACAGTGGGCGGCTGAACAGAAACTTTTTCATAGCTTTGCTTCAAGGCTTGCCGCATTTTCATAGCATTTGCTGCCTGCTGAAATGCTCCTACCTGGATGGAGAAATTGCCGTACTGGAAATTGGGCACAGCTTCAGCCTTCCAGACGGTTTTACCTTTGAGCTGTGTCTGTTCGGCCACCTGTACCGCCTCAACCCTGACCGGTATGGTGCCGGGCTGCACCATCCCCAGTTTTTGTGCGGCAGTATAGGAAAGGTCGATAATGCGGCCGGATACAAACGGGCCACGGTCATTGACGCGCAGGATGACCATTGCCCCATTGTTTTTATTGATGACCTTAACATGGGTTCCCAGCGGAAGGATTTTGTGCGCTGCGGTCATATCGTACATATTGTAGACTTCGCCGCTTGAGGTTGCCTTGCCATGGAAAATATCGCCATACCAGCTTGCAATGCCGTCTTCGCTGTAGCCAAGGGCTGATGGAATGGGGTAGTACCAGACGCCGTATATCTGATAGGGGCGCTGGCCCCGCGGCATGCCGGCTGCCGGTTTAGGTTTTTCCTGCGGCGGTGGCACATGCTCCGCACAGGCGCAGAAAAGAAAGGCCGATGCCAGAATGAAAGCGCATACCTTGAGATCTGTGAGGGAGAGCCTGTATTTCGTTATGAGCATGGCACCTGTTTGAATATATGTTTTTTGAAAATAGCATTCAAAGAAGCTGAGCGCAAGAAAAAGAGGGTAAAAATGCAAAGTCGGGAAGTTCGCCAGACTCCTATGCTGCCGGCTTTGCAACAGTAAGCAAAGTTTCAATGTCTGCTTCAAGTTTTTCAGGCGGGGTCATGGGCGCGTACCGCTTCACCGGTTTGCCGCTATGATCGATAAGAAATTTGGTGAAATTCCATTTTATGGCCCTAAACCCTAAAAACCCCGGGGCTGCTGTGGTGAGATACTGAAACAGGGGATGGGCGTTTATGCCGTTTACATCGATTTTTTCAAACAGGGGAAATGTCACCCCGAAGTTGCGCTCGCAGAATGTTTGAATCTCTTCTCCATCTGCCGGCTCCTGGTGGAGAAACTGGTTGCAGGGAAACCCCAGCACCTCAAAGCCCCGGGCGCGGTATTTTTCATACAGCGCTTCAAGCCCCTTGTACTGGGGCGTAAACCCGCACTTGCTTGCCGTATTGACAATGAGCAGCACTTTGCCCTTAAAATCGGCAAGGCCTTTCTCGTGTCCGCTTAATGCCCAGGCTGAAAAGTTATACACATTCATTTTAAGTTTTCATTTTCACGGCAGCCGCTTTAGGCTCAACCTTTTTTCTGGGGAGTGACAATCATTTTGGCAGGGTCATAACCCTGCTCGAGAAGCTTTTGCACGATAGCGCTGTAGGTTGCTTCATCAAGGGTCGGGGTTCTGCTGAGAATCCAGAGATAGGTTCTTTTTGGATGACCAACCACGGCATACTTGTAATCCTTATCAAGCTGTATGATCCAGTAATCGCCCCGGAACGGCCAGAAAAACTGCACCTTAAGCTTTGCGTTTGTTTGCTCGTCAACAGACCAGGCCTTGCCTTCAATCGATTTTTCTTTGCCGTCGACGGTCTCTTCGTGGCACATATTGAGCACCTTCACCTTGCCGTCCGACCGCAGCGAGTACTCGACCTGCGTGGCTACACAGCCTTCCTGAAACCTGTTTGGGTACCGTGCGATCTCGTACCAGGTGCCCATGTACTTTGCGATATTCACCGAGGGAACAACTTCAAGTGGTTTCGTCATAGCGTTCTCCTTTGTGGTTGAGCAGGCGAAAACACAGAGCAGGCCTGCCAGTGTCAGTGATAGAATAATCTGCCGCATCGTCAATCTCCTGAATGTGTTAAATGCTTATAGGATAAGTATAGCATGAACTCAATTTTTTAGCCCCTATGGAACGTCCGGGTGTTATTCTGTAGCAAGTCACAAACAAACCTGATATTTATTTTTGTCTGGCAGGGGTGTTACCGTGCCGTGAGTCAGGCCGGCATGCGGCTGCAGGAAAAGATAGCCAATGGAAAAAGTTAAGCGGAAATGCGACAAAATGACAAAGCCTATTGAAATATTAAGATCAATATTTTACTCCAATTTTTTATCCGGGCAAAAACAATACCTGAAAAGACAAAGGTCGTCGTCGACCTGGGAGCTTATATTTTAAGTGACAATGAAGAGGGAAATAGCTAGTTTAACGTCAAAAGTTAGATTAACCCGATATCTTGCAGAAAGAGGCATGCATGGACTGGATTTTTGACCCGCAGGCATGGATTGCACTGGCAACCTTAACGGCACTTGAAATAGTGCTGGGCATCGACAATATTGTTTTTATTACGATTATGGCCGGCAAGCTGCCCAAAGAGCAGCAGGAAAAAGCGAAAGTCATCGGCCTGGGCCTGGCGATGCTCACCCGTATTTTACTTCTTTTTTCCCTGACATGGATTATGCGGCTGACAGCACCGCTCTTTACAGTGTTGGGCAATGAAATTTCGGGCCGCGATCTGATCCTGATTATAGGAGGCCTTTTTTTGATCGGCAAGAGCACATTTGAAATTCACGAACGGCTGGAGGGTGAAGCCCAGCATATTCAGACAGGTAAAGCCGCCGCATCATTTGTCGGCGTGCTGATTCAAATTATGTTGCTGGACATAATTTTTTCTCTGGATTCGGTGATTACGGCCGTCGGCATAGCCAACCAATTGATTATCATGGTTCTGGCTGTGATCATTTCCGTCATCGTTATGATGCTGGCAGTCGGCAAAGTCAGCGCTTTTATCGACAGCCACCCAACCATCAAAATGCTCGCACTCAGTTTTTTGCTGCTTATCGGCACGGCACTGGTCGCAGAGGGTGTCGAGGTCCATTTCCCCAAGGGGTATATTTATTTTGCCATGGCCTTTTCTGTTTTTGTTGAAATGCTCAATATTCGCATGGTAAAGGCTGCGCACCCGGTTGAGTTGCATCACAAATTTGCAACAGAGGAAACACCGGCAGACAGTTCACAATAAGCCGCAACAAAGGATGGGATTGAGGTCGTACAAAATTGATGTTAAAGTATTATCTAGACATTGTAACGTTGTTCTACGGGCCTGTAATCAGGATACATACTTGACTTCAATTTATTCCTGTTACGCAAAGTCGGCAGGTTGCGCACCGCGCACCCATAACAGTACTGAGCCTGGGTGATTATGAAAAGCTACCTCATACGGGGCCGAAATTTATTGGCATATTCTATGGCTATTGTGCTTCTTGCCGCCGCAGGCTGCAAAGGCCCTGATGAGGTGCAGTTTCCCGCTGACCATGGCCCTCATTTCGACAGCCGCAACGAATGGTGGTACTTTACCGGCACGGCTGCCGATGACAACGGCACGACTCTGGGCTTTGAATGCACGATCTTCAAGCGCCAGGTGTTGAGTGCAAAAGAGTTTGGCTACCTTGGCCATGTTGCTGTAAGCGACCCTGCAACGCAGGACTATGCCTATAAAGAAACCCTCACGCGGCCCCCGGTTGCCGGTATCAGCCAAGGCATCCCCAGGATCAGCGTTAATGATTTTTCGTATGATTTCTCCGACAACCGGACCATTTTCATTAGCGCAAGCTCTGATAATGTCAGCCTTGAGCTTGCCCTTGTGCCCCGTGAAGACGTGCTGCTGCACGGTCGCGACGGTGCCATTGCCATGGGCGACGGCCTGCGCTCGTATTATTACTCATTCACCAATCTTGAAACCTCTGGCGCTATTTCATATAAAGGCCGTGACTATACGATAACCTCCGGACGCACCTGGATGGATCACCAGTGGGGCAATTTCACCGCCTTCGGGGTTATATGGGACTGGTTTTCGCTGCGCCTCGACGACGGTGGCGCGCTTATGCTGTTTCATTTCCGCACTATCACCGGACGCACGGCCAGCACCAACTGGACCTACCGCTCCGCCTTGGGCGATGTCACCTACGGTGATCTCTTTCAGGTGCAATCTCACCGCACCTACGAAGATGCAACCGGCGCCTGCACCTTCCCGCTTGACTGGAGCATTTCCATCCCCGACCTTAATGCGGAATTTACCGTGCAGCCACTTTTTGACAGCCAGATATTCTTCAGCGCCATGACGCCAGATTACTGGGAAGGTCTGTGCTCGGTTACGGGCAGCATCAACGGGGCTGCCGCAACAGGCTCGGCCTATGTGGAGCTCTCGGGTTACTGCAAGCTGAGGACACCGGATAGCAACTAATAGGCGGGAGTTGGGGAAAGTTAAACGTGTTTTAAAATTCAAATGTGAAAGTCTGCTAGAGTTTCCGGCTTAATTGCTGAGCCTTAAGCAGATACTTTGAAGCATTGTCGTCGTCGCCCCTGCTCTGATAGGACATGCCCAGGTAATGCCAAGTCTGGGCATTGCCGGGCTGAAGCTTTGCGGCTTTTCGGAAGCAGGAAATAGCTCTGTCAAAGTCCTTGAGCGTCCCGTAGGCTGAACCCATATTATAGAGCGTTTCAGGCTGAGCAGGATTTCTTTGTACCGCATTTTTGAATGCCTCGATTGCCGCTTCATATTTCTTTATGCTGAAACACGCACTGCCTAGAAAATTATATGTATAATACTGCCGCCACGCATCTGATTGCTCAAAAGATGAAACAGGAAAAAGCCGAAAGGGCCGTAGAGCGCCACATTGACGAAATGAGCTACATGCGGGTTGACGGGCGCAAGCTCCTGCTCGATGGCAAATGTTATCATGGAAAGGGGCCGGTACAAGCCTTGATTTGTTTCACCATTGCCATACCAATAAGACGATTGAAGCAAATCGGGAATGCCTGCAATGCCTTGCTGTATGATGCCCACATTATAATAGGAATATTCATGGCCGATGGTGTTGGCATATAGTAGACAGGCAAAAGCAGCCAGATAACAGGTAAGATATATCTTTAGCCGCAGATCCTCTGCCGGGGCTGAAGCTTTAGCAGCGTCCGCGCTGCGGCCTGCGACTGCTGGTCTGGCTGGGCTGGTTTTTTTATTTTTTATTATTCCGCAAAGTCATTTTATTTAGCCTGCTCCTGAAAGAAACAGGATTTTAGCTAAACAGCTTTTTTATTTTCATACAAGTATAAAAAAGTATGTAAGTCCACCAGTGGGTACTGTGTTTTGGAGCACTACTGTCTTGCAATTAAAAGGTGTATGTAGTAAAAATAATAAATAGTACTTAGACACTGAGAGCTGACAGCTACAACACGAGGCTTCCATGTTGCATAGACAGGGTATATGATAAAAAGCTTCCAACAGCACGAATGCTGTTGGAAGCTTTTTATGTTTGGAAGGTTTACAACGGCTGTGCGGACTCAGACTGTTTACTAGCCCTGAGCAGTATCGTGGGGCTATTGACCGAATCCTGCAGCGGATTAATTGTCTAATGCCTATTATGTGAATTAATGAGGAAGGGAATAAACAATTCGTGGCGATTCTCAAATTAGTCATAAAACATATATGATTGCGATCTCCCTAAATTAGATGAATTTTGCAGCAAAAGGCGAGGTGAAAATGAAAAAAACATTACCGGCGTTGAGTTTTAAAAATTATTTTCGATATAAGATTATCCGGGTCAGCCTTTTTGCTTCATGCATGTTGCTGCTTGCGGCGGCTGGCTTTACTTCTGCATGGGGGGAAAACTATACTTTGTTTGAGAAGTCTTGCGGCACTGATAACAGCACCGTAAAGAAAGTTCTTATTGCCTACGACACAAAGCACGGATCAACAGCCCATATTGCAGAGAAAATAGGCGATGTTTTATGTGAAAATGGGCTTCGGGTTGATATCAGGCTGGCATATCATGTTGACGATATCTCGGCCTATGATGCAGTGGTTATCGGAAGCCCGGTTTACTATTCAACTTTTCTTCCGGGGACTTTAAAATTTCTCGATCGCCACAAGGCGACACTGGCAAACAAAAAAGTGGCCGCCTTTGTCATTTCCGTCTCCGTTGATAAAACCACAGGCAAGGTGAACACAAACGTTCTTAACATGATTACCTCCACTGTTTTCAGCAAATTTCCCGAAATAACATTCATAGACCCCGTTGGCCTGCTGCCCGGAAAATTTTATTTTAAAGAAATATTTCCCGTTGAAATTATAGGCTTCAAGCTTTCCGGTTTTGCCGAGTCAGGGAATCTGATGAATGATGATTTTGTGAGAGCATGGGCAGAGCAGATAGCCCCGCTTCTTAAATAGTTGTAAAACTGCCAACACCCAAATAAAAAAGCGGATGGACTTATGAAAAAATATGCTGTTTCACTTTTGCTTTGTGTTTTTATATATCCATATCTTGCAGCAGCCGGTAGCCGGGAGGATGTCTCACCCCTGGCAACTTTAGATGAATCATCCAACGTGCCGCGGAATTTACTTGGGCGGCACATGTGGGGGCAACAGGGCTCGAAGGAAGGTGAATTTAGCGGCCCGGGCGGTGTTGCCGTGGACTCCGCCGGCAATGTCTATGTTGCCGATACCCGCAATGACCGCATCCAGAAGTTCAGCAAAAATGGAGGGTTTCTCGATGCCTGGGGCTCCAACGGGGCAGGAGAGGGCAAACTGACAAACCCGGGGGCAGTTGCCGTTGACTCGGCCGGCAATGTATACGTGGCGGACTCAACGAACTTCCGCATAGAGAAGTTTGACAGGAAGGGCAATTACGTAGCGGCATGGGGCCCGGACACCGAAATTGGTTCAGGCTTTATCAGGCAGCCGGTAGGTGTTGCCGTTGATTCGGCAGACCATGTTTATGTTGCGGACCCCTGGCAATCGCTTATATTGAAATATGACGCACAGGGAAATTTTCTTGCCGCCTGGGGAGATCCCTTAGGCAAAAGCGGGGTGATGTTTTCTTTCCGCCCTACTTCCCTGGCAATCGACTCCTTGGGAAACGTTTTTTGCACGGATTACTACAATAACCTGGTGCGGAAATTTGATGTAACCGGCGCGCTGGTCACCTCATGGGGCTCCGAGGGGAACGATACGGGAGAATTTTCCTATCCCTCCGGCATTGCCGTTGATGCGGCAGATAATGTCTTTGTCGCAGATGCATTCAACAACCGCATTCAGCAGTTTAACAACGCGGGCACATTTGTTGCCGTATGGGGCGCCGGGGGAACCGATTACGGATCTTTCAATTTCCCGGTAAGCCTGGCCATACATTCTTCGGGCAGAATGTATGTCGCAGATGCGCTCAACAACCGGATACAGGTTTTTAATGTTTCAGAAGGCCCGTGCTTTCTTGCATCGGTTCTCGGAGAGGCTGATGCGAGCATCGAGGCGATAAGGAATTACCGCGACGGCGTGCTGGCAAAAAGCGCTTATGGCCGGCAGCTGATCCCGCTGTATTACAAGATGTCGGCGCGGCTTGTGCCCGTGCTCGAAAAGAACCCCTCGGCAAAAAAAGCAGCAGCGGGCATGCTGAAGCTTTTTTTGCCTGTCATTGATCTGCTGATGCAGCAGCAGTGCCCGGTGAGATGAAAGGTTAAACAATGTGTCAGGAACCACAGAAAAACTTAAGGAGGCAACAATGAAAAAAATAATTACGAGCTGTACCTGCATCGCTGTATTCATGCTTCTGCTGGCGCCGGCAGCCTTTGCCGAATCGCAGTATGTCGACGACTGGATCGGTACCTGGACCGTCACTATGGATAACAGGACCAAGGTGACCTGGGAAGTGACGGATACCTGGGTCAGCGAATCCGGAATGAGCCATATTGCCTATGGCGTGAAAAGCCCGGGCAATGTGGAGTTCCAGATTTATTACGGTACTTTTTTTTCAAAGTATACCTATATCGAGGCAAGCCATGACCTGACCATATGGGACCTGCCGCAGGATCCGGACTTGTCAAAAAATTATACCGTGCTGGTTCCGAACGAGGAATTTACGAAATTCACCACCGAGCCCGGCCCCTATGCCATAAAATCGGGATACAAGGGAACAAATAAGCTCCCCTGCATAGCGTCATATCTCCTGGGTGATGATGACCCGGGGCTCGAGAAATTGAGAAACTATCGGGACACGAAACTGGCGGCAAGCAAAGTCGGCAAAAACATAATCAAGATATATTATAATAAGAGCGATGCTATTATAGCTGTCTGTGAGAAAAACCCTGTTGCCAAAGGGTCTTTAAAACTGATACTTGAGTCTATTCTACTTGTTCTTCCCTGAATAGTGCACAAAATGGCTTTAAAAAGGTGAATTAAGGTTGCAGGTGCATTACGTGAAGCTTCAAGAAAGACCTCACAGGGCGTCCGATAGCTGAGACATTTTCGCAGTTGATTATTGGATTTTTCAGCAATCAAAGCAATCTGCTTTTCTGCGACAGATGTAAAATCCGTTCCTTTGGGATAGTACCGCCTAAGCAATCCATTTGTTTTTTTGTTGGTGCCCCGCTGCCATGCAGCGCAGGGATCAGCAAAATAAGCAGTAAGCCTTGTTTCCAAATGGCTACGTTTGAATTTACCCCATAATTTACAAAAACAAACCGCAAGGAGGCAATATAATGACAGATAAAAAAATAGTGGTTGTTGCAGGAGCCGGAGGCAGGGCAGGGCGATGCGTTGTGCAGGAATTGGTGAAGCGCGGCTACCGGGTGCGGGCTATCTCGCGGCAGTCGCCTGCGCAGCCGCACCCGGGAGTGGAATACATGCAGTCCGATTTGTCTTCGGTTGCCTCGCTTGAAAAAGCTATGGGTGGCGCACAGTTTGTTGTAAGTGCCATCGGTTCAAAGAAGCCTTTCAGCAAGGCCGAAAATGATAAAATCGACAACATGGGCAATCAGAATCTGGCCCGTGCTGCAAAGGCACAAGGCATACAGCATTTTGTGCTGATTTCATCCATCGGGGTTGGTAACAGCCGCGATGCCGTGTCATGCATCTACAAATGGCTTATGATGCCAGTGCTCCGGGCAAAAGATAAGAGTGAGGCATTTATACAATCCTGCGGCATCGATTATACGATAATCCGGCCCGGCGGGTATACAGAGAAGGAAATGCCGCCGGAGGTTGCCTTTGGCGAAGGCGGCAAAATAACCGGCATGGTGCGGCGCGAGCAGATAGCCCGGGTGTGCGTGGATGCTCTTGAGAACCAGGCCATGAAGAACCGTGCCTTCGAAGTCGTCTCACACGCAGCTGTTAAAGATGGCCGGGAACAGTTTATTGTAAAGGTATAACAAGTGAAGTGAATAATTTAATGTAGCGGCTTAAGTTGCGATGTATGCCGTTGCTTGCTGCTGAAGCCACACTTTCAGAACCCAGACTTTAAAGGAGAATATAATGTCAGACGATTACAGCTTCCCCCCCTATGCTGAAGAGATCTCGAAGATTCTTGAGAAATTCGGTGGTCAGAAGCTGGAAACCTATCAGGGTAAAGATATAAAGCCTCTCTGGAACTTAAGCGGCGAAGGGCTTCCGTGGAGCAAAAAATATCTCTACAAGGCCCCGAAGCTTGAGAAGATTGCCTTCGCAGTGCAGAGCTTCCGCGACAAGCTCATGTCGTATGCCACCATCATCTGGCCCGATGACAGCCACCCCCTGCCGATTTTCTCGTCCTACTGGGCTGAAAGCGCAAAAGGCAGCTACTTTATCATCGACTTATATCCTACGGCTGACTGCATTGTGGATCAGCCATATATGGAAAAATACATTGAACCGCTTGAGGACCTCTATGATAAGGGGCAGAAGTATTTCCCCGGCCTGGAATCATCGCGCAACGCCAGCTGGTTCCGCGCCCTCATATCACCCTACTGCCTGACAGGCGATTTCGCCCCAAGCACGGCAACAACACAGGCGCATATCATGGAGCTGACGCTGGGCTACCTCAATATTTATTTTGACCTGTGGCAAAAAGATGTGCCCGCCGACCCCGCGTATATGAAAAGCCTGATAGCGCGACGTGAAGCCATCCGGCTCAATTTTCAGGATAAAGATCCCGGTAATATTATGATGGAGCATGCTGTCGGTATGGAACTCGCCGATTTGGGGCTAAAAGCGATCTTTTAGCATGCTCTGTGTCCATGTCGCTAGAGGGCGCCTCATGCACTATGGCAAAGGAATAAACGGCTGTTTATGAAGCCTTCTTCAAAAATTTTTGCAGGTTGTGTGTTTTGTATCCTGCTTGTGTATCTGCTGCTTACAGCGGCCTCATTTTGGCCATATGAAACCGCGCCTATTGCCCTGTCCGCAGGGAAAGAGGCGCGCTTTGTTACGGTCGGCGGCCGCACGATCCATTACGAGAAGACGGGGCAGGGAAGACCGCTGGTTCTTGTCCACGGCTTTGCCGGTTCAATCTACACCTGGCACCGCCTTGTCCCGCTGCTTGCCGACCGCTTCACCGTATACGCCCTTGACCTGCCAGGTTTTGGCCTTTCAGATAAGCCTTCCGACTATGCCTATGATATGCAGAGCCAGGGCAGGCTGGTGCTTGGATTTATGGATGCGCTGGGCTTGAAAACCGCAGCCCTTGCAGGCCACTCTATGGGTGGCATTGTCGTATCTTGCTCAGCTATTGAAGCGCCTGCGCGGGTTGATGCCCTGGTGCTCATTGAGCCTGGATTTTACAGCAGTCAGACACCTGCTTTTCTCGGCTATCTTTTTTTTCCGCTGGACAGGCTCATGGCCAGGCTTTTTTATACCAGGGCTTTTTGCAGAATTTTTCTTTCAGGCTCCTACTATGACACATCGCTGGTGACCGATGAGGTGATTGATGCCTATATGGCGCCCACGAGAACACCTGGAGCACTGGATGCCCTGGTACGCATGTTTCAGTACTCCAGGCCGAAGCAGTATGATGGCCTCACTGAGCGGATCGACCGCCCCACCCTTATTGTCTGGGGTGAAAACAAGCGAAACGCAAACATGCCGGCCAAGCTTCAGATCGCCGCCCGCATCAAGCGCGAAATTCGCGTCTCGCGGCTTGTGTCTATTGCCGAATCAGGGCACTATGTGCAGGAAGAAAAACCAACGGAGCTTGCACGGGCCATGGGTGATTTTCTGATAAAATAAATATGACTGTTTGATTGATTGCCTGGGGCAATATCGCCGGAGGGAAGCTGATCGGAATAAAGTTTCAGCGCCTGACGATCCGGCAAGTCCTTTATCGGTATGGCTTCGAAGGCATCTCTTAGCCTCTTGTCCGCTCGGGCAGTACCCACCTGTTTTTTTTTAGAGGCATATCTGCTTTTATTATATTTGACATCACTGTGACCGTTTATTTATAGTGTCTATTAATAAAACTACTTTCCATGCTTTCAACAAGGAGCCATTTTATGCTTTTTCTTACACGAACCGAAGTTGAGGAGTGGAAAAATATTGGAAGGCAAATCGTTGCCCAAAAAATGGAGCCTTTTGATCTGCACGGAAAAGTTCGTGATAAACTCATCCCGTGTTTTCGCTGTTATGCCGGCGGCATACTTATGTCAAAAGGGCTGGAGGGATTAGGCAGAAAATGGTTTCAGGAAGGCGTGCTGGAGGAGGAAGAAGGGCTTTTCTTCAATGGTTTTGTAAACAGCTTTCTTGAGCGCCAGAATGGCAAGTTCATTATGCCGGAGCGGCCGTTTGTCGATCCGCGGCCGTTCATGCATTTTGCAAGCGTTCCGGTGCTTAAAAAAAGCCGCGAGGATTTCGTACGGCAGGCATGCGATTCCCTGCCCCGGTTCAATAAACCAATCCGTATCATGGATATTGGCTGCGGCAATGGCGCTCTCACTGCGGATTTTGTAAAGCGCCTGCAGGCCGTCGGCAAAACCGGCGATATCGGCCAGATACTGCTCATTGATCCCTCGCCTGCCATGGTTGAGCTTGCGGTCAAAACCGTGGGCGAAGTGTTTCCGCCGTCTGCCATCCGCAGCATGAACAGCTCTATTCAGGATTTCACCGATACGCTTAATGAGCATTATGATGTGGCGGTAAGCTCATTTGCCTATCACCACATGCCCTATGAAACAAAGCTGTTTAACCTGCGCAAGCTTGCCCCCTGGATCGATCAATTCGTATTGTTTGAGCTTGACAGCAATAATGATCTGCCTGAGCTGCATTCACCCGAGCTTGCCCTTTCGGTGTATCAGATTTACGGCCGCGTTATCGACTGGGTCTTCACCCATGAAGCCCCTGTGGAGCTTGCTATTGCCGCAGTAGACAATTTCCTGATGGCCGAGGCCGTCACCATGCTGACTTTGCCCCGGGGCAGACGCACCGATTATCATGCCCTGCGCGGCCAGTGGCATGCTTTGTTCCGGCACGGGCTGGGCCCGGAATTTACCTGCCTGTGCGACACCACGACCCTTGCAGAGGAGCATCTGGACCTGTTTACCATGCATTACGGCAGAGCGTGATCAGCAGCGGCACGGCACGAACTGGGGAAATATGAAAATAGTCTGCGAATACAGATTTATTTGTATATTTGTTCATAGCGGGACTGAGGATAGGGTTACTCCCAAGGCAACCAACATAGCAGGATTCCAGTCACGGGGGCATGTTGAAAAGTATTTGAACATGAAAATCAAGCCGGATGGTACGTGTAAATCGTGGGTCGATCCCAAAAAATCCCTTCATGCTGTTTTTGAAAAAAAGCAATGGATCTCATAGTTACGTTCCAATCGGGTCGCCGGTGGTTCCCAGTTCGCTTTTATGTCACTGTGCATGCGGGTTTACACAAGGCGGTTCATAGAGAGTTTGTGTTCGCAGTCGGCAGGTAGTGCAAATCATGACCAATAATCCAGTATTCTGCTATATAAAAGAAAATGCTGGACATTGCCGCTAGAGCGCAAAAGAGGGAAATAAGCGAAAGGATCTAAAAAAAACCAGGATTCCGGGAAGTTGCGTTTGTTTTGGGCAGATAAGCACACATGAGGGTGTTATGCAAAATATCTTAAATTTATTTTCAAAATTTACATCCATTCTGGCAGGCATGTCGCAACGCCAACTCTTGTTTTTACTGCTCTTTGCAGCAATCTGGCTGATTGGCTGTAATATATTGTTTGTCTGTCATTATAAAAGAATGGGAATCCCTTGGTATCGGGGTCTTAAACCTTTTGCCTTCCCTCTGGGCAATTTTAATCTGAAAGAATGGCTTATTTTGCTGGCTCTTGCTGTATGGTCTTTAACATTCGGGGTAATTGCCATACTATGGTAGCTGGAGTCGCCAGGAATTTCTATAACCCCTTTTTCAGAAACCCGGCATGAAAACAATCGTTATGACGCGCAGCATGCGGGGAATAGTGCTTGTGCTTGCCCGGTAGCATGGATAGTGCCGTTGACAAAGCCAAAAGTGCAAGAGCGTTTTTTTCTGGATGGGATCAAAAAGCAGAATATCTTTGAGCATATATTTTTAGATAAACCCTAAGTGCCTTAAAGAAGCTGGATTCCAGCTTTCTATGGTATGACGATAAAATCACATTTTTAGACTTTTTTCGGAACCATTAACCATGCAGAATAAAGAAAAAAGCTTTTTTTAGCACCCATTAAATCTTGCCCTGATTGCCGTTTTTGACAGTTCCAATTTGCAAAAAATATTATATTTTATA
>CAIWCT010000023.1 GCA_903911225.1 uncultured delta proteobacterium
ATAATTCCGCCAAGGCAGCCATCCTGTCCATAATACTGGGGAATATCAATCTTGCGCAGCATCAGGTTGCCCCGGAAGACCGCGTCTCGGAGCATCTCTCTGCTGCCGAGCGCGCGACCCTGCGGGCAAAAGATCTGACAGCGCAGCTGATTACTTTTGCAAAGGGAGGAACAGCGCTTAAAACGGCCGTCTCGGTAGAGCAGTTGCTGCAGGACGCGGCGGAGGCAGCGCTGAAAGGGTCAAGCGTGACCTGCCGGTTCAGCTTCCCGCCCGACCTTCAGCGCTCCAGGCTTGACGAAACGCAGATGCGGCAGGTATTCATCAATCTGCTTATAAATGCCGAACATGCCATGCCCGAAGGCGGCAGCATCGACATCTCAGCCATAAATATGAATGTGGGGCCGGCAGATAATCTGCCCCTGCCCAATGGGGCTTATGTAAAAATCACTATCAGCGATCAGAGCATCGGCATACTCAACGAACACCTGCAGCAGCTCTTCGATCCCTATTTCACCAGCCGCCAGCGCGGCAGCGGCATCGGCCTTGCCACCACCTACACCATCATCAAAAACCACGGCGGCCTCATCACCGCCGAGTCGGAATTCGGCAGCGGCACAACCTTTCATGTTTTCCTGCCGGCAAGCACAGGCAAAGAGTAGCTCACTTCACCTTTTCAAGCCCCACCCTCTCTCGCATGGAGTTCACCATATCCTTGAGTTGCGGTGGCACATTGTTCCACTCCTCCTCAGTCCATACCTGGCGGCCCGGAGCGTTGACGCTTTTGGGATCAAACACGCGGCGGATTTTCCGGAAAAGCTCGTGCTGTCTGGGTCCTACCTCGGGGAACATGGACACAAGGGGCTCCACGTTCAGAAAGGCCATAAGGCAGGGGCAGACTTTCTCCTTCACCAGCCGCGCCATGCCGTAGATGCCGAAGCCGGCTGCTTTGGTAATCTCCTCGGGGTTTGTGGGATCAGGATAATTGTCGGTTTCGGCAAAGCAGAACCTGCCCCGCTGCAGGGCATAAATGAACGGCGTGTCATCGGCGCCACCCCGGTCGGTGATGTCGCACTCACCAAAAGCATTGAGCGCATCTTTCCAGAACTCCTGCGTCTTCTTCCCAACCTCGAAGGGGCCAACCGGCAGCCAGGCACTGGCGTACATCTTGCGGTTCATGCGAAAGCCGCTTGTGTGACGGATGCAATCAAGGTTCCAGGGCATGAGAGCTTCGAGCACTTCGGGCTTATAGTCCTCGGTCAAAAACGTACCGCCGTTGCGCTCGACAATGAGCTTGAGCACCTTTTCTTCATACTCAATCTGCCTGGGCGAGGTGATGCCCGCTATGATGACATAGCAATTATAATCGGGAAAGAATTTGTTTTTGCACCGGTCCCAGGTCATCTCCTGAGTCTGCGAGCAGTAGTAGGCGGAGTAGACGCCCGTTGCATTCAGCCCGATGGCAATGCCGGAATGAGAGATCTCGCGCATGGTTTTTATTTCGGTATCAAGGTCCTTGAACTCGATCCAATAGAGCCGGTGATTGTCCGGCGGCGGCGGGCTGTCATATGCAGGGTCGTGGACATCGACAAGGCTCGGCCTGCCCGCAGGCACTTCCGGAAGCGACGTGCCGCCCACCCACGGATGCAGCTTCACCGATATCTCGGTCACAATGCCGTTACTGCCGGCGCCGCCCCGCTGCAGGCCCATCAAATCAGGCCCGGGCCCGTATTCCCAGAAGTCTCCCGCTCCGGGCAGGCAGCGCGTGCCGGTATCTAAAATTTCACCGTCCGGGAGCACCATCTTAACACTTACAATATTGCGATTGAGCAGTCCGTATTTCAGATCCGTCTGCCACAGCCCGGCAAAGGCAAACTGCGACGAAAGCTTGCACAGCGATGTGGCAAGAGGCGTGCCGCCGTTCCACAGGCCCACCTTCATGGCCTCGGCCTGAAGCTGGGCATAATCCACATAGGATTCAAGTGTTGCAACCATATTGTCGGAATCGATGTTGATGATGCGGTTCATGCGCGACATGTGGATGATGAGCGTGGGCTGGTCATTGGTAGTGCCGCTAAAAACCTGGCCGTTGGTGAAGGGAATGAAAGGTACGCCGTAGCGGTTACATACCCGCACCACACCCTGCACCTCTTCCGTGGTTGCCGGAAGCACCACGCAGGCCGGCAGCGCCGACGCATCCCTATTGTGCTTGCGCACATAGCTCATGCCCTCGATGGACATCTTGCTGTAGGTCTCCACAAGCGAGCGCTTGTCGGAAATCCACCGGTTGCCCACCACGTATTCAAGGGCCTGATATACCTGCTTGGGCAGCCTGTTTTGCGGAACCTTCTTTTTTGCTTCCTCTGCCATGAAGGACTCCTTGTGCAATATATGAACAGCTATCACCGGCGCGCGGTGAGCACCCTGCCGACTATTTAATTATCGTAGGCTGGGCAAAACGAAGTGTGCCCAGCAATGTTTTCATTGTTTAAAAATTGTTGGGCACGCTCCGCTTTGCCCAACTTACCGACTGCCTACATCATCTTTTTTAGCCATTACTGCAAACCCAATTATGAATATAATACCTCCAATTAGTCCGATTCCATACGTCATTAAGGCCAAACCTGCAAATATTAAAATTAAACCCGCAATTAAAAAAATTTGTTTTTTTTTGTTAAAGTCCAATATTTTTTTCATAAAAGCCCTCGTTCACTGACAAGTTGTAGCGGCTGGGCAAAGCGAAGCGTGCCCAGCATTAATTCGATTGCATCATAGTGATTGTTGGGCACGTTTCACTTTGCTCACCCTACAATTCATTTTATTTCACCCCCACCGACTGCGCGACAAGATCGACGAGGTTGAAAAGCTTCATGCTGTCGCCGGAGCGGCGCAGAACGTCGCCTATATTGAGTTCGCAGAACGGGCAGCACGTGACAATAGCATCGGCGCCGGTTGTTGTTTTTGCTTCATGGATGAGCTTCTCCGCCGTCTTTGCCGCAAACTCGGGGAATGCCGTGCGCGCTCCGCCCCCGCCGCCGCAGCACCACGACTGGTCACGGTTGCGCTCTTTCTCCACAAACTCGATGCCGGGAATGGCCTTCAGAATATTGCGCGGCGCATCGTAAATGCCGCAGTGGCGCCCCAGGTGGCAGGGGTCGTGCCAGGTCACGCGCATCGGTATCTCATTGGCAAGAATCAGCCTGCCGTGGTTGATGAGCAGATCAAGATACTCTACGGCGTGCAGAATATCTGCTTCAATCGGCGGTACGCCCGGCACCTCGGGATAGTCATGCAGCAGCGCGCGGTAGCAGCCGGGGCATGAAGTGACGATCCTGCGCGCGCCTGTTTTGTTTAAGATCTCGACATTGCGTTTTGCAAGAGCGGTGAAAGTCTCCCGGTCGCCCACACGGGCAATGGGGCTGCCGCAGCAGATTTCATCCTTGCCCAGCGTGCCGAGATCCTCTCCGGCGGCAAGCAGAAGTTTGGCCGTGTTCTGGGGCACGCCAGTCATGGTGGCGTCAAGTGCCGTGGTGCAACCGACAAAAAAAAGCGTTTCTGCCTTCTCTTTGGAAACATCTTTCAGACCAAGTTTTTTTGACCACTTATCACGCTGGCTGCGCGGCTGCATCCAGGGGTTATCGTAGTGCTTCACGCTTTTGATAAGAGTCTGATGGGCGGGCATAGGGCCGATGCCGTCGCGCACGAGACGCGCCCTGAGGGCCTCATTCACCTTGAGAGGCTCCTTGTCCTGCAGGCGCTGGCAGTTCATCTCGCAGGCCCCGCAGGTGGTGCAGGTGTAGATGAACTCGGCAAGCTCGGGCGCATCCTCATAGTCAAAATCGCCTTCAAGAATAGCCCGGGCGATATGCATCTTGCCCATGCCGGAATAGGGGAAAAAACGGTATTCGTGAAAGGCCGGGCAGATTTCGGAGAATTCAGCGCTCTTAACGCTCCAGCCCCACTGATTCTGACACCAGTTGCACCGGGCGCAGCCCCAGATCTGCTCGCGGTAATCTTCAAGCTCTCGCTCAAATACCTTTTTATCGTCCTTCTGTATCGTCATACGCAACTCCTCCGTCCGGATGAGAAGAGATAATGATGAATGATAATGGCCAAACAGGCAGTACCCTTTATAGTATAAACCGTGCAGCAAAAGTGTCATTTCGACCGCAGGGAGAAATCTTAGGAGGAATGTATAATCAAGGTGTTAAGATTTCTCCCTGCGGTCGAAATGACAGAACAAAATTACCCCTTATAAAAAGCATTAAAAACACAGCTTCCCCGGATTCATAATATTATTCGGGTCGAGTTCTTTTTTCAAATCCTGCAGTTTTTGCGCGTACTGCCCGCTGTGGCGGTACATCATCTGCGACCATGCTCCATAGGGCCTGTCGAAAAAAGCACCTGCCTCTATCAGCTTCTGGCTTGCTTCCTGCCACACAAGGTGAATATGCTCCCGTTCAACAGCATCATTATTGTCGCAATGAAAATCAAATTCGCAGTGCACGGCGCGGCCCCGCTCAATGGGCAGAATATAGCCGCCAATATCGTCGACCGGATAATCATGCGTGTCAGCCACCTGCAGAATCAGTCTTTGAAACTCGGGCAACCGTGCAAGAGGCGCCTTGAAAGAAAGATCGTGCACCGAGCCCTTATAGCAGAATTTTTTTAAAATCCTCCAGGGCCGCAGAATTTCCTCCATCAGCACCTCCCTGTGCCCATTGAGATTAAATGAAGAAAGGCTGTGCTTTTTGGCTACCTCACCCAAGGCCTCGCGCTCATAGGCAATCTTCTCTTCAGGAAGCTCGGGGGCTCCTGCCAGATTTATAAAAAGAACCCACGGGGGAAGCTCGCTGCGCAGGGTCTTAAAATGGGAGGAGTCTTGACGCGCTGCGGGATAGGATTCGGGAATGCTCCAGTCGCGGCTGAGAAGCGCAGCCAGGTTGAAGCTGCTGAGAAGGAAACATTCAAGCCCTATCTCGCGCCGCTGCAGCTCCCGCAGCGGCGCAACTGCATCTGCAAAAGAATTAAAGCCGAAGGCATGCAGCTCCATCACAACGGGCAGAGTTTCAACTTTAATGCAGGCCTTGGTGAGAATGCCGAAGGTGCCCTGCGCCCCTGTCCAGAAACGGTAAATCATGGAACGCACGGGTCCCATATGCGAGCCGGGCCGGCCGCCTGCTGACCAGAGGCCGGTCCTGAAAAGCTCGCCCGTGGGAAGCACGATTTCTGTATCCATGAGAAGGTCGTTGCCATATTCAAAGCTTGCCGAGGCCAGCGACGGATCGCGCTCGACAACACTGGTGAGGGCCGAGCGTTTGGCCGGCACGCCAAACGGCAGCATGGCGCGCAGGCCTTTTGCAGCAAGGCCGTCCTGCAGTTGGTCAAGTGTCACGCCGGGCTCTACAATGGCAAACCAGTTTTTATCATCGATGGCGATAAAGCGGTTCATGCGGGAAAGATTTAAAATAATGCCGCCTGCTTTGGGAATGCAGGCGCCGTGCAGGTTGAGCCCGGAGCTGTAGGGAACAAGGGGTGTTTTTGTTTTATTGGCATAGCGCACAACCTCCTGCACCTGCTCCACCGTGCGGGCAAAAGCAACCGCATCGGGCTTGCCCGGCTGCTCAAAGCTCTGGTCGCGGGAATAGCTCCTGAGAATATCGTCGGCATCGACAACCGCATCACTTCCAAGAATACGTGACAAATCATCTTTCAACGACATGCCTGCCTCCGCTCAAAGAAAAGAGGATTTTAGAATTTATAAAAATGGAAAAGACGTTTTCTAAACAATAAAAGACTGGTTGATCAATGTCAAGAATCTTGAGCATGGGGCTTGTCTGGTGTTTTTTATATGCATAGACCTTCTGAAAACATTTTTCTGAACACCTTTCTCCAAAAACCTTTTAGAATAAAAAAGTTTTCAGCGGCTTCATATCATTTAAAAATTTATATTTCCCCCGATAGCGGTCTGCTTCCCGGGGATCAAACTCTTGAATAACCACGGGTTCGCGCTCGCTGCCGTGACACAAAACCCGGCCCCACGGATCTATGATCTGTGAACAGCCCGAATAGTACAGGCCATTACCGTCAACGCCCGTTCGGTTGACACCAATAACAAAACACTGATTTTCTATGGCG